>NZ_JAFEMR010000045.1:0-20828 GCF_016892495.1 Bacillus sp. RIT 809 | reverse complement strand
GGTAGTATTAACAGCATTAATCGTATTTCTTTCAAGCGTATTAGTATAATAGAAGTTTTGTAACAAAAATAAGAGAATGGAGAATGGAAATTATGAACAACGAGCAAGTATTGAACGTAACAAAAGGCGACTTCTTAGGATCAGCAAGCGGAGCAGTAGTATTAACAGCATTAATCGTATTTCTTTCAAGCGTATTAGTATAATAGAAATTTTGTAACAAAAACAAAAGAAGGGAGAATGAGGAATATGAACAAGGAACAAGTATTACAAGTAACAAAAATGGATATTTTAGTATCAGCAGGTGGAGCGGCTGTATTGACAGCGTTTATTATATTCCTTACAAATGTATTAGTATGATGAATATGGATAACAATAAGTTTTTATATACCGTACGTACCATTATTCTAAAAAAATAAAGACTCTAGCATATTAGTAAATAGTTAATATGTTGGGGTCTTTTTTGTTTTCCTCTCATATATCCCCTCAAGTATTAATGTTATCCCCTTATCCCGTAAAAGCCCGCTGATTAAAGTTTCACTGTATTTTAAAGAGAAAAAGGTCGAATTTTATATGTAAGAAAAAAAGAGGAATTTGACAGAAAAGATAGAAAATTTTAAAGGTCATAATTTGTTAGCTTGCTAACTAATTTCTATTAACGAACATTGGAAGCGTTTTCGGTTAGGTTTAATTATGGACCATTTAATCTATTTACAGGGGGATGAAGATATTATGAAACAAAAATCTATGGATACGCTAGCTGCACAAATGGAGGACTTTTTTCCGGTACGTGATGTAGATCATTTGGAATTTTACGTAGGGAATGCAAAGCAATCAAGTTATTATCTTGCGAGAGCGTTTGGATTCAAAATTGTAGCTTATTCTGGATTAGAAACAGGAAACCGTGAAAAGGTATCTTATGTTCTTGTGCAAAAGAATATGCGTTTTGTTGTGTCTGGAGCTTTAAGTAGTGATAGTCGTATTGCAGAGTTTGTAAAGACTCATGGTGATGGAGTGAAAGATGTGGCTTTACTTGTTGATGATGTTGATAAAGCATACTCTGAAGCTGTAAAACGTGGCGCTGTTGCGATTGCTCCTCCTGAAGAGTTAACAGATGAGGAAGGTACCTTGAAGAAAGCGGTTATTGGTACGTATGGTGATACAATTCATACGCTTGTAGAGCGTAAAAATTATAAAGGAACATTCATGCCAGGATTTCAAAAGGTAGAGTTCAATATTCCATTTGAAGAATCCGGTTTAATTGCTGTAGACCATGTAGTTGGTAACGTTGAGAAAATGGAAGAGTGGGTTAGTTATTACGAGAATGTTATGGGCTTTAAACAAATGATCCATTTCGACGATGACGATATTAGCACAGAGTATTCGGCATTAATGTCAAAAGTTATGACGAATGGAAGTCGTATTAAGTTTCCAATTAATGAACCAGCAGACGGAAAAAGAAAGTCACAAATTCAAGAATATCTAGAGTTCTATAACGGAGCGGGTGTACAGCATCTTGCTTTATTAACAAGTGATATTGTAAAAACAATTGAAGTGCTTCGTGCAAATGGCGTGGAGTTTTTAGATACGCCAGATACGTATTACGATGAGTTAACTGCACGTGTTGGGAAAATTGATGAAGAAATTGATAGATTAAAAGAATTGAAGATTCTAGTAGACCGTGACGAAGAAGGTTATTTATTACAAATCTTTACGAAACCAATTGTAGATCGTCCAACTCTATTTATTGAAATCATCCAACGTAAAGGTTCTCGTGGATTTGGCGAAGGGAACTTTAAAGCTTTATTCGAATCAATTGAAAGAGAACAAGAGCGTCGCGGAAATTTATAAAATTTGTATCCACCAGCAAGAGTTCCTTTGTTGGTGGAAATTTCATTTTCATAGGGAGGAATCACGATGAAATTTGTTACATTTCGTCTCCCATCGAAAGAAATGCGAGCTGGATGGCTTGAAGGTGACAAAGTAATCGATATGAATCTTGCGAGTAATGGACAATTACCTTCTTCTATGTTCGCCTTTTTAGAGAAAGCAGATGAGTATGTAGAAGTATTGCGTAATATTAAGAATCCTGAAAAGGGTATATATTCCTTAGAGGAAGTTCAATTAGCAGCGGCAATTCCTAATCCGAGTAGCATTCGAGATTTTTATGCATTTGAGCAGCATGTAAAAACAGCCCGCGGGAGAAGAGGGCTAGATGTTGTACCTGAATGGTATGATATCCCGGTTTTTTATTTTACTAACCACCGTGCTGTTATTGGTCCAGATGATTTTGTTATTGGTCCGAAGAAGTCTAAAAAGCTTGATTATGAGTTAGAGATTGCTTGCGTAATTGGGAAAGAGGGACGAAACATTTCTCGTGAACAAGCAGAGGAATATATTTTTGGTTACTGCATTATGAACGACTGGAGTGCAAGGGACTTACAAGCAACAGAAATGAAAGTGGGACTCGGTCCAGCGAAAGGAAAAGATTTTGCAACTTCATTAGGAGCGTATCTCGTTACGAAAGAGGAATTAGACGTTTATCGTAACGGTGATCGTTATGATTTAGAGATGACTGCTCATGTAAATGGGCAACTGTTATCAAAAGGGAATTTCCAAGATATTTATTATGCATTCTCTGAAATGATTGAACGTGCTTCGGAAGATGTTACGTTATATCCAGGGGATGTTATCGGGTCTGGAACAGTAGGAACAGGCTGTATTTTGGAGCTTGGTACGGAAGAGTGGCTGCAAGATGGAGATGTTGTAGAACTTACGATTACTGGTTTAGGTACATTACGTAATACGGTCAAAAAAGAGATGGAAGCAGGTGATGGGCATGTATTATCGTCACATGGGGGAGCTACCTCATAAACGACATGTACAATTCCGTAAAAAGGATGGATCGCTTTATCGTGAACAGGTAATGGGAACAAAAGGTTTTTCTGGTACGCAGTCTATTTTGTATCATCATTATATGCCAACGGAAGTAGGTCATGCGGCATTATCGCATTCTTGTCAGTTACAGTATGAAGAGGATGCCCTTCTTGCTCATCGTCACTTTCGCACGAAAGAAAATAAGAAAAATGGTGATGCAGTAAGTGGAAGAACCTTCATACTTGGAAATGAAGATTTGTTAATTGGAGTAGTGAGTCCGGCAGAAAAAATGGATTATTTCTATCGTAATGGTGATGGCGATGAAATGTTATTCGTTCATTATGGAACAGGAAAAATTGAGACGATGTTTGGAACGATTCACTATAGAAAAGGTGATTATGTAACGATTCCAATTGGAACGATTTATCGTGTTATTCCAGATGAGGGAGAGACTAAGTTTCTTGTTGTAGAGGCAAATAGCCAAATTACAACACCAAGTCGCTATCGCAATGAGTATGGGCAACTGTTAGAGCATAGTCCGTTTTGTGAAAGAGATATTCGTGGTCCGGAGAAATTGGAGACATATGATGAAAAAGGTGAGTTTGTCGTAATGACAAAGTCGAGGGGTTATATGCATAAGCATGTTTTAGGGCACCATCCGTTAGATGTTGTTGGCTGGGATGGCTATTTATATCCATGGGTATTTAATGTTGAGGATTTTGAACCAATTACAGGTCGTATTCATCAGCCACCACCAGTACATCAAACATTCGAAGGTCATAATTTTGTTATTTGCTCTTTCGTACCACGCTTATATGATTATCATCCAGAATCAATTCCGGCACCATATTATCATAGTAATGTGAATAGTGATGAGGTACTTTACTATGTAGAAGGTAACTTTATGAGCCGAAAAGGTGTGGAAGAAGGTTCTATTACGCTTCATCCGAGCGGGATTCCACATGGGCCGCATCCTGGAAAAACAGAAGCGAGTATAGGGAAGAAAGAAACACTTGAATTGGCTGTTATGATAGATACATTCCGTCCGCTTCGTATTGTAAAACAAGCACATGAGACGGAAGATGAAAAGTATATGTATAGCTGGATTGAAGAGAGTTCATATACTGTGAAATAAGTAAAAAGAGGCATGCTCAATAAAGGAGCATGCCTCTTTTGTGGAATCGACATGTATAATAATACCAAAAACAGTTATGAAAAGATATATAGATATGATTGTGTGAATCTTTTTATAGAAAGAATGATAAGGATATAGCGCGTATCTCGATAATTTTCTGTTTATTCCGACAAAAGTATTGACTAAAGAACATGCTGTGGGTAAAATGAAAAAAGTAAATTAAATTTTCAGACAACTAAAATCATGGAGGAGCACAGTATGAAGCAAATTTTTCAAAAGAAGCCGATTTCGACGTTACTGCAAGAAAGTAAACAAAAGAAATTATCGAGAACGTTAGGGGCACTTGATTTAACAATGCTTGGAATCGGAGCAATTGTTGGAACTGGTATTTTTGTTCTTACTGGCGTTGTAGCAGCGAAACATTCTGGACCAGCTATTATATTATCATTTGCTATAGCTGCATTAGCTTGTGCCTTTGCTGCATTTTGTTACGCTGAATTTGCTTCTTCAGTTCCTGTCTCAGGGAGTGTGTACACGTACACGTATGCGACGATGGGAGAAGTATTTGCATTCTTAATTGGATGGGATTTAATGCTCGAGTATTTATTAGCTACATCTGCTGTAGCCAATGGATGGTCAGCGTATTTTCAATCGTTATTAAAGGGATTTGGGATTCATATTCCGACCATTCTCTCCTCGGCTCCTGGTACAGGAAAGGGTGGAATAATTGATCTACCTGCAGTTCTAATTATTCTAGTTATGACAGCTCTTTTATCTAGAGGTGTTCGTGAAAGTGCACGAATAAATAATATCATGGTATTTATTAAAATAGCGGTTGTTCTTATCTTTATCTTTGCTGGTTTTAATTATGTGAAACCTGAAAATTGGACGCCTTTTATGCCATTTGGTTTAGATGGTGTAATGGCTGGAGCTGCTACAGTATTCTTCGCATTCATAGGATTTGATGCAGTTTCAACAGCTGCAGAAGAAGTGAAACGTCCGCAACGTGATTTACCAATCGGCATTATCGCATCGTTATTAATTTGTACTGTTCTTTATATCGTTGTTTCACTTATTTTGACAGGAATTGTTCCATACGGACAGCTAAATATATCAGATCCAGTTGCCTTTGCACTTCAATTTATTGGACAAGATAGTTTAGCGGGAGTAATTTCGGTAGGAGCAATTACAGGGATTACAACTGTAATGCTAGTTATGATGTATGGGCAAGTTCGTGTTTCGTATGCGATGAGCCGAGATGGGCTTTTGCCGAAGCGTCTTGCTAAAGTTCATCCGAAATTTAAAACACCATTTTTAAATACATGGACAACTGGGATTATTGCAGCACTTATTTCAGGGCTAATTGATTTAAATGTTTTAGCACACCTTGTAAATATGGGGACATTGTCAGCCTTTGCACTTGTAGCAGTTGCGGTTATTGTCCTGAGAAGAACTCATCCTGACTTACCAAGGGCATTTAAGGCGCCTCTTGTACCATTTTTACCAGCGTTAACGGTAATTTTTTGTTTATACTTAATGCTTCAGTTATCCGGAACAGCGTGGATTAGTTTTGGGGTATGGATGGTTATTGGTATAGCAGTTTACTTTTTATATAGCCGAAAACATAGTGCTTTAAGTAATAGTAAAAAAGAAGAAGATGTAGCAAATTTATAAGTGGAAAAATCCATTCTAATTCTGTTAGAATGGATTTTTGTTTTGAAAATTTACATTTTTCTGAATTTGTTATAAGATAATTGTTGGTTAATTAAGGGGGGGAAGTATGAAAAATACATGGCGTGAGCTAAGGGGGATGGATCGTAACGTATGGATTCGATTTATCGGTGAGACATTGAACGGAATTGCGATGATGATGTTAATGCCTTTTTTTGCACTATATTTAAAAGATAAGGTAGATTCTTTATTACAAGTTGGAATTATTATGGCGCTTTCTCCAATTGCTGCAAGCTTTGGCTCACTTATAGGCGGAAGAATAGCTGATATATATGGAAGAAAGCCAATTATGATATTTTCGATGGCGAGTAATGCATTACTAATGCTCGGTTTTTTATTTATAGAAGGGTTTATCCCATATGCTATTCTATCTATTTTTTTAGGGTTAAGTAATTCTCTATTTCATCCAGCGGCATCAGCGATGGTTGCAGATGTGACGGTGCCAGAAAAAAGAACAGAGGCATATGGTTTATTGCGAATGGGACACAATATTGGTGCTGCAATTGGGCCGATAATGGGAGTATCAGTAGTTGTTTTATCGAAGAACCTTGTTTTTATTATCGCTTCGTCGACAATGCTATTTTATGCATTACTTGTATTAATTTTTATTCAGGAGACAATGCCAAAAGCCGCAGATAAAAAAGAAGAGAATGAAGAGAGGGAATCAGGTGCGGTTTGGAAAATTTTAATGAGAGATAAGGCGTTAATGATTTATTTGCTAGCGGGAATCATTATTTCTATGGGGTTTTCTCAAACAGAAGGCATGTTGCCGCTGCACTTTGATAACGAAATGAAGGGCATTAATAATCCATATCCATATTTAATGGCGCTAAATGGACTATTAGTTGTTTTATTTCAATTTCAAATTTCAAAATGGGCGGCAGATAAACCTGTCGGAAAGACGATGTTATACGGTGCGTGTTTGTTCGGAATGGGTTTGTTTTTTATAGGGTGGTTACCGAAGTGGTTTGGAGGATTAGATACAAATGCTACAATTATTTTAATAACGTTACTGTTCGTTTATGCAATATACACGTTAGGTGAGATGATTATGTCACCTGTACAGATGACGTTTGTAGCGAATTTGGCCCCTGAGCATTTGAGAGGAACATATATGGGAGCGGCCAGTTTGCAGTGGATCACAGGGGGGGCATTTGGTCCACTTCTTGGTGGTTTTCTATTGGATCGTTTGCTTGGTCACTTCTTATTTACAATTTTAGGTGTTGGATGTGTAGTTGCAGGCTTTGTATATGTTTCTTTAGATCGTCTTGTTGAGCAAAGGCAAAAAGATACGCTTACAAAACAGTCTTCTTAATAAAATGAAACTTTAATCAGTGTTTTTTCATTCTCCATAAATGGTAGGATAATATAGATGACATACACAAAAAGTGGATTTCTACATATTTTAGGTACATAACCAGATTAGATAGCAATCTTACTTTAAAGTTTAATTATGTTTAGGTGTGTAGAAAATTAAAGAGGAAAAGTGTAGAAAACCAATAAGTGGTGTCTTTTAATTATTTATGGAAGTTACATTTTATTTCAAATAGGAACTACCTATTTTTATAAAAAGTGCTAAAATAGAAAAATGAAAACAATTGGTTAGGGTGATTTCAGTGACAAAAATTAAATTAGGTTTACTATACGGTGGAAAATCAGCTGAGCATCAAGTTTCGCTACAAACGGCTCTTGCTGCTATTAAAGCATTAAATCAAGATAAATTCGAGATTCATCCAATTTATATTACAGAACAAGGTCAATGGGTACGCGGTGAGCGTATTGAAGGTGAAGTAACAGATGTTGAAACTTTAAAAATAAGCGGTGCAGAAAATGCGATTTCCCCGTTATCATTAAGCACAGAAATTATTCCGTCTGCAACTTCTCAAGAAGATGCGATTGACGTTATTTTTCCATTACTACATGGGCCAAACGGTGAAGATGGAACGGTTCAAGGATTATTAGAATTAATGAACATTCCTTATGTAGGTAACGGTGTATTAGCATCAGCTGCTGGTATGGATAAAGTCGTTATGAAAAATATCTTTGCAGAAGCTGGATTGAAACAAGCGAAATATGCATCTTTCATTCGTAGCGCATGGGAAAAAGATAGTGAAATAGCGTATGAAAAAGTAGAAGAAGTATTAGGATATCCTTGCTTCGTAAAACCAGCAAACCTTGGTTCAAGTGTTGGTATTAATAAGTGTAACGATCGTGAAGAGCTTGAGAATGCATTCGAAGAGGCATTCCAATTTGACCGTAAAATTATTGTAGAAGAAAATATTGTAGGTCGTGAAGTAGAAGTTGGTGTATTAGGTAATGATGAGCCGAAATGTTCTGTTGTAGGTGAAATTGTACCGAAAAAAGATTTTTATGATTACAAATCGAAATACATCGATGGTGATACAGCGTTAATTATTCCAGCTGAAATGACAGAAGAAGAGTCTAATGTAATTAAGCGAGATGCAATTATTGCATTCCAATCATTAGATGGTTCTGGCTTAACACGAGCTGATTTCTTCTTAACGAAAGATGGAGAACTATATATTAACGAAGTAAACACAATGCCAGGATTCACGCCGTTTAGTATGTTCCCGCTATTATGGCAACATACAGGGTTACCGTATCCGGAATTAATTGAAGAGTTGATTCGTTTAGCGATTGAACGTCACGAAGAAAAACAAAAAATTAAATATACAATCTAACAAAAAAGGAGGAAGCACTATTCGAAGGAATAGTGCTTCCTCTATGTAAGGAGTGTTTTTTTATGATTAAGCGAACGTTAAAACAAGTAGAGAAAATGGTAGATGGTACTGGATTAGCAGAGAAATATGAGGGAATTACTATACAAGGAGCATCTATTGATACGAGAAAGATTGAAAAAGGAAACTTATATGTTCCGATTCAAGGTGAACGTTTCGATGGACATGCTTTTGTAGATAAAGCTGTTGAAAACGGGGCGATTGCTACATTGTGGATGAAAGATGTAGAAAACCCACCTGAAAATCTTCCAGTTATTTTTGTAGAAGATACACTAGCAGCATTGCAAATGTTAGCGAAAAACTATCGTGATCAATTGGATGTAAAAGTTGTTGGTGTAACGGGTAGTAATGGTAAAACATCTACGAAAGATATTGTAACAAGTATTCTTGCGACTAAATTTAAAGTTCAAAAAACAGAAGGTAATTTCAACAACCATATCGGTTTACCTCTTACTATTTTAAATTTAGAGGAAAATACAGAAGTAGCTGTATTAGAAATGGGCATGTCAAGCCGAGGTGAAATTGAATTTCTATCTAAGTTAGCTCGTCCTAATGCAGCTATTATCACGAACATTGGTGAGGCACACTTAATGGATTTAGGCTCTCGTGAGGCAATTGCAGAAGCTAAGTTAGAAATTGTTACAGGTTTACAAGAAGGTGGAGTTTTCGTATATAATGGGGATGAGCCGCTATTAACAAATCGTGTTCCGGAAATGAATTTAGCAGCTGAAACAGTTACATTTGGTGATGCGAGAGCAAATGATTATTATCCAACTACTGTAACATTACAGGCGACTGGGACACACTTTAAGATGAATAGAGATGAAACTTTGTCATTCTATCTGCCAGTACTAGGAAAGCATAATGTATATAATACGCTTGCTTCAATGGCAATTGCAAAAAATTTTGGTGTAACGTGGGAAGAAATGAAAAAAGGTTTAGTAACACTTCAAATGACAGGTATGCGTATGGAAATTGTAAAAAAAGATAGTGGTTTAACAATTATCAATGATGCTTATAATGCTAGTCCAACAGCTATGGAAGCTGCGTTCCACCTAATGAATGGTTTAGATGGATTTGCTAAAAAAATTGTTGTACTTGGTGATATGTTAGAACTTGGAAATCAAGAAGTGCAATTTCATTATGAAGTAGGTAAATTAATTGATCCAGCAAAGATCTCATATGTATTCACATATGGTAGATTAGGGGCTCAAATTGCTGAAGGTGCAAAAATTAATTTCCCTAAAGACCGTGTAAAAGCGTATGATAGTAAAGAAGAGTTAATAAAAGAGTTACAAGCAGTAGTTGATGCAAAAGATGTTGTGCTAGTAAAAGCGTCTCGCGGTATGAAATTAGAAGAAGTAATTACGATGTTGAAATAATTGGTGTATATAAATAGGGATGATAGCCACGAAAATAGTGGAAACTTATAATAAGCGCTTACAGTAAATGATAAAAAAATAAAAGTAAAGAAAAAAGCTCTGAATATGAAATAAGGTAACAGTTGGGGTTTGCTTTTTACACCTACAAAACTTATAATTGATAAAGTGTAATAACGTTTAGAAGTATTTTCGTGAAGAATATACGCCCGGTTATACGTCAGTATTCAGGAAAAGGGCTTTTCCGCAAGTTCGGAAAACGCCTTTTTTTAAATGATAAGTATAGGATAGAAAAGGAGAAGTAACATTGACAACATTTCGAGAATTAGGATTAAGTGAGTCTTTACTACAATCTGTTGAAAGTATGGGCTTTGAAGAGGCTACGCCGATTCAAGCTGAAACAATTCCATATGCATTGCAAGGTAAGGATATTATTGGGCAAGCGCAAACAGGTACAGGGAAAACAGCAGCATTCGGATTACCACTATTAGATAAAGTGAATACAAATAAAGAAGCAGTTCAAGGTATTGTTATCGCGCCAACGCGCGAATTAGCAATTCAAGTTGGAGAAGAGCTATACAAACTTGGTAAACATAAACGTGTTCGTATTCTACCAATTTATGGTGGTCAAGATATTAACCGCCAAATTCGTGCTCTAAAAAAACACCCACACATTATTGTTGGTACGCCGGGTCGTATTTTAGATCATATTAACCGTAAAACACTTCGCTTACAAAACGTAGAGACTGTTGTTCTTGACGAAGCGGATGAAATGTTAAACATGGGCTTCATTGAAGATATTGAAGCGATTTTAACAGATGTGCCAGAAACACATCAAACATTATTATTCTCAGCGACAATGCCAGATCCAATCCGTCGTATTGCTGAGCGTTTCATGACTGAGCCTCAACACATTAAAGTAAAAGCAAAAGAAGTAACAATGCCAAACATTCAGCAGTTCTATTTAGAAGTGCAAGAAAAGAATAAGTTTGACGTGTTAACACGCTTACTAGATATTCAATCTCCAGAGCTTGCAATCATATTCGGTCGTACAAAGCGTCGTGTTGATGAATTATCAGAAGCATTAAACTTACGTGGTTATGCAGCAGAAGGTATTCATGGTGACTTAACACAAGCGAAACGTATGTCTGTATTACGTAAATTTAAAGAAGGTGCTATTGAAGTTCTTGTTGCAACAGACGTTGCTGCACGTGGTCTTGATATTTCAGGCGTAACACACGTATACAACTTCGATATCCCACAAGATCCAGAATCATACGTTCACCGTATCGGTCGTACTGGCCGTGCAGGTAAAAAAGGTATTGCAATGTTATTTGTAACACCACGTGAATCAGGACAATTAAAAAATATCGAGCGTACAACAAAACGTAAGGTTGATCGTATGGAAGCACCGACACTTGACGAGGCATTAGAAGGTCAACAACGTTTAATCGCTGAAAAACTTCAAAGCACAATCCAAAATGAAAACTTATCATACTACAAGCGTATTGCAGAAGAAATGTTAGAAGAGAATGATTCTGTAACAGTAGTAGCTGCTGCTTTAAAAATGATGACAAAAGAGCCGGATACAACTCCAATCGCTTTAACATCAGAACCACCAGTTGTTTCAAGAGGTGGCGGTTCTAAAAAACGCGGTGGTAACGGAAGTGGATACCGTGATGGTAACCGTAATCGTAGTCGTGATGGACGTGGAAGCGGAAGTGGCGATGGTCGTAACCGTGATCGTAATCGTGATGGACGTGGAAGCGGAAGTGGCGATGGTCGTAACCGTGATCGCAATCGTGATGGTGGTAGTGGTAGCCGTGATGGTAACCGTGGTCGTAAAGGTGAAGGTCGCCCTGGATCTTCAAATGGACGCGGCGAAAGAAAACATCATAGCCGTCCACAAGCTTAATAAAAAAGAGAATGCCCTTTGCTGGCATTCTCTTTTTTTATTTCTGTAATTGTGCATACTACATAATAACTCGTATAGAAATGAGGTGCTATATGCTTGTAAGACTTGGGTATGTTGCGATGAGTGTGCATTTGAAGAATGCATCTCCATCTCAAACGATGACATATGCACAGTTTCAGCGGATTGATGATCGAGAGGCTGCGATTCGTAAACTCGAAAGAATCGCTAATTCGAATTTGGAAAATTGCTTACGATTATTAAAGCATAATAAAGGACATGATATATCTTTCTTTCGACTTAGTTCCAAGCTCATTCCTTTAGCGAATCATGAGGAGTTGTTAGATTGGAACTATATTCGTCCTTTAAAAGAAAATCTGAAAGAATTAGGTGAATATGCAATTCGTATGAATATGCGAATTGACTTCCATCCAGATCATTTTGTTGTACTAAATTCACCTGAGGAGAGTATTTTTAAACAATCTGTAAAGACATTGCAGATGCACAAAAAATTGTTAAAGGGTATGGGAATTGAACATAAGCAACGATGTGTATTACATGTGGGAGGAGGTTATAAAGATAAGGAGCTCGCATTAGAACGCTTTATAGAAAATTGGTCAACTGTTCCAAGAGGTATTCAAGAGATGATTATATTAGAAAATGATGACACGACCTTTTCTTTAGAAGAAACATTGTATTTAGGTGAGAAATTAGACATTCCAGTCGTGTTTGACTTGCACCATCATATGATGAATAATGACCAGGAAGATTGGCATGAAGATTGGGCACGTGTTGTACATACGTGGGAATCGTCTTTATTACCAGTTAAAATGCACATCTCTAGTCCTAGAGATGGAAAAGATCCAAGAGCACATGCGGATTTTATTGATGTAGATACCTTCTTATCTTTTTTGAAAAAGATAAAGGGGAGTGTTCCGCAAATTGATTGTATGATTGAGGCGAAGAAAAAGGATGAGTCTTTATTTCAACTAATGAGAGAGTTAAGTAAACAAACAGATGTGGAAATTGTCGATGGTGCGAGCTTTTATATTAAATAAGCTCTGCGCCATCGGTTTTTTTGTCCCGATTGGTGCGGGCTAATAATCAGTGGGGGATGGACAAAACCCCCACTGATTAAAGTTTCACTTTATTAAAAAAGGGGTGCACATGCCGCCGATGATCAGTCCTGTTAAATGGCTTATAGGATTGGCAGAGGGATTAAAGAAAGTAAATAGTAGTAATATAAGTATCATTATTGAAAAAATAGCGATGTCTCTTGGTTTTGAAGAACGATATCGACTATACAATAAAAATAATTGGGCGCCTAGTAATCCGAAAATACCACCAGATGCTCCGGCGTGAATATATTCAAAAGGCATAATAATATAAGAAGAAATATTCCCGAGAATGCCAGAAAGGAAAAAAATAATGATGAAAGAAAAGTGTCCTAGTTGTTTTTCAATAGAAGAACCAAGTACAAATAAACAAATACTATTAGAAAGAAAATGTTGTAAGTCTACGTGTACAAGTAAGGAAGTTATGACACGCCACCATTCTCCTTTAGCGATATATTCATTGTAGGCTGCCAGGTGAAAGAGGGAAAAGTCGCTCAATATAATCATGACTAATTGTATAAGAAGTAAAGAGATGATAATCGGTTGTAAGGAAATGCGAGTGGATGGTATTAGCATGTTGTTAGTATCACTCCTTTTGCATCAGAAAGATTCTCTGTTATTCTTACAATATGAATGAAGAAAGCTAAATAGAAGAAGGGGATTTTGAAATGATTGTAGGGATTGGAATCGATATTATTGAGTTAAATCGAATTGAAAAAATGCTAGATGGAAAGCTTAAATTTATGGAACGTATTTTAACTGAAAGAGAACGTGGTGTTGCCGAGGGGCTGAAAGGAAGTCGCCTTACAGAATTCGTAGCTGGAAGATTTGCAGCAAAAGAGGCGTATTCTAAAGCGGTAGGGACCGGTATCGGGAAAGAAGTGAGTTTTTTAGATATTGAAGTAAGGAATGATGATAGAGGTAAGCCGATTATCATTACAAATACAGAGCATATTGTTCATTTATCAATTAGTCATAGTAAAGAATTTGCCGTTGCTCAAGTTGTTTTGGAAAGCTCGTCACGCTAGTCTGCATATTTTATATCTTTGTCTCATATATTTGAGGTAGCGATAAGGAAGGCATACCTTCCATTCATTTATAGGGGCAAAGGGGCTGAAGTGATGAAAAGGCGTCTGTTTTTAGTTCTTGTCGGTTTGTTGACCGTTTTTGTGTTGGCGGGTTGTATGGAAAAGAAACAGGAAGATGTTGTGAGAGATTTAGAAGCGAAAGTTAAAAGTATGAAGAGTTATCAAGCTGAAGCGAAATTATCTATTAAAACAGGAAATGAGCCTCAGGAGTACAATGTAGAAATTTGGCATAAAGAACCTTCGTATTATCGTGTGAATTTGCAGAATGCGAAAAAGGATCAGAGTCAAATTATTTTAAGAAATGATGAAGGTGTATTTGTATTAACACCGGCGCTTAATAAGAGTTTCCGTTTTCAAAGTGATTGGCCGCAAAATAGTAGCCAGGCTTATTTATATGAATCACTTGTAAGAGATATTTTGCAAGATAAGAAAAATCTCTCTTTCGAGAAAACAGATAAGTATTATGTATTTAAAACAAAAACAAATTATCAACATCAAAATATGTTGCCGAAACAAGAAATTAAGCTGAATAAAAGTGATTTAACACCAGTTTCTGTGAAGCTGATGGATAATGACCAAAATGTCCTTGTAAAAGTAGATTTCACTAAAGTAAAGTTTGATGCAAAGTTTGATAAAGGTGCATTTGATACGAAACAAAATATGTCTAGAGCACAAGTGGATGTTCAGACGGCAGCGAAAGAAGACAAACCGTTTGCTATTTTGTATCCGCGTGATACGCCGCAAGGCATGACTTTGAAAGAGGAAGAGGAGTTGAAGACAGACAGTGGCAAGCGTGCAATACTCACATACACTGGAAGTAAGAAATCCTTTACTTTAATACAAGAAAAGGCAAAAGTTGCAGAGGCCTCATCGGCGGTAAGTGTAAGTGGAGAGCCGGTTGATCTTGGTTTCACCATTGGTGCATTGACGAAAGACTCTGTAACGTGGTCGCATAACGGAGTAGAATATATGCTCGTGTCTAAAGGTTTAGAGCCGAATGAGTTGTTGATGGTTGCTCGTTCGGTTACAGCGAAGCAGGTGAAGTAAACATCTTAGACGTGGTGATATATGTGCACCGCGTCTTTTCTTAGTTTGAAGGTGGATTTCATAAAAGAAGCATATAAAAGAATAAGCTTCGCATATCGTGTATAAGGAAGTGTATTTATGGAAGACGCACCGTTTTACCGTGACACCTGGGTGGAAGTTGATTTAGATGCGATTTATAACAATGTTACGCATATTAAAGAGTTCATTCCAAGTGATGTAGAGATTTTTGCTGTAGTTAAAGCGAATGCATATGGGCACGATTATGTACCGGTGGCTAAAACTGCATTAGAAGCAGGAGCGACAAGATTAGCAGTTGCTTTTTTAGATGAAGCTTTAGTGCTTCGGAGGGCTGGTATTACTGCACCGATTTTAGTATTAGGTCCTTCCCCGCCCCGTGATGTAAATGTAGCTGCTGAAAATGATGTAGCATTAACTGTTTTTCAAAAAGAATGGGTGGAAGAAGCGATAAAGCTCTGGGATGGTTCATCAATAATGAAATTCCATATTAATTTTGATAGTGGTATGGGGAGAATCGGAATACGTGAACGCAAAGAATTAAAAGGGTTCTTAAAGAGTTTAGAAGGTGCGCCATTTTTAGAGTTAGAAGGAGTATATACGCATTTTGCAACAGCGGATGAGGTTGAGACTTCTTACTTTGATAAGCAATATAATACATTCTTGCAGCAGTTAAGTTGGTTGAAAGAATTTGGAGTAAATCCTAAATTTGTCCATACAGCCAATAGCGCTGCAACGTTAAGGTTTCAAGGGATTACATTTAATGCGGTGCGAGTTGGTATTGCGATGTATGGATTATCCCCATCTGTAGAAATACGTCCTTTTTTACCATTTAAATTGGAACCGGCGTTGTCACTTCATACGAAAGTTGCTCATATTAAGCAAGTGATTAAAGGGGATGGAATTAGTTATAATGTCACATACCGAACGAGAACTGAAGAATGGATTGCGACAGTTGCAATTGGATATGCAGATGGCTGGCTTAGAAGATTGCAAGGGTTTAAAGTACTTGTAAATGGTGAAAGAGTACCGATTGTGGGGCGAGTAACAATGGATCAATTCATGATACATCTTCCTTGTGAAGTGCCACTTGGTACGAAAGTTACACTCATTGGGAGACAAGGTGATGAGTATATTAGTGCTACCGAGGTCGCTGAATATTCCGGGACTATTAATTATGAAATTATCGCAACGATAAGCTTCCGTGTACCGAGAATATTTATACGAAACGGTAAAGTTGTAGAAGTAATCAATTATTTGAACGATATATAGAAGAAGGTATTATCGCTCAGTATCTCGTCATTTAGGGGATTTTCGCTAATGGAAAATAGGCTCTTTTTTGCTAGGGAGCTTCTTTTTATAATTGTTATTAATATAAGTTACAATGAAATGTTGCGGAAAGAATTGCTTTATTTCTTGTTTGAAAGAGATGAAAAGTAAAAGAAGATGAATGTTTTGTTTATGAATTGGAAAACATAAGCAGGGAATAAGGAAGTCTTTGCAACAGGCTCCATACAATGGTATTATTACAATAGGTGTCATATATATATTTGGGTGTGTAGTTGACGGTGGAGGTGTATTTTTGTGTCCGAATCAAGTGTAACTACTGAAATCGTGGTTCGGTTGCCAAAGCAAATGGTAACGGAATTGGACGGAATTGGAAAACAAGAGAATAAGAATCGCCATGAACTAATTTGCCAGGCAACACAACTGTTATTGCGTCAACATAAGACGAAGAAACGCTACCAACATGAATCAATGCGACGTGGGTACATTGAAATGGGAAAAATTAATCTTGGTATTGCATCTGAAGCTTTCTTAGCAGAGTATGAAGCAGCTCATACAGTAGAACGCTTAGTTAGCGGGGGGTAATATTTTGATTGTAAAACGCGGCGACGTGTATTTTGCAGACCTTTCCCCAGTTGTTGGTTCTGAGCAAGGAGGCGTTCGTCCGGTTCTTGTCATTCAAAATGACATCGGAAATCGTTTTAGTCCGACTGTGATTGTAGCGGCTATTACTGCACAGATTCAAAAAGCGAAATTACCCACTCATGTGGAAATTGATGCGAAAAAGTATGGTTTTGAGAGAGATTCTGTTATTTTACTTGAGCAGATTCGAACAATCGATAAGCAACGCTTAACGGACAAAATCACTCATTTGGACGAAGTGATGATGAGTCGTGTAGATGAAGCGTTACAAATTAGTTTAGGACTAATAGATTTTTAAATCGGCAGTTTAAGTTGCTCTCTTTACAGGGCAACTTTTTTTTATTATAGAGGAGGTTACGGTTGGATATGGAAATGGTAGATAATCGACAAGGGTTAATGAAAATGTTAGTGAAAGAATTAGGCTTTACAGAAAAGCAAGTTCGTCATGTTATTCAATTAACAGAAGAAGGTAACACAGTTCCATTTATCGCTCGTTACCGAAAAGAATGGACAGGATCTCTAGATGAGGTGCAAATTCGTGCAATCTTAGAAAGATGGCAATATATGATGCAACTAGAAGATAGGAAAGAAGAGGTTCTTCGTCTTATTGGTGAAAAGGGTAAACTAACCGAAGAGTTGCGTCTTCATATTGTTGCTGCAAAAAAACTTCAGGAAGTAGAAGATTTATATCGTCCATATAAAGAAAAAAGAAGAACGAAAGCTACAATTGCTAAAGAAAAGGGATTAGAACCGTTAGCTGAGTGGCTATTGTTATATAAAAAAGAAAATCCAGCAGAGAAGGCTATGGAATTTGTTAATGCAGAAAAAGAAGTGGCGTCTGCAGAAGATGCGTTGCAAGGTGCGCAAGATATTATTGCGGAACTTGTTTCGGATAATGCGGCATATCGTAGTTGGATTCGCAATACTACTTTCCGACAAGGGATTATGTCTTCATCTGTAAAAGATAAAGAAAAAGATGAAAAGAATATATATGAAATGTATTATGGCTATGAAGAACCGTTGCAAAAAGTAGTGCCACATCGTGTACTAGCTATGAATCGTGGTGAAAAGGAAGACGTATTAAGAGTTTCTGTTATCACGCCAATTGAAGAAATCCTTCAGTTTTTACATAAAAAAATGATTCTTGATGAAGCTTCTAAAAGTGCGCATTATGTACAATTAGCGATGGAAGATGGATATAAGCGATTAATTCAACCTTCAATAGAAAGAGAAATTCGTAAAGAATTAATGGAAACGGCCGAAGAACAAGCGATTCATATTTTCTCTGAGAATTTACGTAATTTATTATTACAACCTCCGATGAAAGGGAAAGTTGTGTTAGCGGTAGATCCAGCGTATAGAACCGGTTGTAAATTAGCTGTAGTAGATGATACAGGAAAAGTTCTTCACATAGATGTTATTTATCCGCATCCGCCTGTTCGTAAATATGAGGATGCAAAAACGAAAATCCTTTCAATTATAGATAAATATGAAGTTGAAATGATAGCGATTGGAAATGGTACAGCTTCGAGGGAAACGGAAGAATTTATAGTAGATGTATTACAAAATGTAGAACGAGATGTATTTTACATTATTGTAAATGAAGCGGGTGCTAGTGTGTACTCAGCATCTGATGTAGCTCGCGAGGAGTTTCCGAATTTACAGGTTGAAGAAAGAAGTGCTGTTTCAATTGGGAGACGTCTGCAAGATCCACTTGCAGAGCTTGTGAAAATTGACCCTAAATCTGTTGGGGTGGGACAATATCAACATGATGTATCTCAAAAGAGATTAAATGAATCATTAACATTTGTAGTAGAGACAGCAGTTAACCGAGTTGGTGTTAATGTAAATACAGCTTCAGTTGCATTGTTGCAATATGTTTCGGGGTTATCAAAAACAGTTGCGAAAAATATTGTAGCTAAGCGTGAGGAAGATGGAAAATTCACGAAGCGTACTGAATTAAAGAAAATCCCGCGTTTAGGTGCAAAAACATATGAACAATGTATCGGGTTTTTACGTATATTAGAAGGAGCGAATCCGTTAGATCGCACAGGGATTCATCCAGAGCAATATAAAAATGTTGAATTGCTATTAAAGAGCTTAGGGTTATCGAAGAGTGATGTGGGGAAACCAAACTTGCAAAAGAGTTTAGAAGGAGTAGATATTTCTAAATTATCTCAAGAGACGGAGATTGGTGAGCCAACACTAGTTGATATTATGGATGCTTTAATTAGCCCGGAACGAGATATGAGGGATGAGTTGCCAAAGCCACTTTTGAAAAAGGGGATTTTAAAATTAGAAGATTTAAAGCGTGGTATGGAATTAGAGGGAACGATCCGCAATGTTGTTGATTTCGGTGCCTTTGTTGATATTGGTGTGAAGCAAGATGGTTTAGTGCATATTTCTAAACTAAGCAAACAATTTGTAAAGCATCCATTAGATATTGTATCCGTGGGACAAATTGTAAAGGTATGGGTAGATGATATTGATACGAAAAAAGGTCGTGTTGCATTATCAATGTTACCGATTGAATAGTAAGAAAAGAGAGCAGATGAAACTGCTCTTTTTTTATGAACTGGAAAGTTTAATTGATTATGAGCTTTGATGTATTTTACTATAATAAAACCAGCATTCATTTAGTAACTTGATTTGATACCGGTTTTTCTCAAAATATGCACGTTGCATTTGTTTCTTTAGCCACGTGGGCATAGGAATCCCTCCTTGTTTAATCCTACTCTCAAAAAAGTAGCTCCTTTTAGTTAAGGTAACTTTGATGAG
Organism: Bacillus sp. RIT 809; assembly: GCF_016892495.1. Taxonomy (NCBI): domain Bacteria; kingdom Bacillati; phylum Bacillota; class Bacilli; order Caryophanales; family Bacillaceae; genus Bacillus; species Bacillus sp. RIT 809. The sequence continues at coordinate 1,066 of NZ_JAFEMR010000045.1, read as the reverse complement.
AGGTTGGTGAGTGGATTTCTAGCAATGCTGCATTTTTAGAAATCACGCTTCTTGAATGAGGATGGGTATATGTACTATTTACTATATGTATAAGAAGAGAGAAAAGTGTAAAAATATTTTTTAGTTTAGGAGGAATGAGAATGGATGAGCAAGAAATTCAACGGTTAGTGGAAGAGGTATCGTTACAATGCTTTGGAATGCCGTTTTTACATAAAGCAATGTTTAATAGTAGGTTACGTACAACTGGTGGGCGCTATCTATTGAAGAATCATAATATAGAATTGAATTATCGATATTACGAAATATATGGTAAAGAAGAGTTAGTCGGGATTGTTAAACATGAACTTTGTCATTATCACTTACATATCACAGGGAAAGGGTATAAGCACCGAGATAGAGATTTTCGTGAGTTATTAAAGAAAGTAGCTGCACCGCGTTTTTGCAAACGAATGATTAGTGAGGAGGAAACGAAAGTTTCTATGTATGAATGTATGGGGTGTTCATTTCAATATGTAAGAAGACGTCAAATAAATACACAAAGATATGTATGTGGAAAGTGTAAAGGACAACTAAAACTGGTAGTGAAAACATCTTGACAGTGAAAACGCAATCCAGTATATTATAAACATGTCCCGTTTGCGCAAGACGTTGTGAAAAAACTTCTTGACTTACGATGAGAAATTTTATAAGATACAAATTGTCTTTATTATTCCGCAGTAGCTCAGTGGTAGAGCTATCGGCTGTTAACCGATCGGTCGTAGGTTCGAGTCCTACCTGCGGAGCCATATACAGAGAAGTACCCAAGTGGCTCAAGGGGCTCCCCTGCTAAGGGAGTAGATCGCTAACGCGGTGCGAGGGTTCGAATCCCTTCTTCTCTGCCATATATATTGGCCCGTTGGTCAAGTGGTTAAGACACCGCCCTTTCACGGCGGTAACACGGGTTCGAATCCCGTACGGGTCACCACTTCGGAGGATTAGCTCAGCTGGGAGAGCACCTGCCTTACAAGCAGGGGGTCGGCGGTTCGATCCCGTCATCCTCCACCATATAAATTATATAAATAATATT
>NZ_JAFEMR010000044.1:0-21658 GCF_016892495.1 Bacillus sp. RIT 809 | reverse complement strand
AAAAAAACAAGTGATTAATCACTTGAATTAACACTCTTTCAGCAACCACACAACAGATCCACATTTTAACGTGTATGACGCGGAATATATTTTCTGCGTCATTTTATTTTGGAATTTAAAAAGTATGATATTTATAAATTCTTTAATTCGAATGTATTATTTTATAATACATTCATTTATTTCTATGTGAGGTGTTTATTTTGAGAAGTTTACGCTCTTTAGTTATATCAACAATATGTTCAGTAATTCTAATCATTTGGAATTCCCTTTCGTTTTATGATAAATATACAATGGGATACGCATACTATTGGGTTAGCGGCATAATTGATCTATTATTCCTACTCTTTTTCATTCGAGACATGCGTGATATTCTTAACAAAAACTATACAACATCCTAATAGCATTGAAAGCAACTACAAAAATAAATACTATACCGAAATTGGATAGCGCACCATAATCACCAAGATTAAGTAGATTTTTCATATAAAATACTTCCCTTCTCTAAATTTGTCAATCGTTTTAATTTTCATAAAAAAATGATAAAATGTAAACATGTGTTTTCAGAATAATTAAAAACGCAGAAAGAAAACACTGTTTTTAGGAGGGGTTTTGATGACTTACACGTTAGCAACTAGAATGAAAGCATTCCAATCTTCTATATTTAGTGAATTAGGGGCCTATAAAAAAGAGAAAATTGCAGCAGGTCATAAAATGATTGATTTAAGTATCGGGAATCCCGATATGCCTCCTGCTGATTTCGTAAGAGAAGCAATGGTACATACAGCAAGTGTAAAAGAAAGTTACGGATATACGTTATCTGGTATTCAAGAATTTCACGAAGCTGTAACTGAATATTACAACAACACTCATAATGTTATATTAAATGCTGAAAAAGAAGTTTTATTATTAATGGGTTCACAAGACGGGCTCGTTCATTTACCTATGGTTTTTGCAAATCCGGGAGATATAATACTAGTTCCTGATCCAGGATATACAGCTTATGAAACAGGAATTCAAATGGCCGGTGCAACATCTTACTACATGCCATTAAAGAAAGAAAATGATTTCTTACCTAACTTAGAAGTTATCCCTAAAGAAATTGCCGATAAAGCGAAGATGATGATTTTGAACTTCCCAGGGAATCCAGTTCCAGCAATGGCTCATGAAGATTTCTTTAAAAAGGTAATTGCATTCGCGAAAAAACATAATATTATCATTGTCCATGATTTTGCTTATGCTGAATTTTATTTTGATGGTCAAAAGCCAATTAGCTTCTTATCTGTACCTGGTGCAAAAGAAGTTGGCGTTGAAATTAATTCTTTATCTAAAAGTTATAGTTTAGCTGGTAGCCGTATTGGTTATATGATTGGTAATAAAGAAATTGTCGGCGCGCTTACGCAATTTAAGTCTAACACAGATTACGGTGTGTTTTTACCAATTCAAAAAGCTGCATCCGCTGCATTACGACACGGCGCTGCATTTTGCGAGAAAAACCGTGGAATTTACCAAGAACGTAGAGATACTTTAGTGGACGGATTCCGTAAATTCGGTTGGAATGTCGATAAACCAGCTGGAAGTATGTTCGTTTGGGCTGAAATTCCGAAAGGATGGACTTCTCTAGAGTTCGCTTATGCACTTATGGATCGTGCAAATGTCGTTGTCACACCAGGCCATGCATTTGGTCCTCACGGCGAAGGCTTTGTACGTATTGCACTTGTTCAAGATAAAGTAGTATTACAAGAAGCAGTTGAAAACATTAAAAATAGCGGTATTTTCTCTATTGAAAAAATAGAAGAATTAGTTAAAAATTAATAATAACTCCCCTGCTTAACTTTAGCAGGGGTATTATTATTCCTGGAGGTACGATGTGAATATTAAAGATACTCTTCCCCATCGCTATCCATTTTTAATGATCGATAAAATTACAAACGTTAAAGAATCTCAATCAGCTACAGGATACAAACTGATCACAAATAATGAGTGGTTTATTAATAACAATCAAAACTATATGCCTCATATGCTAATTGTAGAAGCACTCGCTCAACTTAGTGCTTTTGTAAGTACAGGTGAATCTGAAGGACTTGGTTTCCTCTCCTCTTTAGATGGGGTGGAATTTCATGAAAATGCGTATCCCGGTGATAAACTTGACTTACATTATGAATTAACACGTAACAGACGAGGTTTTATTCTTGGGAAAGGAATTGCCTCTGTAAACGGTCAATCAATCGTTACCATTGAAAAGCTATTAATATATCAAGCTGATTAAACAGATTACATAGTAAGGAGTAGAAAAATGCGGAATGTTGTTGGTATTGATGCTGGGGGAACATTAACAAAAATTGCTTACTTTAACGAAATGAACAAATTAGTTTTTGAAAAATTTTATTCATATGAACAAAAAAGAATTAAAGAATGGCTTCATAATAATAATTCAATTACACAATTATGCATTACAGGTGGTAAAGCTAAACAGTTAGAACAACTACTTTCAGGTTCATATAAAATAGTAGAATTAAACGAGTTTGAAGCTACTTTAGCAGGCGTACGCTACATACTAAAAGAAGAAAAACGTGCTATAAACAACTTTGTATTAACAAATATCGGTACAGGTACTTCCATTCACTATGTTCACGACAAGCAATACGTTCGCGCTGGGGGAACTGGCGTTGGCGGTGGTACTATTATGGGTCTTTCAAAACTATTAACAAATATAGATCATTTTGAAGATGTGATTCCGCTTACGAATATAGGCTCCAGAAAAAGTCTAGATATTACAGTTGGAGATATTTATGGTGGGATTCTCTCCCCTATTGATAATAACTTAACTGCTAGCAATTTCGGAAAAGCGACCATTACAGATTCAAATTATAGTAGTTCAGATATACTAGCTACCGTTCAAGGACTTGTCGGTGAAGTCGTCACAGCATTAAGCCTTCAATTCGCCGAAGCGAAAAATATTGACCATATCATTTACATCGGTTCTACTCTATGTAATAACGTACATCTTCAAAATATTATAAGTAGCTATACAGAATATCAAAATAAAATACCAGTCTTTTTACAAGACGGCGGTTATAGTGGTGCGATTGGTGCTTTACTTCATGGTACGAAATAAAAAAGCTGACTTTTGTCAGCTTTTTTGCAATGGTACTTCAAATTCAATAATTGACTCTCCATTCTCACCAATTCGTTCCACACTAATTCTATTAATTACACAGTCCAACTTCTCATGAAAACTAGGAATCCCCTTCGCTATTTCAGTTGCTAACTCCGCGCTACCTTTTCTCCCAACTGTTACATGTGGTATGTATGGAATATCCGTTCTCAAAAATTGTAGTAAAGGACCTGTATACAATCTATCGTGCAATTCTTCTATTTTTTCTTTCCCTCTTTCTACTTCCAAAAATAAATACTCTCCCTCGCTGCTTATCCGGCTAGCAAACTCAATTTCAATCGTATGAATCCCTTTGGACACATTCAAAATATGTAATTTCAGATCATCATTCGAAACGGAACTTTCAAACGGGAATACAATTGTTATATGAGGAGGAATTAATCCAAATAAAGGATCATACTTTTCTCTCATACTTTCTATTTCATCAATGGGCATGTTATGTAAAAATAGTAGAATTGTACGCACTTTTATATCCCCTACTTCCCCTCAATTTTTTTATATTTATCATATTGTATGGTAGCGTGAACTTCAATAAATTATTTTGCTTGCATATAAAAATAAAAAACTTCTCAAATGAGAAGTTTTCATATAGCATGGTTATTATTTTCTCGCAAAACTTTCCTGAATTTTATATAACAAGCAATTCTCCACGGAATAATATACGATACTGCAACTACGTAAAATAATAAACCTATCGTTTGTTGATCTAAATCAACAATATATTGTCTTGAACCATATCTTAAAACGACAAGTGCAATAAAAGTAATTAAAAAGGCTGCACTTTTTTTCGTATAAATATTCCCATCATCTCTTCGCTCATAATTTGTTAAAACTATAAGTGGTACGGCAAAAAGAATTCCAATAAATGCTGCTATAACTACTTGTAATAGTGCTGGATGTACGGGTCCAAAAAACCATATTATCCCCGGTGTTAAAAATATTAATGGCCACAAAATACGTTTTCCCGTACCCTTAATCGGCTTATACATAGATCGATAACGGCGCCAAAAAATTAGTAAGGCCACGCATAAAAAGACGGTTATTAATGAAGAGGTGTCTCCCATTTATTATTCCTTCTCTCCTTTAATATTAATCTAACAATCTTTTAAACTGTTTGTTCGAATGAAACTTTACGAATAAATATACTACTAGTTAGGATATAAAGAATAGTTAATCCAATTGAAATTACAGTAAAATAGGGAATATCTATTAAAGATATATCACTCGTAAATAATAAACCGTTTATCCCTACTTCTCCATAAAGCACACTGTTTGTTGATAAGAAAAGCGTTCCACCTATCATGAGACCAATCCACTGAAATCGTTGTTTAAAAACTACTGCTACTTGGAAGAAACATGCTGTCGTAACATAAAACAAAAATTGTATAATAAACTGTTGTGCTGATTGCTCCCAAAAGCTAACATTTACTATGTTATATTTCATATCGTGTAAAAACATTACTTGAAGAAATGAAAATAATGCGGATTGCAGTACAATATAACAAATCGCTCCGATGAAATATTGAATTCTCGTTACACCAAATGAAATAGCTAAACGAAATAAATCATCTTGTATATTGAAAGTACTCACTATTATAAACATCATAATTGCTATTGAAGGATTATTGATAATTTCGGGTAAATAACTAATTTTCAATCCATTTAAATGAGCAGCATTCAAAGCTCCTTTTATTAATAAAGCTAAAATCCAAAATATTAAAATTGCTTTATAATGAAAATTTATATGTAACTTTAACTGCTTCATTAACATCGTCATTTCAATTCACCACCTGTTATGTGAATAAATAATTTTTGTAATGTAATTCTATCAACTGCTATTCCTTCTTTTTCGAGAGAGTAATAATCGTCACTAGAAAGCTCTTCCCATATAACAGCTATACCTTTCTTTCCATAAACTTCTCGATTTATTACTTTTTTATTGATTGAAAACTCATCCACTTTGTCTTTTCGCCCTGAAATAATATGACCTTGTTGTAATAAATCTTCCACTGATGATTGAACGACTAATCTTCCTTCTTTTATGATGATTACATCTTCAATAACATGGATTACTTCTTCTACTAAATGTGTTGATAATATAATTGTTCGGGGATACTCACCGTAATCTTCTAATAGTAAACTATAAAATAACTCTCGATGTGCTGCGTCTAAACCGGTAGTTGGTTCATCAAAAATAGTAATCGGTGCCCTACTTGCTAGACCTTGAATAATTCCTACGACTGTTTGCATACCGTGTGATAATTTATGGTATTTCTCTTTCATATTAAGCTGAAATTTCCCTGCCAGTTCTTCAGCATATTTCTGATCCCAATTTTTATAAAACCTGTTACATAGCTCAAAAATCTCTTTAATTTTATTACTTAAATGCGTTTCTTCTTTCACTTTAACAAAGCAAATTTTTTGCATCGCTTTACTATTTTCAAAAACATTTTCACCAAATATAGATACACTTCCACTACTTGAAATAATTTGTCCAGCAAGTAAGTTTAATAAAGTCGTTTTCCCTGCTCCGTTTCTTCCAAGCAAACCATATATTTTATGATTTTCTACATTAATTGTTACTTCGTTTACAGCTAGTTTCTTTTTATATTTTTTCGTTAAATCTTTCGTTTCAAGTACAAACATTACTCTTTCCCCTCCTTCGTAATTTTTTGTATCATATCCATCAATTCGTCTTTTGATATTTCTAGTACTTTTGCTTCTTCCCACACTTTAGGTAAATACTCTGTCATAAAAGTATTTTGTCTTTTTTTTAGTACGACTTCTTTTGCTCCCTTTGCAACAAACATCCCAATCCCTCTCTTTTTATATAAAATCCCCTCATCCACTAATACATTTACCCCTTTAGCTGCAGTGGCTGGATTAATTTGTAACATCTTCGCAAATTGATTTGTCGACGGAACTTGTTCTTCTTCTAGTAATATGTCTTTTAAAATATCAGATTCAATGGTTTCTGCAATTTGTATGTATATTAACTTATTTTGCTCCAGAGTAGGTTTCACATTTTCACCACCTTAGGTTCATAGGTTCATTACTTATGTAATTAACCATAGCACATCGTTTTATTTTTTTCCATAATTTTCATCAAAAAAGAGTCATTCGATAATGAATGACCTCCTTTAAAAAATGTTCGTATTTTCAATCGTGAAATGACCCCATCTTCCTCCATATCACTTAGATTCCCGCACAGGATGTTCATCAAAAAATTGCTTTCGAAAATCTTTATTATTAACTAGCTTTTCTATTTTTTCTTGATTACCGTAAAAGAAGTTCATTACGATTCCCTTATTCCATATAAGATCATCCTTTGGCAAATCATTAAATTCTTTATAAAGTATGGGTAAAAGTTCTTCTCTTTTCAATGCAAAACTTTGATTTTTAACCTGAAACTCATACCCTTTCGCATTTGGTACTAAAATTGCAAGATAAATAGCATTAAAGAGAGAGTTCTTTTTCATCGTATCCCTTTCATCAAACCAATACGTCTCAATGATATCTTCTGTTAAATTACCACTCTTTTTCTCACCGTATTTCACCGCGATCTTCTCATTTTTCAAATTTATACTTTGAACTGTTTCACCACCAGGTAAGTTTTCAACAATCGCAAACACGTCGGAATTATTTCCAACGTATGTCCCCGTATATTTTTTAAAAGCCCCAGGTTCAATATGTGATATTTCTTTTATTTGTTCCCCATTAGAACAAGCAGTAACAAATAAAAAAATTGTTAGCATAACACCTGCTATGCTATTCATATACTTCATTAGACACCCCCAAGTTCTATTTATTATCCAATCTATACAATGTATCCCTTAAAAACCCTTTAAAATATACGCATTTTAATCAAAATTAAAAATTTTCAATTTTTATGTTTACAATTATCCATTAATTGTATATACTTACTAACGTAAGAAAAATATTCTAAAAGGAGGTCGAAGAAAATGATGAAATTACAATTACATGCTTTAACTTTAGCGTTAACTGCACCTGTGTTTTTCGGACAATTAAATATGAATTCGACCACCCTAATGGAGAATTAAAAATCGTACTTTATTTCTTTTAATTCATAAATTCGCCACAGGAGGTCGTATACTTTCCTGTGGCTTTTTCACGCCCAGCCGTAGGAGAACGATATCTTCCTGTGGCTTTTTTGTGCGATTTTTTAGTCTCTTACATTATTTTTTAAAGGAAGGAGCAACATTCGATGACTATTAGCGTATTGTTTTTAAGTATTACGATTCAAAGAAATACACTTTCCAAAGCTGAAATTCTTCATAATGAGCAAATTGCAAAAGCTATGAATGATGTTAAGGAGCGCCAAGTGCTTTATTGTGATCACCTGTAATTCCTTTTCGAAAGGAGGAATTCGTCTATGACTTTTCATATTTTCTTTTTTACGACAGCACTTCAGAAAAAAACGTTATCTGAAGCTGAAATATTTCGTAAACAACAATTAAAACAAACTATGGATAAAATAACGGACATTAAAAGTTCGTATTATACACAAATGTATTAAAAATATTTTTTAAAGGGGTAATAATCTAATGAAATTTAAAGCTTTCTTTTTAACGATTACCATTCAAAAACGCAAACTTTCAAAAGATGAAATTTCTCGCGAACAACAAATTGAAAATATTATGGACGGAGTAAAAGAGCGCCAGTCCTCTTATTACAATCGTCTTTACTAAATAAATTATAAAGGGGCACTATCCTAATGAAATTTAAAGCTTTCTTTTTAACCATTACGATTCAAAAACGTAAACTTTCAAGAGATGAAATTTCACGTGAACAACAAATTAAAAATATTATGGATGATGTGAAAGAGCGCCGGTCCTCTTATTACAATCGTCTTTACTAAATAAATTATAAAGGGGCAATATCCTAATGAAATTTAAGGCTTTCTTTTTAACGATTATCATTCAAAAACGTAAACTTTCAAGAGATGAAATTTCTCGCGAACAACAAATTAAAAATATTATGGATGATGTGAAAGAGCGCCAGTCCTCTTATTACAATCGTCTTTACTAAATAAATTATAAAGGGGTAAAAATCCAATGAAATTCAGAGTATTATTTTTAACTATTACCATTCAAAAAAATAAACTGTCTGAGTCTGATATGCTTCATGACCAACAAATTGAACATGCTATGGACAACGTAAAAGAACGACAAAGTCATTATTGTAGTCACCTGTAATTCCTATTCGAAAGGAGGAATTCACGTATGAAGTTTCACCTTTTCTTTTTAACCATTACGATTCAAAAAGAAACTATATCTGCAAATGAAGCAAAACAAGAGAGACAGTATAAAAAGATTATAGATGAAATTCGTGATCGTAGAAGCAAGTACTACACTCACCTATAATTGTTTGAACTTATATTAGAAATGAAAGGAGTCGATTATGATGTTAATGACGCGGTGTAAAGAAATGATTTGGATAGTTCAGAGGGATTCCACATAGTTTATAAAGTTTATTTAACAAAAAATTATCGCCTGATTTGACGTGTGAAAAATATATAATAATAAGTATTTCATACACTCTAAAAAAATAAAAGATACACCACTTTTTGCGGTGTATCTTTCTCAACATATTCTATTTCCGTTTACTTCGTTTCGTCTTAAACAATCTCACTAAGTTCGAAATAACTGTTTTCGTTACCGCATAAACAGGCACTGCTAAAATCATTCCGATAATTCCCGCGAAATTACCTACCCCTAAAATAAGGATGATAATTGTTAACGGATGGATGTTTAATTTCGAGCTCATAATACGCGGTGAAATGATGTTACTTTCAAACTGCTGTACAATTGTTACAATAATAATTACGTACAGAGCTTGCATCGGAGATACGAACAGCCCTACAATTACAGCTGGTGCTGCTCCGATAAATGGACCTAAGTTCGGAATTATATTTGTAAATGCTGCGATAATCCCTAAAACGAAAGCATACGGTAAACCGATAATTAAATAACCAGTAAATGTAAAGGCACCTATAAATAAACAAACGAGCGCTTGCCCTTGAATATATGCAGATAATGTTTCGTTCGTTTCCTTTATGATACGAAGTCCTTCTTCACGGTAAGACTCTGGTAATACACTAACAGCTTTTCCTGGAAATGCATGTCCATCTTTAAACATATAAAATAAAATGAACGGTACTGTAAAAATAACTAACGCCACGTTCGTGATAATACCAAATAAAGCCGTTGCACTCGACGTAATTGTGTTTGGTATTTCCTTTAAGTATTCAATCGCATTTTTCTCAATTGTTTCAATGGAAACGTAGTTTTGTGTAGATAACCATTCAAATAACCTATGATGGGATAGATCTTGTATGTATACTTTCCCCTCTTTTATATAAGTCGGCATGTTTTTCACTAGATCCATTAGCTGTTGTGAGATGGTTGGAACAACTACTCCAATAGCAACTCCAGTTAATGTGATGATAAAAAGATACAGTAGTAAAATCGCTAAACCTCTAGGTACTTTTTTATTCTCCAAAAAGACTAACAATGGGTTAAATATGAAGTATAAAAATAACGCGATTAAAATTGGGAAAAATAATGTTGATATGAAGATACCAATCGGTTGAAATAGAAACGATATTTTTGTGCAAATAAATATAATTCCTACAACCATCAGCACTTCTAATGTCCAAAAGTGCACTTTCGATTTCAAAAAAACGTCCTCCTTTAAACTAGCACTTCTCTTCATTGTACCAAATTAAACTTAGATTTCACATAATATTTTCCTTTACAATATTCCAAAATCCCATTAAATACACTACAATGAGATTACAGACAAATTTGCAGGTAAAGGTGATAAATATGACACAATGCATCATTTGCAGAAAAGATACGAAAGAACTTAGTGAACAATATGTCATTCCAGAGATATTATGTGGATATTATTTCACAAACTCAATTTGTGATTCCTGTCATGAACATATGACAACAAATATTGACCGCCCTTTAATTAGACATAAATTAAGTCAATATAAGATTGAGCAAATGAAAAAACAAATCGACTCCCCTCTCTATACGAATGAACATGGTGAGGAGCTAGCAGCCGCTGAGACAGATGTAGTCGAAGTAAGTGATGAGATACTTTATTCTAATGCATTAATTATGAAACTATGTAAAAAGCACGATATTTCATTACATAATGAAATTTGGAAAGAAGAGCGCGTAACAAAAGTAGCTAGTTCTATTCAACGTGAATTGCTTTTAGATAACCGTAAATATAAGATGAGTGTATTAAAAATGGCCTATACTTTTGCTGTACAAACAATTGATGGCTACTTTGACGATCCAGATGCGATTGATATTTCTACCATTCTATTAAATGCCGATTTCATGGAATTAAAGGAAAAGAGTATCGTTCGTGACTTAAGCAAAAGCTCTTTATGGAATACATTAAATACAACGAGCGAAAACCATTACTTTATTTTACTTAGTGATAAAGACGGTCTGTTCTGCTTCATTCGCCTATTTGATATTTTTGATGTTGTTGTTCATTTATCAGAAAAGAGATACAATCTTCCATCACCAATTGTCGGCGTAAATAATGTAGACAAAAAAGGATTTTTTGTGGAAAGTTTAAAACAGTATATGGATGGGCTATTTAAAGAAACTACACGTTCTATTTAATCCACATAAGAACATACGGTCTCCTTTCTTCATGAAAAGACACTGTGTTATAATGAGTGTGAAAAGAACAATACAATCACATAAAACAATTAAAAACTGTATATAAATAAAAAAGACTAGTGTGCGGCTACACACTAGTCCACGTAACTTAGCAGATTGGATTGTTCATTTATCCTATTTGTTTCGTACAAACACAACAACCCACATTCTATAGGCATAGGTGGGTTGTTATTTTTTGAGCTTGTCAATTAAGACGACAATAAACGTTAACAATGCAATGAGAAACAGTCCACCTTGCAGTAACAACGTAATTTCACTCACTTATTATCACCCCCCTCCTACTCGGAGAAGTGATAATTGAACAACCAACCGTACCATAAGTTACCTCTTAATTTTATCATATTTTTTAATTGTTTACGACGAAAACCCGCAAGCTATTAAGTTGCGAGTTTTTTTATTTTTCACTATTTTTACTCCTATTTCAACTTCTCCATAACCGCATCATAAAATTTCCGTTCATCGTCTACATTTAAGTGAACACGACTTACTGTTTTAGAAAATCCATATAACAACTGCGCTTTAATTGGCTCTTTTAACGTTATTTCAAAAGTTGCAGGTTCCTTTATAAATTCCATAACAGTTGCGTCAAGAACCTCTTTCTCTTCTTTTTTCGTTAAAGATTCGCCTTTATAAAATGCAATGTTATCAATTTGTGTAAATGGTATAACGATTTTCTTTCCTAATCCAATTTGAATGATCACTTTTTCTTCCGCAACGATAATTGGATTTTTACGCATCGCTTGTATTTCAGCTAAAAAATAAAATATCGCATATATGTTTAAGATGAGTAATATCCAAGCTATTACTGGATTCCATTGATGAAGTAAATAATGAAAACCGATACTTTCAATTAATGTTGCATGAATAATCATGATATAAACACCTATTGCACCGGTCTTCTTATGATATGAATATGTGAATTCATTTTCTAGTACTTTTTCACGCCACGATAAAAAAGCATAATAGAGTAATTTACACTCTGTTAGAATGATATTTACTGTCTTACTTCTCTTCATATTAGCATCAAATGCTGCATCAATCGCATAAGAAAATGAAGAATACTCACTTCTATATTCTTTATATCGTTTTATTATTTTAGGAAGTACTCTTATAATTTTATATATCAGAAACAGTTCAAAACATACGAACACAATTTCTCCAGCAACTATTACATACGAAACAAATGAAAAAGCTTGTAAATAATCACTAGGAATTATAAATCTTGCGAACACATATCCAGCTATAACTACAGGAAACATATACGTTAACGAATATCTTTTCCTTATAATAAAGAAATATGTGATGATTGGAATTACAAACATAAAATCTAATAACGAACCAAGCACTACTTCTTTCGGGGCAGCTGGCACTATTGGAAGGGCATACAATAAATAGTTTGATAACATAATTAAAGATATGAGCCCAATCCAAATGCCTTTTCGCCTTCGTGAAATTGATGGATTCATTCCTTCTCTCCTCTATTCAAAAACCTCATTTAAATGATCTTTATAAAATGAAATGGCACATTCAAATTCTTTTACTTCCTCTATTTTTACGACCATTTCAAGCAGTAATTTCATCGCGGATTCATGATCGTTCACGTTATATTTTGCTAATGATAAAAATACTTTCATCACGTCATTTTCCGGGAACTTCTTTATCCCTGCTTCTAATACAGTAATCGCTTTATCATATTCCCCTATACAACGATACGTACTGCCAAGACCGATATACGCACCGCGAAGTGATTCACCATCAAGTCCGTTCGCAATCGCCTGTTCATAATACGGAACCGCCTCCATTTCAAGACCCATGACATCATGTATCCAAGCGCATTGATATAGCACTTCTGCATCTCTCGTAAAATTTGTTAATCCTATAAGTATCTCTCTAGACTGCGCATATTTCTTTTCATTTCTAAGTTTAATAGCTTGCTTTAATAAATGTTCCATACAATCCACTCCTCACAAAATGTTCATTATGCATATATCATGTATTACACATTTACGAGCAGCTAATGGCCTATTCCATTGATTTGATTCAATTTAATACTTAGTGAGGGATACGTTCCCCCACTAAGTTAATATTAACTCCATTATATACTATGCGACTGCAGCTCTTTCTAAAAGCTTAAATTTACATCGCAGTAATACGATTGCATAAACGCTCTAACATATTGACAATTTCTTTTGCGGTTTCATCTTTCCCATTACATAACTTCACATTACCATCTTGTCCAATGACGTGATGCACGGCGCCGCGAGAATATAAAGAATGCGGTGAGTTCGCTACCATCACACTCGCTTTTGCACCTTCCATTCTTTTGCTTGCTCTTTCAATAAGTTCTGCTTCATTTACATCACTTTCCAGTTTAAAGCCTACGAGTATCGTTTCTGGATCCCAACTCTTTATTTGTTTTAATATTTTTGGCGCTTTTTGAAAATGAATAATTGGTGCGATATCACTTGAAATCTTTCCGTTCATATTAAGAACATTTCCATCTTGATCACAAATTTTTTCGACAACCCAATCTGAGCCAGCTGCAGCCATAATAACTGCATCTACTTTTTCATGTGTAATAATACTTTTCATCTTATCTTGTAAATCAATAATCCCCTCAAATGGGTGCAATTCTAATTGGTTATTTACATCCATTGGCTTCTCAGCAAAGTAGCCATGCAAATATATTACATTTGCTCCTTTTGTCATTAGCTCTTCTGCAATGATTCTTCCAATCGTACCTTTTGCTAAATTTGTATGTCCGCGTACTTGATCCCATTTTTCTAGGCAACCGCCGCTCGTAATTAATACTTTTTTCCCCTTCATAATAACCATCCCTTACTGATTTTTCGCACGAAACCACTCTGTTCCAAAGTCAACTGCATCACGTTGCCTCATAAAGCGGCACGTTGCATTCCCTATCTTCCCACGCGTAACTGTTCCTTTACGCTCATATTCAACTCCGATTTCTACAAATGTGTCAGAATCGTAATCCATTTCAACGAATTCTTTCCATACTCTTACCCCTTCTTCTATAATAGGCGCTCCTACCTTTATTAACTCACGTGCACCTGTACGTACCTCAGATAAATGTATGGACGTATTGGAGTCATAACCGACACCAAGTAATAATATGTATCCATCTAAAGCGTATATTTTTCGTAATGGCGATTCTTCACCAAAACTTATGGAAAGTGAATGATTCGCTGTAATTTCTTCTGCGTGTTTCCCCCATGCTGCAAAACTACTGAGCGGATGATTACTGCGCAATACATTCGGATATGTACGAAAACATTCAACTACTTCTCCCATTGCCCTTGTTGGTGTTATACGTGGGTCAAATGCTGGGACGTTATCCCGAATAATTTGCCACCAGTCTTCTGGTACAGGTGGTCTTGACCAATGTTTTGGATCGGATAAGTCTGAAGATTGGGTTGGCATAATGATTGTTCCCTCTTCCGTAATGACTTTCATTAACGCCTCTACTACTGCAACTGCTCCGCCAGATACCCAACCAATCGAACTTAATGATGAATGAACAATAACTGTCATTCCTTTTTCTATCCCTAATTCTTTTAAATCATTTGTAATTGTTTCGATTGTATTCGGAAGTTGTGTACTCGCCACTATTTCATTCATTTTCACGATTGTTCCCCCATTTTACTTTAAACTAATACATACATATATTATCATATTTTTCTTAATTTTTAACATAATCATTTTCAAACAAAGCATAAAAATAGCTGTTCCAATTCTTTCTCTGCCAACAGTTCCTTTTTCCTTGCAAACCTATTACCTATACCCTTCATTTTTAAATTTGTCTTAATGTTTAATCCTTTGTGAAATTTCATACGCCGTATGTGAATTTATTTATTTTTACATTCAAATTATATAAAAACAATGGTAAGATTACTTCGATTTATCTTACTACTTTAAGGAGGTATTTTTATGAAAAAAATTGTCGGGTTGTCTCTAGCTTTTGTTTCTGTCATATCTATTACCATTCCTTCTTCGACATTTGCAGCAAATCATTATGACACATTCGGAGGGAAGTTAACGGGTGGTGTAGGAAATTGGGGGAAGTCCACACAATATTATTGGATTGATAGTTCAGCTTCTGGAGAATCCTCTAGAATTAATAGTTCTATGAGCGCTTGGGTTCATACAGGTAAAATTGTATCGACGCCTATTTCTTTTAGAAATACTTCAAACAAGCCTTCTAGTGTAATAGATATTTACAAAGGCAATTATTATCCACGTTCAAGTGGTATTCTTGGTGAAACAAAATTTTATAGAAGCGGTAGTCAAATTGATCCGTCTTCTAACTATTCTTGGGCAAAAATTCAACTCAATTCATCGTCATTCGATTCTCTAAATACTTATCATAAGTCAGGAACCATTGCTCATGAAATGGGACATGCATTTGGCCTTGCTCATAACAATTATGAAGGTGACTCTATTATGTGTCAGTTTGGCTCAGGTAGAACTGTAAATACACCAGATTCAGGTTCACTTTACGGAATTAACTCATTGTATTAATTAGTATTCTATATTAGGAATGGAGTGAATTATATGAAAAAGAAATTTATTGCGAGTGGACTTATATGTATCATATTAACTTCAAGTGTTGCATTTTATATTTATAGTGATTCACAAGAAGTAGAAATGAAGCAAAGCTCTCCCGTATCTTTGCTAAAAGTATCATCAAAAAAATCTGTTTTCAAAACAAACGATATTACACAAGTAATTCATAAGGCCGACTTTGAAAAAACATATAATGATGTAAAAGAATTAGCTTTAAATGCTGATATTATAGTAGAGGGGACAATTATTGAATCTCAGTATTTTGATTTTAATACAAATACATTTACGCGTTCAAAAATTCAAGTTTCAAAAAGCTTTAACAATGCAGTGAACCCCGGTGATATAATTCAATTTATTGAAATTGGTGGTGTCACAACAAAAGGTAAATTACAAGAGTATGATCCAGAAAAAATTAAAATACAAAAAAATGAATTAAACGAACCGATTGAAGTTTTACTAGATGGTGCTCCAACTTCTAAAAAGAATGAAAATGTTCTTCTATTTGCCAAAGAAGATATGGAGGATTTTTTCAAACTTAAAGAAAAAGTGTTCATTTCTTTAAATTCTTATCAAGGTAAATTTACAATTGATGAGAATAACAAAGTAAAACGGTATACTGAAAAGTATGATCACAAACTAAACAAACCGGCTTCTCATTCTACTAATAAATATAATTCAGGCGAAGCAAATTTATTAAATGATACTTCCTTAGAAACTACATTACCTGATATGGAAAATCAAATTACTAGTAGTTTGAAAAATAATTAAGAGAATAATAGTGTTTTCATGAGATATGTAAAAGTAAAAAAGAAGCCGTCCAAAAAGTATTCTGGGACGGCTTTCTTTTAGTAATAGGTTTTGTCATATTTTGTCGTTAAGTCGATATAATGTGAATTGTGTTCGATATAATTTCATTTACTATCGTTATCTTAACAAAAAGATTAAACTTTTGGGACAGCCCCTTTTTACGCTACGCTGTTATTTTTTCTTCTTTTTTCACAACTACAGCTACATAACTATGCAATATCATTCCGACAATAACGAGGCTCATTCCAATCCACGATAAAGAAGACGGGATTGGAGCAGATAGCCAGATGAGCTCTCCTACTAGCGCGAATAAAACTTCGCCGGACTGTGTCGCTTCGACTGTTGCTAATTTTTGCGGATCATCTTTTACAAGATCTGTCGCATAGAAGAATAATACTGTCGCAATTAAACCTGAACTAATCGCAACGATAAAACATTGAAAAACTTGACTACTTGACGGTAAACCGCTTGTAGATACTTCGTAACCAGAAAGTAAAAACCAAAATGGTAAACTTGCTAATGTCATACCGAGAACCCGCTGGAAGACATCTAATTCGCCCTTACATACTTGCATCATTTTTCTATTTCCAAGTGGATACGCAAACGCTGCAATGAGTACAGGAACTACACATAAAACAGTTTCACGAATCCCTAAAGAAGAAGCGTGTTCTACTTGCATGAGAACAACACCGAATAAAATAATACCTGACATTACTAATTCCTTCATCGGAAGTTTTTTATGTAATGGGTCTACCGCGAAAAATGGTGTTAATAAAATCCCTGCGACTATCGTAATTTGCCAAGTTGAAGCAACGAGCCACCCCGGTCCAAACGCACCCGCGAAACTAAGCGGTGCATAAAAGAGACCAAATCCAACAATACTCCATAACAACCATTCTTTCGGATTGTTTTTCATATATTGAAAGAGTTGTTTTAAGTTCCCTCTATACATGACAATAAGTAGTAGCATTGGAACCATAAAGTAATACCGTAGTGATGCACTCCAAATCCAACTTCCACCTTCTAAGTCCATCGATCGGTTTAACACAAAGGTAAAGGCAAAGAAAAACGATGCCAATATCCCAATTGCAATAGCTTTCATCTTAAAACCCCTTATATAGTTTCTCCTTTTACTATATAACAAAATGAATATAATTAATATTCAAAAATCTCATTATAGATGTAGTCTTTAAAGAAACAACACCATATTTTCATCATCACTATACACACCATTCATCTTTATAGCTCTTTTTTCAATTGCATACGTTTTAAAGCCCATTGATCCATATAACTTTTTTGCTGGTTCGTTTGTGGATACAACACCTAAGTTCAATTGCTCTAGTTCTATTTCTCTCGCTCTTTGAATTGCATTTGCAATTAACTCACGTGCCAAACCGTTCCGTCTATTTTGTGCATCTACATACATCGCAACGATATGACCTTTATGCTTATACGCCTCTTTCTCTTCTGTTAGTAAAGTGACAACTCCAGTTAATTGATTTTCTTCATTAAAAGCACCGAATGTACAGCTAGTATTAGATGTTAAATTATTTGCAACTCGCTCAAGAGGATTTTCTTGCCGTACCGCTTCTTCATAAGTTGTTACAAATGCCTCTGGATTTACTTGTAAGGCTTGTAAACGTAAGTCCCAATATTGCTCCGCATCTTCTTTAGTAAGTAATCGAATCATTTTCCCCATCCCCTTTAAGTTTACATAATATTTTTATAGACTATTGAATAAAGATTGATATTCTTCTTTTAACATACTATAACGATAGCGATGAATGAACTTACCTTGACGTAATCGATCATTTCTCATTATTCCTTCACAAACAAATCCAGCTTTTTCATAACTCTTTCTAGCTTTTAAATTATCTTCGTCTACTCGTAGCCAAACTTTTTCTAATTGGAATTCAGAAAAGCCGATTTGTAACATACTGTATAGAGCTGCCATTCCATATCCTTTACCCCAATATTCTTTATTTCCAATTGCAATCCCTAGTTCGGCATTTTTATTTGTATTATCAAAGTTTTTTAGGTCTACCCATCCAATGTGTATACCTTCCTTTGTAACGATAGCTCGTTGTTCATAACCATTCTTTCGACTTATGCATGCTTCAATCCACCTTCTCGTATCTTCACGAGTGAACGGTGGATATTGATTTGGTACAACTAAATGCTTTGTTACTTCTGTATCTAATGACCATTGATATCGATCTTCTACATTGTCTAGTGTCAATTCTCTTAATTGAACGAATGGTATATTCACTTTGCTATCCCCTTCTCATTTCCCTATAGAAAAGCCTTCGAACATTCTTCCTCCGTATTGATCTAGCGTGCTTTCTACAAAAGTAATTAATTCATTTTTCTCCTCTGTTTTATAAAAATGATCAAAAGCCGCTACAAAATGTTCTGCATATTGCTCGTCATACCTTCTTAACACTCTAATAAACCATTTTGAATTTCCAAGCCATTGACCATTTACCCTTAAAACATATTCATGTACTAAATCAGCTAATAAATTTGCGATGAACAATTCTTCTTCTCTCTTTGTTGCACCAATGAAGTCATCCAAAGTATCCGTAATAAAATAGCGTTTCTGCTTCATCGTTTCTTCTGTCCATTTTTCTGGTCCTTTATTTAATAAATCATTCGCTTCTCTTTTGAGTATCTTTACAATTTCATCTTTTCCTTTTAACACAATACCTTCTGAAACTAATTGAGGTAATGAAGGTCGTCCGCGCTCACAATCACTTTTGAAAAAGGTTTTATACGTTTCAAAATTATGTACGAATACTTCAACAGGCCAACCATTACTATAGAAAGATTCTCTATAACAAGATGACAAATTATGGTCGAATATTACAATATCAAGGTCAGATGTTTTCGTAGCCTCTCCTCTAGCAACACTTCCCCCTAGTAAAGCAACATCACAATTCGGAAATTGTGATGTAATAATACTTCGTGCCGCTTCAATTGGTTTCATAGCCTTTCTCCTTCTCTTATTTTACTTTCTTCTTTTCAGCTCTTTCTCGTGTCTTTTTAATATAGGATTCTGCATCTGGTGTTTTGCATGACGTTTCACCGTGATCAACTTCTACTTTTCCAACTTCACGTGAGATTTCAATTGCTTGTTGCTCTAAAGCTTCATTTCGAACCCCTACCGCAATTAAAGCTCTATTCATTGCTTCTTTTTTTCTATTTTTTTCATTATGTATATGAACTTTAATCTCTTCTAAATACGGTAAGAAGAAGTCATCGTCTAACGTTTTATTTTTTATTGCGATATTCGCTAATAATGACCAACCAGCTCTTCCAATCCATTCTTCATCAGACTTCGTCCATTCTTCCATTCTTTCTATCGCGATTGGCGACGTACATATAGCCGTCATAAGAACGTCCATTAAACAATAATAATCAACATCCTGAACCCATCTATTTAGTTGTTCTGACGTTAGTTTCTTCGGATCTAAAATCATCGTTGCTAAAGTCATTGCGTCCATATTTTTTGTTTCCCATAATGAGATTGCTAAATCATGATCTTTTTTTATCTTCTTTTTCAACAATTTTAAATTTGCAAAACTAACTCCAAATAACGGCTCTTTCGCCCCATGGTTTTTATACGTCTTACGAGTTTGTTCTGTCCCATATTCTTCTAGTTGCTGCATTACTTCTTCAAGTAACATAGGTCCACCTCTTTTATATATTTTGTTGACTTCACATATGTATGTACGATATATTCTACATTACTTTTTGGTTTTCCTATATTTATTTTTAAAATACGGTATGTGAAATTTTATTGATGTTCTTTAAAATAAAAAACATCCTCTTCCTTATTTTTCACACGGTTGTTCATTCACACTCTGTATACAATACTCCACAAGCGCATTCAACGGATTTATTATGTTCCTTCCTATTATATTTTCTACCGATACGATAAACTTAACTAAATCTATACAATTCAATCAAATTTACACAAGTTAGTGCTTCAAAGTGTTCTCGCAACCCCGAAGGGACGAGGGGTATAACACTCCACACGAGGCAGTATCGTTACCTCATATTATCAAGCAATTATTTTACCCATCTTGATAAATTTATCGAAGCATTCAAATCTCTATCGTGATGGCTATTGCATTGAACACAGTTCCATTCACGAACCTTTAAACTCCACTGTCCTTCTGGTTGAACTGAATGGTCGTATTTAACTCCACAACTTGAGCAAATCTTGCTTGAAGCGAACCATTTATCAGCTTTTACATATTCAATGCCGTACTTCTCACACTTGTATGATAAACATTGAAAGAAGAAGTTTAATTTTTGAAATGAAAATGCTTTCGATAGTTTTTTGTTTTTTAACAGGTTTGAGATATTTAAGTCTTCCACAACAATCCTCATTGGTTTGGTTTTCACCAATTTAGCTGTTGATTGATGGATATGGTTATTTCGGATATTCGTAATTTTCCTAGATAACCGAAGGTGTTCAGTTTTAGCTTTTTCATATCCGGCAGATTGAAATTTCACACCTTTTTTAAATCTCCTAGACATATCTCTTTGCGCTGATTTTTTCCTTTTCAAAAGTTTTTTAACCTTAGCATCTTTGTTTATATTTCGTTCTTTAGTACCATTAGAAGCTACAAACAACTCTTTTAAACCAACGTCCACACCAATCGACTCATTGGTTAGTTCTTGTGGTTCGAATTCTTCTTTGAACCCTACACTAATCCACCAGTGACGACCATCAAATGTAACTCTTGGATTTGATGGTTTTTTGTTTCTTGGTAGTTGTTGGCTTGTTTTCACTTCTCCAATAGACTGAATATCAACTACTTTCTTTCCTATAATCAGTCTTTCATAATTGGCATAAAATCCTTGGATTAAATCTTTTTTGGTTTTATAAGAAGTGTGATAGCCATTTTTGTACTTTTTGAACGAATTTTTTCGCGCCTTGTCAAAATCTTTTGAAGCCTGTTTTGGAACTTGTGCGTTGATGTCATTTAACCACTCATATCGCTTTTGCTTCTTGATCTTTGTAAATCGTTTCTGTAAATCTAACTGTGAAACAGATTTTCCGAATAGCTTATAGTATCTATCACTCATTCTTTTACAATAGTTATAAGCAAATCTTGAAGCTCCAGCATGATTTCTAAGCACTTTTTCTTGTTCAGGCGTTGGAATCAGTCTGACTTTCTTCGCCAATATCATCAGAAGTCAACTCCTTAATTATCTGTTTGATCTTTTTAGAGCGCTTGCCTTGAAGTTTACAACTAAATACTGTAATGATCTGAACAAGGTCTTCTACGACCTTGCATAATTAACTCAAATAGAGCTACCGCCGAGATATACACGTTATCTTAATCAAGAA
>NZ_JAFEMR010000043.1:0-21705 GCF_016892495.1 Bacillus sp. RIT 809 | reverse complement strand
GTATAAAAATGATTATTTGTCATGATAAATAATCATTTTGGTACTGAATATTAAAGGGTGAAAAGAATTCGGGAAATTATTTGGAGTAAATCATATTGAAATTTTGCTGATTTTTTAATGAAAAAAATCGTTATTTTCTTAATTTTTAAATTTAACAGAAATATATACTTGAATGAAGTATATATTTCTGTTAAATTTATCCTATGGATAGAACAAGTTTAATTAAGGGTCATTTGGAAATGTGTGTATTGTCTATTTTGTCTGCAAAGAAAAGTTATGGTTATGAAATTATGAAAGAACTTGAAGGACATAATTTGAAATTGAAAGGAGTAGGAAGTATTTATCCGATTTTAACTAAACTGAAAAATCAAGAGTGGGTTAATACTTATCAAGAAGTAACGGATAGTGGTAAAGTTAGGATTTATTACGAAATTAATGAAAATGGAAAAATACGTCTTGAGAAGAAAATTAATGAGTGGTTAGAGTTGCAATTTGATATTAAAACATTATTAAAGAGTGGTTTGAAAGGAGACCTTCTGAAATGAGGAATGAATTAAACGATAAAGAACAGCAATTTTTAACTGGCGTACTTAAGGATTTAAAGCAATACGATATAAGTTTAGAAGAAAGGGAAAATATTAAACAACAAATTTTAGAACATATTCAAGAATGTCGTGAACATGGTGAAGACAGTATAAATGATTTAGGAACGCCTCAGTTATTTGTTCAAGATTTTTTGGAAATAAATGAAATTGATCTGCGAGTAAAAATGAAACAACTTCGAAACGTAAATAAAAAATCTAGTACATTAATCATAGGTGGAATATTCATCTCTTTGATTACTTACCTCATCTCACAAACTACACTTTCAATATTTTTAACTGAATCATTTAGTCCAAACAATAGTAATAATACATTTAATTATAATATTTTATATCGAATAACAGAAAATCAATGGTGGAACTCTTTATTAATAATGATTAGTTTTACAATCTCCGTTTTAGTATTTATAAGCTTAGTAAGTTATAAAAAAAGAAAGTTATCTGAAATAAATTAAGATGAAGACATTTAAATATAAATTGTTTCTAATTTGTATATTTTATAATGTGTTAATGTTATGTAGTATACATCCAAAAGTTTACGCTCAGCAAAATATTAAAGTTACTTTAGACAAGTATATTGAAAAGTTTTTAAAGGAACAAAATATTCCAGGAGCTTCTATAGCAATTGTACATAATAAAGATGTATTCTTCAAAGAATCATGGGGGAATACCGGGGAGTCTGAAAAAAAGGTAACCAGTAAAACACCATTTGCAATTGGATCAATAAGTAAATCATTAACTGGCCTAGCTATAGTGAAGTTAATAGAAGATAAAAAAATTAATTTAGAGGATTCAGTTCAACAACATCTTCCTTGGTTTAAAGTAAAAGACAACCAATTCGCCTCAAACATAACAATAAAACACCTTTTAAATCACACTAGTGGCATAAGTACTTATACAGGATTAACCTTATCAGATCAGCAATCTAAAAACACTACAGCTATAAAAGAAAATGTGAAAAAACTTTCAAATGTAGAATTAACTGCTTCCTCCGGAAAAAAATATCAATATAGTGATGCGAATTATCTAATTCTTGGTGCACTTATTGAGGAAGTTTCAAAAGAAACATACTCTACTTATATGGAGAAGGAAATTTTTCAGCCATTAAAAATGAATGGTACAGCAGCAAATAGTGAGGATTCTTATAAAAATGGTTATTTAACAGGTTACCAATCATGGTTTGGAATACCAAGAAAAAGTACGGTGTCGTATGATAATGGTGGGTCACCATATGGCTATATTACAGCAAATCTAGAAGATATGATTCAATTCATTAAGTTTTTGAATCACAAAGAGCATACGCAATTTTTAAATAAAGATAGTATGGATCTTTATTTATCACCACTATATAAAGTAGATTCAGAAAAACATTATGGATTTGGACTGAGGACAACAAATATAAATGGAAACGAAAAGATGGTTTGGCATTCAGGGTCAACTCCGGATTCACATGCAGAAATATTTATTTTAAATGAAACTGGCTGGGGTGGTGTGATTTTAACGAATAAAAATCATATTTTAGAAGAAACAGCACTGCCAGCATTGAAAAAAGGTATTATTAATATTTTGAATGGTGAAGAACCTGTTGGTATACCCCGAAATATACCAATAGTTCAACTTGTTATGTCAATAGTAATTTTCACACTTTTCATTACAGCAATTATGCTAATAATAAAGTATAAACGTAAGAAAATCCGTAAAAAAATAATCTGGTTTTTTCTAGGAAGTTTGTTTCTAATATTATCTATTATTTTAATTCCACTTCTTATTTATAGTACAAATTCACCGTGGCAGACAATTAAAATGTTTGCTGCAGATGTAGCTTTACTCACTAGTATTATAGTTATGTTATTGACCGTAAATGGATTAATATCAATATGTATTGCATTGAAAAGTAAATTGATAAATGAATCATAAGGGTTTTTAATTATGTAAATATAATATGTTAAATAATCACTTAAACCGTTATAAATAGTTGATTCTCACACAATGTCATTGTTTAAGCTTAAGTTGAGCTTCGAATAATTGTAATAAATAGGAGGAGCTAATGTTCAAAATAGGGGATTTTTCAAAACTTTCTTCCATTAGCATACGTATGTTGAGACATTACGATAAAGTGGAATTATTGCAGCCAGAAAAAGTAGATGAACAAAATGGCTATCGCTATTATTCCGCTGCACAATTAAAGAAAGTAAATCAAATTCAAACGTTAAAAGATATGGGATTTAATATTGCTGCTATTAAAGAAATAGTAGAGAGTGAAAATATTGAAGTAATAAAATCGCAATTTGTAAATCGTAGTGCTCAAATAAAGGAAGACATGCACAATCTCCAAAAACAATTACGTTTCCTCGAAGACTTACTGAAAACGATGAGAGAGGATTTTGTTGAGATGAACTATCATGTTTCGTTAAAAGAAATTCCAGAAAGAAAAGTAGCAAGCGTTAGAAAGGTTATTCGATCTTATAATTGCGAAGGGGATTTATGGAGTATATTAATGCAAGAAATTAATGTTAAAAATATTAGTATAGCTAATCCGAGTTATAGTATTGCTACATTCCATGATCAAGAATATAAGGAAAATGATGTGGATGTGGAAATACAGATAAATATTTTAGGGGAGCATGAAAATACAAAAGATGTTAATTTCAAAAAGATAGATCCATCTTGTGTAGCTTCAATAACAGTTAACGGAAGTTACGAACAAATGACAGCTGTAAATGAGGCGGCAGCAAAATGGATTGAAACGGAAGGTTATGAATTAGCCGGACCGATGTTTAATATTTATCACGTTAGCCCAGCGATGGAATCAGATCCTAATAAGTGGGTTACAGAGGTTTGTTATCCGATAAACAAATAAACAATAAAGTAAAAAAGGCATATACGATGCCTTTTTTACTTTATTTCCATCCGAAAATATTTAGCACAAATGCCTCGTTGATTAGCAATAATAGCGACATTACAAATAATCGGTGGGAAATGGAAACCACTTATTTTATTTATATTATTAACAGATGGAACAAAACGGTTTGGTGAATTAAAGCGATTAATACCAGACATATCTCAAGGAACATTAGCGAAGCAGCTTCGTGAATTAGAGCAAGATCGACTAATAAAACGCGAAATTTATCAAGAAATACCACCTAAAGTTGAATATAGCTTATCTGAACATGGCAAAACAGTCAGTACTGTTTTAGATAGTATGTGTGGTTGGGGAAGAGCACATTTAGAATATATCGATAAAAATAAACTATAATATTATTATGTAAACTAAATGTAATGTGTAGAAACATGTTGTTTTAATAATTTGTTTTTTATAATATATAATTAAATAATATTAAAGGCTTTTATACATATAATCTTCCATATGAGTTGGGATAGATGGAATGGCGTATTGTTCGAAGTAACTAGTTGTTTGGGGCTGAAAAAATGCGTAGCAGATATAAAAGAAGACGTAGGCCATTTCACGATAATATCAACTATGAGTCTATTTCGAGAATCATCTAAACAGTTAATGCATTTTTACAAAGGGGAAATAATAAAATGAATGAATTAGATTATAAGAATTTTTATAATAAAGTGGGACGAGCAAACGGGTGGGACTTCAGTAAGCTGAAATGTGAAACTGTAGGTGACACTTGGGATTTTTATGGAGACGTGACAGAAAGATGCAAACCATCACATATTCTACTTGATGTTGGTACAGGTGGAGGAGAAAATGTACTTAACATAGCATCTTCAGCCAAATTATTAATTGGAATAGATAATTCTAATGGCATGATTGAAACAGCATATTCCAACTTAAGAAAAGCAGGTGTACAAAATGTTGAGTTTCTCCAAATGGGTTCTGAAGCTTTAACGTTTCCGCATGCTTATTTTGATATTGCTTCTAGTTGTCATGCACCGTTTATAGCATCTGAATTGGCAAAAGTAATGAAAAAGGGTGCTTTTTTCTTAACTCAACAAGTTTGCGAACATGATAAATTAAATCTCAAAGAAGCATTTGGCAGAGGGCAATGCTTAGGCGAAAGAGATGGCATTTTAAAAGAAAAATATATGGGTGAACTTATTAGTGCAGGATTTGAGCTCGTGCAAGTACGTGAATACGATGTTATCGATTATTACAGTACACCTGAAGATCTCATTTTCTTATTAAAACATACGCCTATTATTCCTAGATTTGGAGAAGAGGAAGAGGATTTTAATATTTTACAAAAGTTTATTGACGCTAATAGTTCTGAAAAAGGGATTCGTACGAATTCCAAAAGGTTTATGATTATTGCTGTTAAATCATAATGTATTTTATCGTAAAAGCTGATTTTCTTTTAAAGAAAATCGGCTTTTTTTGTGTGGAAAAGAATGCAGGGAAAACTTAAAAAAATAGAAATAAGTAAAGTGTTAATCAAAAAATCGAAATATGGAGGATATTTGTTTTGAAACGTTACTATATTAACAACGGAAAAATAAACGTACATATTACTGAATGGGGGAATAATGACAAACCCGTTATCTTTTGTTTACATGGATTAGGTAGTACGAGTTTAAGTTTTATAGAAATCGCAGAAAAATTAAAGGAAGAGTATAGGTTTATCTCCATTGATGCACCTGGGCATGGTAAAACACCGCGCTTTGAAAGAACGGAAGATTATGAGATGCTGAATTTAGCAAACTGGTTAAATGAAATAATAAATGAACTGAGAATTGAACATTTCTATTTTTTATCACATTCGTGGGGAAGTTTTGTAGCACTATTTTATTTATTAAATAATCCAGAAAAAGTACTAGGAAGCATTCTTATTGATGGAGGATATCAAACAAAAAGGCTTAAAGAAGAAACGCTTCAAGAGGAAATCTTGTATTATGAAAAAGACTTTGATGAATATGTTTTTAATAATTGGGACGAATTCTTCAAAAGTGAAAAAGCAACCTATACTAGGTGGTCTCCATTAATAGAGCTTGCAGTAAAGGATCTTGGTGTAGAAATGGATAACAAAGTACGTTGGCATGCGAGAGGTACAACAGCTGGTAATATAATAAGAGGTATGCATAAAGATGAAACGATAGATATATATGAGAAGTTACCATCTAATATTGTATTACTTCGAGCTACACTACCGCAGATATGGGATGATTATAGAGATAAGACAGTAAAAATTTTCAAATTAAAAACTGGCGCGAAAGTAAAATTAATCCCTGACACTACACATTTGTTGCATTGGGATAAACCAGAAGTTGTTATAGTGGAAATAAAAAGTAATTGGAGCTAACATATTCATACTAAAGTTGTAGTTTTTATATAAAAAATCCATCCTTCGGTTTGATTTTATCTATTTATAAGTGTAATACAATAAGAATAGATAATAAGAAACAAGGGGGGATGTAACGTGATTACACATATATCAGATATAAAACTACAAACGGTTTCTATAGAAGGGGTAAAACAAGTTTATAAAGACATATTATCTTTTCCAATAAAAAAAGAAACCGCATCATTTATTCAATTTGAAGTAACACCGTATACAACAATTAGTTTTCAAGAAGTATATGAACCAATTGCCCCTGCGCATTTCGCCTTTGAGATCCCATATTCAAAGTTTCATGAAACGGCAAAATGGCTTAAAGAGTCTGGATTACTCATTGTGAAATGGAAAGATGGTCATACAATTGGTGAGGAGAATGGTCTATTCAATTTATACTTTAAAGATGGTGATGGAAATCTTCTCGAAATTATCCCACATAGTTATATAAAAGAAGACGTATTAGTTCCCCATTCACCGTTAAACATTTTATACGTAAGGGAAATCGGTCTTCCCGTTAAAAGTGTACCTGTATTTACGGAATGGTTGAAATCAAATCTAAATATGAAAACGATGGAAGATGGAGAGATTTTCAACTTTGTTATAGGTGGCACTGCATATATCGTTGCAACTTGGTGGCAGCGGCCTTGGATTCCAATTGAGATGAGAGCTTTACCACCAAAAGTACACGTATCTTTCGGAACACCTGATTACGCATTTTTAAAACGAATCCAAAATAATTTTAAGAAAAACAGTGTTCCATTTGAAAATAAACATAATGAAGTATTATTTATTCAACAGGGGTATACATTTTCTATTTTGCATACACCTGAGTTTCATTCCGATATTCCTAGAAAATTAAACTTGCCACTTTCTATATAATTATAGGAAGTGGTGAGTTTTTTGCATTTTCATGAAGAAGGGTTTCAGCATAATTAAATAAAAAAGCCGACTTTCAATCCATAATTCTGGAAGGAATAGTCGGCTTTTCTTAATTTTCACACTGTTTTTCGCTTATCTTAACCCAAAAGTTTTACGATTCTTTTTAAATTAACGGTGAATATGGCCATTGCTCCTTGTAATTCCATACCAATTAGACCCGAGGATGAAGCCACATCGTACCCGTGTTACCCTCAAAACTCATTATTTTTATTAACTCCTTTGATGGCACTCGCTACCCCAATAGCCATGAGATTAATGCAATTACAGTTGAAGAGGCTGAATGTTTCTTCAGTAAATTTTTATTTTAGTTTACTGAATTAATTGATTTATTCACTGGACTTTTTTCGCTCTTTATATCGTAATGAAAAATGAGTGAATGTTAATAGTTATTAAAATCTTCGGATCCTTGAATCTCAATATGGGTGAATAGTGGCGAAAAATTAAATTGAAAATTATGAAAATTAATATTGCGCTCGTTTTTCACCTCTGATATATTATATTTAAGTGAAAATTCACTAAATTATTACTTTTATTTACTAAAAATAGAAAAAGAGGTAATCATATTGGTAACATTAAATGAAATTGCCAAAAAGGCACAGATATCAAAAACGACTGTATCAAGAGTGTTAAATGAGGATCAAACTTTATCCGTTACAGAAGAGACTCGGAAAAAAATCCTTCAGGCTGCAGAAGAGTTAGATTACATACCTAAAAAGCAACGAAATATAGAAAAAAAAATTACCAATCCTAAGCAGCACGGAAAAATTGGGCTTTTGATGTATCTTTCTCAGGAATCGGAATTTGATGATCCATATTTTTTGGCCATTCGTAATGGAATTGAAAAGAGAATGATTGAATTGGGAATTGAACTATCGAAAATGTTGAGACCTCCTTTCAATAAAAAGGATCTAGAAGGATTGGATGGATTAATAGTAGTAGGAGTCATAGGTCAAGAAGAGGTGGAAAATCAAGTAAAGCAAGTACAACATGTAGTGTTTGTCGATGTATCTCCTGACGAACAACTATATGATTCAGTGGTGATAGATTCTGAAAAAGCTACTGAAAAGGTTATTCAATACTTATTGGATTTAGGACACAAAAAAATAGGCTATATTGGTGGTCAATCATATACCATTGGTGGATTATCTGGAAAATTAGAGATTCATGATGTACGAAAAAGAACATATGAAAAAATGCTAACGGAACAGGGATTATATAACCCGAAATATACTTATATTGGAAAATGGACAACGAAAGATGGCTTAACGCTAATGGAGGAAGCGATCCATTCAGGGAATCTCCCTACCGCCTTTTTCATTGGAAGTGACCCTATGGCCATTGGTGCTTTGAAAGCTTTAACGGATTCAGGATTAAAAGTTCCTGATGATATCGCGATCTTTGGATTTGATGGGATTGAATTATGTGAATTTGTTACTCCTCCATTATCCACTGTAAAAGTTCATACCGAGGAAATGGGGAAAGTAGCAGTAAATCTTCTAGTTGAACGCATTGATGGGAGAACACTGCCATTAAAAGTGGTGGTTCCGACTAGTTTGATTATTAGAAAAAGCTGTGGAGGTGAGGGAATTTAAAAAAATTTTAAGAAGGAATGAAAGCGTATTCTTAAAGTTAGGTCTAAAGATTGTTTTACAAAAGACAAAATTGATCTTCAAAAAATGATAGGGGGATTTATGTTGAAAAAAAGAATATCGTTATTATTAATTTTAGCTATTTCTTTTGCAATGCTGCTTTCTGCTTGCGGGAACAGTGAGAAATCTTCTAGTCAAGGTAAAAGTGGGGAGAAAGTATTACGCTTTGCTACATGGGATACTGGAGAGAGTCTCAAATACCAACAAGATATTGCGAAAAAGTTTGAAAAGGCGAATCCAGGAGTGAAAGTGCAAGTTGAAGCATATGCTGACGGGTTTGAGGATAAGCTGGCTGCTTCTTTCGGAGCAAAAAATCCCCCTGATGTCATGTATATGTGGAATTATCCAGATTACTATAAATCTCTGGAGCCACTTGATGACTACGTAAATAAAGACAGTAGTTTTAAAACTACTTTTGATGATTTTTATACGAATATTCTAAACTATCACAAATTCAAAAATACTACCTATGGATTTCCAATTGGTTTTACCACTCGCGTCATTTACTACAATAAAAAACTTTTCCAAGAAGCAGGGGTACCTCTTCCGACTTCTGGTTGGACTTGGGAGCAGTTCAGTGATGCAGCGAAAAAGTTATCCAATCCTGAAAAGAAACAATATGGGTTTGTTCTCTCTTCCAAAAAAAATTCATATGCATTCCAAGAATATGTATGGAGTAATGGGAGTAGTTTCATTAGTCCTGATGGCAAAAAGGTAGATGGATATATGAATAGTTCAAAAACACAAGAACTCCTTAATGGCTTTCAACATATGATTGATGAAAATAGTGCTATTGTGTCTGATAAAGTCACTGAAAGTTTCAAATCAGGGAAAATCGCTATGATCGAGAACGGCATTTGGCCTTTAGAAGATTTTAAAAAGGCTGGCATGGATTTTGGAACTGCAGAAATTCCATCCTTTCATGGACAACCTTCAAAGGGTGTTATCCATTCTGCAGGAATTGCAATGGCCAAAGACTCTAAAGAAAAAGACCTAGCTTGGAAATTTATCAAATACTTTGTATCAGCAGAAGCAGCAAAAATGAGAAAGACTGATATGCCAGTACTTAAGAGTGTGGTTTCCGAACAAAGTCATAAAAATGATCAGTTATTAAGTACATTCTATACTATGCTTGAAAGATCATCAGATACTCCAGGCTTTTTACTTACAAACAAATGGACAGAAGTTGACAAAAAACTAGATTATGCAATTAGCAGTGTATTATTAGGGCAAAATTCAGCAGATAAAGCCTTGAATGAAGCGGTTAAATTAACAGAGCCTGCATTGAAAAAATAGTTTAAGAGAAAGAAGGGGATCATTTCATGATTATAAAAACTGAAAATAAAATAACTCAAAC
Source organism: Bacillus sp. RIT 809 (assembly GCF_016892495.1). Taxonomy (NCBI): domain Bacteria; kingdom Bacillati; phylum Bacillota; class Bacilli; order Caryophanales; family Bacillaceae; genus Bacillus; species Bacillus sp. RIT 809. The sequence continues at coordinate 11,858 of NZ_JAFEMR010000043.1, read as the reverse complement.
GGTTCCCGAACGACCCATATCCATTCTATCAAAGATTAGATGGGGAGACCTTACTCCCTATCTATTCATTTCTCCTTGGATCATTGGTTTCATCTGTTTTACGTTCGGACCCTTGATTTTTTCTCTTATCATAAGCTTTTTTGATTGGCCTACTGTTGGAACCCCAACGTTTATTGGTTTCAAAAATTATGTTGATATGTTTACAAATGATCCAGTGTTTTGGCAATCTTTAGGAGTTACCTTTAAGTTTGCTGCTATTTTAGTACCGTTAAACATCGGTATTGCTCTCTTGCTAGCTATATTATTAAATCAAAAAGTAAAATGGATTTCAGGCTATAGAACGATATTCTATCTTCCTACGGTTGTTTCGGGAGTAGCCCTTTCAATGATTTGGTCATGGATGTACGACGGAGAATACGGTTTACTAAACTATCTACTATCATTAATAGGCATTAATGGACCAAACTGGCTAAATGATCCAACATGGTCACTTTTTGCCATCGTGTTTGCAGGTATTTGGGGGCAAGGGACTATGATGCTGATATTCTTAGCCGGTTTAAAAAATATACCGAAAGACCTATATGAAGCTGCAGATATAGATGGTGCAAGTAAATGGCAAAAGTTCAGTAAAATAACACTTCCGATGCTGAGTCCAACCATTCTGTTTAATGTCATTACTGCTATCATTTCAGCATTTCAACAGTTAACACTCGCGCTTGTTCTAACAGGTGGAGGGCCTTTAAGAAAGACGTATTTCTATGCAATGTATGTTTATGAAAATGCTTTCAAGTATTTTAAAATGGGTTATGCATCCGCAAATGCTTGGTTTATGTTCTTAATTATTTTGGCTCTGACATTACTGGTTTTCAAATCGTCTAATACTTGGGTTTACTATGAAAATGAAATGAAAAAGAAACAAAAATAGGAAAGGAGGAATATGATGATTACGAGAAGTATAACAACGAAGGTTATTGTACATACAATACTGATTATTTTTTGTTTATTTTTTATCGCACCATTTCTTTGGATGTTCATTACAGCTGTAAAAACCCCTGCTGAGACATTTGTTTTTCCACCGAAACTAATTCCATCTCAGTTTGAATTTAGTAATTTTTATAAAGCCTGGACTGTTTTACCTTTTACAACATTTCTGACAAATTCTTTGATTGTTACAGGATTAGGCATCATCGGACAACTATTATCATCTTCTTTAGTAGCTTATGGATTTGCCAGATTCAATTTTAAAGGAAGGGACATTCTTTTTCTAATTTTACTAGCAGGAATGATGATTCCCTGGGATGTAACTGCAATTCCCTTATATATGGAATTTAATCAGTTGGGCTGGATTAATACTTTAAAACCACTGATTGTTCCTAACTTTTTTGGATCACCCTATTTCATTTTTTTACTTCGCCAATTTTTATTAGGAGTTCCGAAAGAAATGGAAGAAGCAGCGATCATAGACGGGGCGAACCATTTTCAAATTTTTTCTCGGATATTCATTCCGTTAATGGCTCCAGTATTGGTGGTTGTCGGTGTGTTTCAAATGTTAGGCTCATGGAATGATTATTTAGGACCATTAATTTTTTTGAACGATCAAAGTAAATACACTTTAACGTTGGGACTCATGCAATTCAAAGGGATGTTTGGAGTTGATATGACTTCTATCATGGCTTCGACTCTATTAATTTGTATTCCTCCCATTATAGTATTTTTTATAGCACAGCGCTTTATCCTGGATGGCGTTCAAAATACAGGTATCAAATAATGTTTATTCCCTACCTGATCAAGGAAGACAGAAAGGAGGAAGTGGGCCGTGATCGCAAGGATTTATCATTTATTAGAATGGATTATGAAATTGTTATGTCTTAATTTATTGTGGATTGGATTTACATTGATTGGTTTTGGGGTGTTTGGATTATTCCCATCGACTGTTGCTATGTTCCAATTAATAATGGATTTGATCAACAAAAAGGATACAAAAATGGTAGCAACTTTTTGGAATTCCTATCAATCTAATTTTAAAAAATCGAACAAAATGGGTTTTGCCATCGTTTTAATAGGATCGATACTTATGACGGATCTTTATTTTTTTCAAATGTATGACACCTTGGTAAGTAGGGTTCTTTCCCTTATGAGTTTGTCAATGCTTTTATTTTATGTAGTGAATTTACTCTATATTATTCAGACATTTAATCATTTTGAAGTAAAAACATTTCATTATTTTAAATATGCCACATTAATAGGCATAGCAAATCCGATAAAAACGATCATGATCATCATCACTCTCATTCTGATGTCACTTCTTTTTTTAATATATCCAGGTCTATTATTCATGTTTGGTGGTAGTGGTATTGCACTAGTCATCGTATTGTTTACAAAAAATATTTTTGCTCGCTTAAAAGGTGTAGCTCTATAATTCAATATTCTAAAAAAGAAAAAGAGGAGGAGAGGCTATGATCACACAAAAGGTAAACATTGAGGCCATTCATGAAGAGAGTGTCAAAGTCAAAATTGACCAAAGAGAAGAAAATGGAGTTTTATTTGTTCATATCCATATAGGATCAGAACAACCCATTCAATTCCCAAAAGTTAATTTAGTTTGGCATCACCCAATTGTTGATATTCAATCATATTGGCATCCAGGATCCTCCCGTAGTAAAAGTTTCGGTGTGGATTGGGATGGAGGTTTTTCTTCTAAAGCAACAGTATTAGCTCCGGTTGGCTGTTTCTATAATCAAGAAGGACAAAACAGGCTGGCTGTAGCATATTCCAATGCGATGGATACTGTTAATTTTAATTTGGGCGTCCACGAAGAAACTGGAACGATGAAAGCGCAAATCACATTATTTACAGAGCCATCCAAAGTTCAATCATCCTATGATGGAGTGATTCGAGTCGATATGAGGGATATTCCTTATTATCAAGCAATCCAAGATATTTCCGTGTGGTATGAGGAAATGGATGGATATGGGCCATCCTTTGTTCCAGAAACTGCGAAGCTTCCTATGTATTCGACATGGTATAGCTTCCATCAGGACATATCTGATGATGAAATCGAGAAACAATGTGAGATTGCGAAACAGTTAGGTTGTGGGGCTGTTATCGTTGACGATGGCTGGCAGACAGAAGATGATCATCGTGGTTATGCTTATTGTGGAGATTGGGAAGTGTCTCCTAAAAGAATCGTGGGCATGAGGGAACATGTTGAGAGAGTACATGATTTGGGGATGAAATATTTATTGTGGTATAGTGTACCATTTGTGGGAATCTATTCAAAGACATGGGAGCGATTCCGAAGTAAAATTTTATATTTCAGTGATAATCTCCAGGCAGGAGTTTTGGATCCACGTTACCCAGAAGTCAGGGAATATTTGATATCTACTTACGAAAAAGCTCTGAAAGAGTGGAATCTAGACGGATTTAAATTTGATTTTATTGATTTATTTGATTTAAATCGAGCGAAGGGACAAGCAATTCAATTTGATCCAGAACGGGATTATGAATCCGTACAGGAAGCGGTGGATCGTCTATTTACTGATATTATGGAAAGTTTAAAATTAATTCAGCCATCCATTATGGTTGAATTCAGACAAAGATATATCGGACCTTATATGAGGAAATATGGAAATATTTTCAGGGTAGGAGATTGCCCGAATGATGCAATTACAAACCGTGTTGGTATTATGGATCTACGCTTGCTATCAGGAAACACTGCTGTTCATTCCGATATGATTATGTGGAGTCCAGAAGATACGACTGAAAATGCGGCACTGCAATTAATCAATGTTATTTTTGGTGTACCGCAATTTTCCATGCGTTTTGAAAAATTAAATAAAGATCATTTTGAAATGGCAAAGTTTTGGCTAGGGTTTTCGAAAAAATACCAAGACGTATTATTAAATGGTGATTTAAAGCCTACTGCACCGGAATTACTTTATCCGATAGTAGAAACTGTGAATGACTCAACCAGACTAATCGCCATTTACGCAGATGTTTGTATTAAGACTGGTACCAATATTCCCGAGGAATTTATTATTGTAAATGGCACTTTAAACGAGGAGTTCATCCTAGATTTAGAAACAGATCTTTTCAATATAACAATTGAGACATACAGCTGCACTGGCAAATTAATCCGAAAACATAAAACCGATCTATCCAAAGGGTTACATAGGATGGAGACAGAGAAATCTGGAGTTCTAATTTTTAGAAAAGCCTAAATCGGATTATGGCTTCATGTTAATGAATGCTGGTATTCAACTAGAACAAACTGTTTTTAGGAACACTGCAATGGGACGATTTTTTTCACGGATTTTTATTCTAAAAAGCCGATCCTAGTTGCTATAAATAATAAATAAAAAGGGTTCATAAGGAGGATAAAAATGTCGAAAATTACATTTATAGGTGCAGGTAGCACGGTATTTGCGAAAAATGTTCTTGGTGATTGTATGCTTGTTCCAGCGTTAGAGGGATTTGAATTCGCACTATATGACATTGATGTGCAAAGGTTAAAAGATTCTGAGAATATGTTGACCAACTTGAAAGAAAGCTTGAATAAAAATATTCAAATCAAAGCCTATTTAGATCGAAAGGAAGCGCTTAAGGACGCAAAATACGTCATTAATGCCATTCAAGTGGGTGGTTATAAGCCAAGCACAGTGATTGATTTTGAAATTCCTAAGAAATATGGTTTACGGCAGACGATTGCTGACACGGTAGGGATAGGCGGTATCTTTCGTAATCTCCGAACCATTCCTGTGCTGCTAGATTTTGCAAAGGACATGGAAGAGGTTTGCCCTAATGCCCTCTTTCTAAATTACACCAACCCTATGGCGGTATTAGCAGGCGTGATGAATCGTTTCACAGCAATTAAAACAGTGGGCCTATGTCACAGCGTTCAAAGTTGTACAAACGAACTATTCAAATCATTGGGCATGGATTCTGAAGGTGTTCAAGAAAAGATTGCAGGAATTAACCATATGGCATGGCTATTGGAAGTAACAAGAAATGGTGAGGATCTCTATCCAGAAATTAAAAGAAGGGCAAGAGAAAAGCAAAAAACAAAACATCATGATATGGTGAGATTTGAATTGATGGATAAGTTTGGCTATTATGTGACCGAATCATCTGAGCATAACGCCGAGTATCATCCGTACTTTATCAAATCTAGATATCCGGAGTTAATCGAAAAATACAATATTCCCCTTGATGAATATCCGCGCCGTTGTGAACAGCAGATCAAGAAGTGGGAAACCATGCGGGAGGAATTAGTCAATAATAAGGCATTAGACCATGTACGCTCAAAAGAATATTGTTCACTTATCATTGAAGCGATTGAAACGAATATCCCATTTAAATTTAATGGAAATATACTAAATACCGGAAGATTGATTAGCAACTTACCTGAAAAAGCCTGTGTGGAAGTTACGTGCATAGCGGATCGGAGTGGCATAGCTCCAACGTATGTTGGAGATCTCCCTGAGCAGCTTGCCGCATTAAACCGTACTAATATTAATACGCAGCTGCTAACCATTGAAGCCGCCTTTACACGTAAACGAGAATATATTTACCAGGCGGCGATGCTAGATCCTCACACGGCCGCAGAATTGTCATTGGATGATATTGTTTCCCTTTGTGATGATTTAATAGAGGCACATGGAGAGTGGCTTCCAGAATTTAAGAAAAAAGAGGAGATTGCCTTCAACTTGTAGGATTTTATTTTAATCAAGTAAAACAACGTACAAAGCTATATCAATCATAAATGATTTTTCCTGCTATCAGCAGTTACGATCTCGAAACTACTAAAAGTAGTTTCTATTTGGGGAAACCGTGGAATAAAAAGCGTAGGACAGATTCTAGCATAGGACAAAAAGAAAATTAAAATTAGAGATTCTGTAACTCAATTCGATCTAATTCTTTTTGTCTATTTCTTTTAAAACGTTCTCTGCCTGAATTCCATATACTTAAAAGCCCGCATAAACCGGCTATTATCATTAGCCATGTAGAGAAATAATCACCATTAGCTATTAGTTTATTAAAAAAGAAGCTAATAAAGCCTATGTATGCTACAGGAAGAATTCCACCTAAATAAGGGGTTTTTCGAGATGATAAAAAGCTTTGAGTAACTATAATAAGAATAACTATTATTCCAACTACAGGACTCATAATTAAACATTCCTTTCTTTTTTATATTTTTCTATGATGATTTTAGCGACGTCTAGACTAATTCGTTCATCAATAACAAAGCCCTTAATCATATTTACAAACTCTACATCGTCTTCCTTACTATGTACTTCAATCTTTTGTATTAACCTATCTAATTTGGCACGTACTGTTGGATAAGAAACATCATACAGGTTAGACATGTTTTTTAAAGAGCCATAATTCAATATAAACTTTCGAATAAATTCTAAGGATTCCTTAAAGAACTATAAAAAAGAGAAAACTTCCGTATCGTAATTGTTGCCGAGACAAGCCACGAGAGGAGTTTTCGCTTTTTACTCTAAGGTTATCAAAATGATTTTACCATATGATTACGGACTTGGGTTAATTCGTTCTTTCACGGCTTCGTTTCGCCTTGAAATTGTACGTCGTTGTCACGGTCGTGCCTTGCCAGATGTGGTACGGGAATACGACATTCCTTATACCACGTTAGAAACATGTATAGAAAAAATTAGATACTGCTATTAGAACTTACTTAAAATACGATATTGTGTCTAGAAATAATGATGAACTATTACAAGTGAGCCAGTGAATACTGAGCTGATTTTCTTATTTAAAAGGAATGCAAGAGAGAGGTTTATACTTATGGAAAAGAAACGTGAACTAGCTTTAAAATTTGCTGAGGTATTTGGACCTCAAGAAACAACTCAATATTTTTCTCCAGGACGTATCAACTTAATCGGAGAACATACAGACTATAATGGTGGCTATGTATTCCCCGCTTCGATTACTTATGGAACTTACGGAGTCGCTAGACGTCGTGAGGATGATAGAGTATTAGTTTACTCAACGAATTTTAAAGAAATTGGAGTAATTAGCTTCACGTTGAATGAACTGGATTACGATAAAAATGCGAATTGGGCAAATTATGTAAAAGGAGTTATCTTAACACTGAAAGAATCAGGTCATAAAATAGACTGTGGTTTTGAGTTGTTAGTTGAAGGAACGATTCCAAACGGAGCGGGACTTTCAAGTAGTGCTTCACTTGAATTACTTGTAGGGGTAGTATTAGAAGACTTGTTCAACTTAGACGTAACGCGACTTGAATTAGTGAAAATGGGTAAAAAAGTTGAAAATGAATTCATTGGTGTAAATTCTGGTATCATGGATCAATTTTCCATTGGATTTGGCGAGAAAGACAAAGCGATTCTCCTTGATACCAATACGTTAGAGTATGAAATGGTTCCAGTGGTTTTGGACGACTATGCTATTGTAATTATGAATACTAATAAACGTCGTGAACTAGCAGATTCAAAATATAATGAGCGACGTGCTGAATGTGAAGAAGCACTCGCACGTCTCCAAACGAAGTTAGAGATTAATGCACTTGGAGAACTAAGCGAAGCAGAATTTGATGGAAATCAAAATCTTATTGGAGATGAAGTCCTAATTAAACGCGCGAAGCATGCAGTTTACGAAAATGAACGCACAAAAAAAGCCAAAGCAGCTCTTACTGCAGGTGATTTAGAAGAATTCGGAAAGCTATTGAATGCTTCTCATACATCTTTAAGAGATGATTATGAAGTAACCGGGATTGAATTAGATACATTGGTGGCAACTGCGCAAATACAAGAGGGTGTGCTTGGAGCCCGTATGACTGGAGCAGGATTTGGGGGATGCGCCATCGCATTAGTAAAAGAAAGTGAAACCCACACTTTTAAAAACAATGTTTATGATGAATATATCAAAGTTGTAGGATATGCGCCTGTCTTTTATGTGGCACACATTGGTAGTGGAACTAAAGTGATTGGATGATGAATGGGGTGGAAACGATGAACACATGTCAAGCAATTTATGATTTTATTACACTTGCAATTGAAAATGGAACCATTGAAGAAAATGACCGAATTTATATGCACAATCAACTATTACGTTTGCTTGGTGAATCGGAAATGGAGGAGATTACTAGTGTAGTCGAAACGGACCCACATGTGCTGTTAGATACGCTTTTGGATAAAGCGACGAAAAATCTTACTATTTCTAAAAACCAGGCCAATCGTGATATGTTCGAAGCACTTTTAATGAATGTGATTACACCACTTCCATCCAAGGTCAATGCGAATTTTCAGGAGAGATATCGCAAAATTCCTGAACAAGCAACGGATTATTTCTTTGAACTAAGTAAACGCAATGATTATATAAAAACCCGTGCGATTGCAAAAAATATTCATTATTTAGCAGAATCAAAATATGGTGAACTTGAGATTACTATTAATTTATCCAAACCAGAGAAAAATCCAAAAGAGATCTTAGCGGCAAGAAATACACTGAAGGGTAATTATCCAAAATGTTTACTTTGTATTGAAAATGAAGGGTATTTCGGTCGCTGGAACCATCCAGGTAGAAGCAGTCACCGAATCATTAACATCGAGCTAGATGGAGAAGAATGGGGTTTTCAATATTCACCATATGCATACTTTAATGAACACTCCATCGTATTATCTAAGAAGCATCGACCAATGAAAATTTCTCGTGAGGCATTCTCCCGTTTATTTAGTTTTGTAGAAATCTTGCCACATTATTTCATTGGTTCCAATGCAGATTTACCTATTGTAGGAGGATCTATCTTAAGTCATGATCACTATCAAGCTGGGCGCCATAACTTTCCAATGGCAAAGGCTAAGATTCTTAAAACATTTAAATTATCTGACTACTCAAATGTTTCTTGCGGTATTGTCAACTGGCCAATGAGTGTGATTCGCCTCTCTTCTTTAAATAAAGAAGAACTAATTAATGCCAGCACCTACATCCATGAAAGTTGGAAGAACTATTCAGATGAATTTTTACAAATTTGTGCGCAATCAAAAGATGGTACAAAACATCACACGATCACACCAATTGTGCGGCGTTCCGAGGGAAAGTATGAAATTGATCTTGTACTGCGTGATAATAATGTGAGTGAAGAATACCCTGATGGAATTTTCCACTCACATCCAGATGTACAGCATATTAAGAAAGAAAATATCGGGCTTATTGAAGTCATGGGCCTTGCAATTCTCCCTCCACGTTTGATTGAGGAGCTTCATGAAGTTGAGCTGCACTTGTTAGATAAGGAAGCCAATGTTCCTGAAATCCATCAAAAATGGGCAGATGAATTAAAAGCCCAGGGCGGCTATACGGAAGAGAACATTCAAAGCTTTCTTCAAACTGAAGTTGCAAAAAAATTTGAACGCGTCTTAGAAGATGCTGGTGTTTATAAGATGAATAAAGATGGTAGAACAGGGTTTGATCGCTTTATCAAAAAATTACAAAGCACAAATCGAGAGGTGATGACGAAATGACAGTTTTAGTTTTAGGTGGTGCAGGCTATATCGGTTCACATGCCGTCAATCAATTAGATCCCTAAATTTAAGAAAAATTCTGTTATAAGATGCATCAGTGCAAGTTATTAAATTTTTTATCGGATTTATGTCAGTTACAGTCATATATCTAGTAAGTAAATAATCATCTCTATAATAAGTAATCAATTTCTTCTCTTCAGAAAGAAATGAACATAATAACATGTTTTCAATACGTTCTTGTTCGTCTTGGGTTAATGTAGGGCGCTCCACTTTTTTCTGCTTTTTAACAATCTTACGAATACTTTACTGTAAGGAGAGAAATGAATTGAATCTAGAAAATCCGATAGCAAAAGGAAATACGGCTGAAATTTATCTATGTGATAATAAAGTTGTAAAATTGTTTGAAAAATACCTCCCTAATACAGAATCTCTATATGAAGCACAAAAACAAAAGTATGCATATTCACGTGATTTACACGTTCCTAAAGTATTTGAAGTTACAGAGGTACAAGGAAGACAATCTATTATTATGGAATATGTAGAAGGAGAAAGTGTTGGTGAGCTTCTACTTAATAATTTGAATAAAGCAGAGCATTACATTGGCCTATGTGTTAATGAGCAAAAAAAGATTCACGCTATACGTGTGAATACGGATGAAATGGAATCAATGAGGGAAAGGTTAGAGCGTCAAATTAAATCTGTACATAAATTTGATGAAAAACAAAAGGAAAATATATTGAATAAGTTACATTCAATCAAATTTGAACCTAGATTATGCCATGGAGATTTCCATCCATTTAATCTAATTTTGAGTAAAAAGAATGTGAATATTATAGATTGGGTAGATGCTAGTTCAGGTGATATTCGTGCAGATGTGTTTCGGACATACTTGTTGTACTCACAATCTTCGGTAGAATTAGCTGAAATGTATTTACATATATATTGCAGAAATACAGGTTTATCAAGAGATGAGATTTTTCAATGGGCTCCAATTATTATTACGGCTAGATTGTCTGAGCAAGTATCCCCAGAAAACGAAGCATATTTAAACAGATTATTGAATCAGTATTTGTAATTAAAAAATAAATCTGGTCTAGTAGGTAATCAACTTATAAAGGATGTTGTTCAATTCAAGTTTCCTTGTAGTTGAACAACATCCGTTTTATATATTGATATAGGCATACTTATTTTCAATCTTCATCCTATAAAGATTCATTATCCGAACTTGTTCCTCAGTTAATTCTTCTCTATTCCAATACATATGCATTAAACTATATTCGAAAATCTCCTTTAATTTAATAAACAATGGAAATAGATCTATCATTTCTTTAGGAATCTCATTTTCTTCTTGGTATCCGTCGATTATTGCATTTGTAATAGAATTCTCATAGTCGACTATGTTACCATTCCCAACGAAGGAATATTCTATCGCACTATAAATTGGGACTGCTAAATCGAATATATAAAAATGTTTCTCACAGTCTTGAAAATCAATCATTGTTAAATTTGAATTATTTTCAACCAATATGTTTTCTAACCATAAATCTCCGTGTATTAAGCCGTAATTTGAAGGATTCTTTGGAAGTTCCTTTATAGAAGTTAAAACGTCAGATGCAATTTCTCTTATAGTAGTTTCTTCTTTAGGGATATAGTTAAGAAAATTATACTCTTCATTTTCATACCAGTCGTTTATATGATTTACCGGTTGAATTCTTTCAAAGTCTTTAGATATACGATGTAATTTTCCAATTTGTTGACCAAGCTTTTTAAATACATTAGAATTCCATTCGTTTCTTGGTAAATGTATACCAGGAGCAGCTTTATATAATACAGCAAAAACTTCTTTGTCTAATGTTATTTTCTCTACTAAATTCCCCTTTAAAGAAGGTATTATTGGGGGGACTCCTAAGCCATTATTATATAAAAAATCTGTATATCTAACTTCTTCTAGTTGTTCTTCATACGTTTTATAATTAGTTATTCTAACGAAATAATTACCTTGTAATGCGATACATTGATACATTTCATTTGTTACTGAATGAATGCTAATAAAATCTAATGGATATAGTTCATCAATGTGTTGGAGTATCTCTTTTTCCGAATTAGTCATTTTAAAATCCTTTCCTCTCGCTTTAAGTCTATTTTTTTATTCTAAAATGTAAATGGAATCTAGTATCTTAAGCAAATTCGGGAATCGGTAATAAAAACCCTTCCTTAATGTACGAAGCGGTCTACTTTAATACAAAGTAATTAATTAGCAGACAAATATGAAATACATTTTAATTCAATACAGAGAGTTTGTTTTTTGAATGAAACTCTTCATATTTACGTAAGAATTGTATATTGGAAAGTATA
>NZ_JAFEMR010000042.1:0-21977 GCF_016892495.1 Bacillus sp. RIT 809 | reverse complement strand
ATTTTCAATTGTAGTATGGGCATTCGTTATATAAGGAAGAAATGGTAACAGTGATAACCCTAGTAACAAAACTATTAATCCTATTAATCTGTATGCTTTTTGATATAAGTTCATTAATGCCTGTATTTTATAAATATCATTTTCAGCTAAAGGCTTGTATAAACTATAAATTATAGCAGTATCAAAACCCAAATTAGCTAGTGAAAACATAATTAATATACTTGTAAAAAGTCCATCCACACCTAAATATTCTACGCCGAGTGTATAAATAAAAACCGTTCTAACGACAAACCCCATACCAATACTGAGTAATTGTCCAGACAAACCAAATAATATATTTTTCAGGGAATTTTGTATTCTCATAATAATATCCTCTATTTTTAATTGTTTTGTTTAAGTATTGCATTTACTTTAATACTAATTTTTCTTTTTAAAATCGGAAAAAATTTCATTATTCTGTATTTTAGTAATGCTTTTCTTCTCTGCGCTTTAAAATCATAATTTAAAAACCAGTCTAGTAAGTCTTTATCTAATATATACGTATAGTTTTGCTTCATCCGAATTTGAATTAGATTCCAATACATAACAATGAACGTATTTGTAAAAAACTTCACCTCATTATTTAAAGATTTTTTGACGTACTGAAAAAGATTATTTGGGATATTGAACCCATACTCCCGAGGATCTTTTCCTTCAGCAATAATTCCCATAATAGTCCTTAAACATTTTTCACATTTACAACAATTTTCTTCATTTTTAAAACATACCCTGATATTAACCGATTCCTTATTAATTGAATAATGGTCAACAACCACTTTAACTTTATCCTGCCTAGTAAGTTCGTATCCATCATGAAAAACTTCACCTGATGCATATTTTATTTCATTGTCGACTGTTGGATCAGATGCACAAGTAACTTGATATAAAGGTGAATTAGAGCTTGCAATATATATGCATTTTATCTTAAGTTTGAAAGCTATAGGAATAGCTGCGGATATTATTGCTAGCCCATGATGCAATCCATGCCACCATGTATCGTCTAATTTATCTCTAAAGTCATGGTCAACATTCCCCGCAATTATAAAAGTCCCATAATTAGATTGAATAAGAATATTTTCTAATCCATTCTCTTTTGCAAAACTTATAACATTTTCTTTATCTGCTTCCCAAACATTACTATTTTCTATATCATCTTCATGCCATCCATATTCCGTAATCAATAATGGCTTTTTATCCTTTATTCTTATAAAAGTAGTAAGTGCATCAAGCCCTCCACTAAATAGAGATGCTGCTTCAAGTTTAGGAATGTAAGAATTGTCAACAATTTTATCTACTACAATAGAACCCATAAATTTGACACTAGGAAACATATTTTGATATGCACTCTTTATATTATTTAGACAGACATAAAAGGATTTATCTAATTCTTTTATCACTATTGTTGAATCAGTAATCCATATAAGAGGGACTACGTTCGCAACAAATGGAATAGCTAAAATGCTATTTGGAATATCCGATACATTATAGTTGTATTCTAGAAACATATGATTACTTGTTTTAAAATACTTTTGTAAATCCCCCTTGATACTAAAAAAGTAATCCACCCTGTTATTTTTTATTATAATTTTATCGAGAATTATGCTATTCATTTTTACCTCCTAATAAATCGCCTCATTTACCATATGTTCTGTTTAATTTGAGAATTGTCTTAACCATCGATTTACCACATCAAAATCTACCTTAACATCTGTGATTATTTCTGAATTAATCATTTTTTCAAGATTATTAAAATCAGTTCTATCGATTAAATTTAAATTATATGTCTCGCCCATTCCCTTTGCTCTTTCATCTATAGAGATAATTATTGTACGTTTTTTATGTCGCATTGCGAATATACCACCATGTAAACGTGTTCCAATATAATCCACTTCTCTATTCAGTATTTTTTCGTACTCTTCGATAGTAGGGGGTACAATTTTTATTTCTTGTACACCTTTTAATTCTTTCAAATATTCAAGATCTCCCGCGTCTTGTATCCAAAAATAAACATTTTCATAATTTTTATTAAGTATATCTATCAATAATTGATCCTTTACACGGTTCTTAGAATGATGAGTAAGTGTAAAAACAACTGAGTCTGATTTTTTTGTAGGAATTCCCTTACAAAACTCAGGTGTAAGGGACCACAATGTTACACACCCTGTATTTAAAGCTTTAAACCCCATTTCTTCTAAAAATCTTTTGGTTCTTTCGTCCCTAACGCTATGTATATATTCATGTGATAGAACTTTTTTATATAACAACTTTGTATACATATTTATCTTATTACCTTTCCCTGCACCAACACCAACTAGAATACTCCCTTTTAAAGGACCACAATTAAACATATTAATATTCCATTGAGGAAAATGAGTAAACATGTCCATCGCTAGCAAGTTTGAACCACCTACAAACTTATATTTAGCGCTACTATAAATCTGTACTCGATGTGATTTTCTTGCTACTTGATACCAATGAAACGGTGAAACATGAGTGGGTAATGTTAAAACATATGCATTTTTAGTTATATCAGATAGCTGGTACTTTACGCACTTCATTATTATGTCATCGCCCTTGTTAAGAGAACCTACCGACGTATCTAACACTAAAACATTATCCATGAAAACACTTCCTCCAAATATCTTTTATACATATAATAAAAGATTTTTTAGTTTTATAACTTAATCAATTATCACTCAATTAATCTATATATCTTTTCCACTTCTGTTTCATTACCATAATTCCTTTGACTAACATTATTCACAATTTCAGTTCTGAATTCGACATCATCAACCAGTTTTTTTATCCCCTCTACAATCCCCTCTACACCCATTGGACAAATATATCCATCTACACCATTCTCTAATTGGCTTTTTGCAGTTGGAAAATTAGTTATAAGTACTGGTTTCTTAAGAATTTGTGCCTCACGTACTGTCACAGCCTTTCCTTCATATCTGGATGGTTGCACATATATATCACACGCTTTTATATACGGATATGGATTAATCTTCTTGCCTAGCAGAATGAATTTATCTTGAATCTCTAGTTTATCTATCAATATTTTAAGTTCACTCTCTTGAGGTCCATATCCAACAATGTACCACTCAATATCATATCCTTGATCCAATAGTTTCCGAAAGGCATGTATAGCGTCATCAATTCCCTTAGCATGCGAAAGTCTACCTACAGTAACTAGTTTTATCCGGCCAAGATTAACTGGTATTTCATGAGTAACATCCTGATTAGATTGCTCACGTATAAACTCAGGAGATATTATATTTTCAATAACCTGTACTTTTTTATTAATATAAGGAATGCTACTAAGAAATGTATCTCTACAACTTTCAGAAACAGCCACGATATCATCTATTTCTTTCCACATTTTATACTCCATACCTTTATTAAGTTGTATGTTAGAATAATCTGTATGAATCCACCCGATTTTTCTTTTCGCCCTAACTTTATTACCTATGAAATAATGCGGCCACAAAAAACTAATCGCAACATCGTACTCTTCTTCCAACCTCGGAAGAAATGGAAGAGACATTCTCCATCCATATTGAATGACAAAGTATCCTGGTTCTTCACTCTTCAGATACCCTCCATGCACAGTACCCATAACTTTACCTATCAACCTTGTTATCCCAATAGAGATATGCCCATCTTGTACTATTTGTTTAATTGATTTCCTAAAAGTAGTGTATTTTTTTAATTCTTGTAACAAATTCGGTTCTTTAGGTAATAAAGAAAAGAACTCTCCCTCATGTTTAAATAACATTAAATCTATATCATATTTACTGTAATCAATTGTATTTAGCAAACCAATTAAGCTTCTTTCTACTCCACCAATTGCCAAATCAAAAGATGCAATCAATATTTTTTTCTTTTTCATCATCAAATCCCTCACAAAATCTATCATGGGTTTCTTTTATTTCATATGGTGATTTTGTGCTATCTTCTACCAAAAAATCACCATATGACTCAAGTATGCAAATTGATAATAAACTAAATTTCACCTTATGGATTCCTTACACTCTATTCCATATAACGTTAACCACTCAAGAATGTTATTATTGATATCAAAACCTAATCTTGAAATGTTGTTAATTATAATTCCTTTTTCAGGTCTTTTTTTTAATAGAGCTTTATAAATTTCTGTGGACCATAGTTCAATTTTTTCATCTAAGCCAACAAACGAAACTATACCTAATCCCATATCAGTATTTTTAGGTATTGTATCCGCTACAACACAAGGTACACCTGCACATTGTGCTTCCAATGTTACAATACCAAAACCCTCAAATAAAGAAGGAAATACAAAAACATCAATAATATTCATAATTATCGGAATGTCATTTCTCACTCCCAAAAATCTAATATTTTCATAAATACCTAGTTCTTTTGCTTTCAATTCAATAGAAGCTTTTAACGGACCATCCCCTGCTAAAATGGCGATAAAATTTGTATCCTTCTTTAAAATCTCCTTTAAAACTTGTAGTATAAAAATATGATTCTTTGATTCTGAAAAACGACCTATATGTCCAATTAATTTCGCAGCATCCGGTATACAAAGTTCTTTTCTTACACTAGAAATCTCCTCTATATCAACATCAATAAATTGTTTTATATCTATTCCATTTTTAATCAATTCCACCTTATTATTGTGAAGCATCTTTTCACCAAATAAAAAACGAGCAGCTTCAGCACTGCACGCACAATAGTCTGTTCCAGCATATTTAATAATAGATCGCAGAATCTTTAGGGTAACTCTTGCTGTGACTCCAGATCCTTGTGGCCAATTATTACTGTGAGAATGGCAAATTCGCTTTTTTATACCAGCCTTTTTTGCAGCCACAGCTACAAAACCACCTTGATAATCCGTATGCGCATGTACAGCTACATATTGACTATCAGACATTATTTTTGTAAGTTCTTTAATATATGCCAAAGGCCCTACTTGTCCTAGACTTGGTATTCTATATACCCTCCCTCCTAATGCTGTTATTTCATCATCGTAATCACACTCCCCGCTTCCATGAGATACAAAATCAAATTGAAGTTGCTCTCTATCTATTTTTCTGTATATATTCATTATTAAAGTTTCGGCGCCGCCCCGATTCATAGCACTGACAATGTGCAAAATTCTTTTGGTTTTTTTAGTCTTAAGCATTGAAATCTACCCCAATCTTACAATCAATCCCCTATATTTACCCCTTTATTATCCAAGTAAATTGCTCTTATAGATAATCCCCAGAGTAATGATATGTTCATAAACAAAATAGATAAAATAGCATACCAGGATACTATAATAAATTAATTTCTGATCCTTCTGTGTAAATAACTTTACAACCCAAGAAATTAATATTAATTGATATAATCCAAAATAAATCGAAAATCTTGCAAAAATCCAATTTTGAGTTGAAATAATCATAAAAACTAGACCTAATAATGCCATATTTACGATATAATCACTCTTCGGAAAATGTTTTCTTAGTTTATGCCTCCCAATAAAAGCAAGGATGAGTGGTGCTGAATCCACAGCAACCCTCAATATATTGGCTCCACCTTCATGAAAATTCTTATATTCACCATATTGTGTATCTTCTATAGCCGCAAAGAATAACGTTGAAAATTGATTAAATCCAATTACAATTATTACAGCAAAAACAAGAAGGATACATGTCATTGCTGACCAAGATTTCCTTCGAACTAAAAAATAGATTGGAATTAAAACAAGCGCACTTTGATGAAATGTTGATGCAAAAAGTACTATTAAAACGTATTTTTTCCAACTACCCTCAAAAATATATTTTATAGCAGCAAAGCTAATAGCTGCAGCTAAATACTGCCTTATTCCATTCATGGAGACTAAATACATGCCAGATGTTATATATACATAGAGACTTATCTCAATTAATCTTGAATATTTATATAAAGTGAATACAATTAATAAATTTGTTATTAGAGCTGTAATAAAAACCATAGCCTGAGGATCATCCGTATATCCCTTTAAAATCATTTGAAAAATATTAAATCCCATGTCTTTATTATTTTGGATATATTCCCAATTAAACTCAGCAACATTATATGCATGCATATAAAAATAAGTATCCCCAATATTATTTCTAAGCCCTGACACTAATACAAGAGATAGAGCCGCCATCAAAATTAAAAACTGATTTGGCTTTATCAATGTAAGACTATTAGTCACGGGTATAGCAAAATACCTTGCAAAAAACGCGAGTATGAATACTATAGCAAGATTCATCCAAAGTATGGTCATTATTCTGTCCTCTCATTTAATTACTACGCAAGTTTCTAAATGTTTACTTTCATTTTTGTTTTCATTGCAATGTAGCTATAAAGGATAGCCCCGAATGGTAGTGCGCACAGTGTTAGTCCTTTGCATGGTGATTCTTGTATAAACCTTCTATTTCTAGCTATGAAACTACTAGATACATAATGTATAGCTTGCCTATACTTAAATAGTCGATTAGTGAATGGCAATTTCATAAGTTCCTTACGATAAAAAGCAAAACCTCTTGGATTTTTACGATATTGATTTAGCATATTCATTGATGATCCATCAGCCATGTATTCCACATAACAAAGTGCTTCGTTCATTAGTAACATCTCATATTGTTGATCTAACATATAGTATTTATATGCTAATCCTACATATTTTTCATTTTTAAAAATTGGGTATGGATATTTCTTAGTCAATTCTGTGCGATAGACCAATTTTTTATCACCTGTAACACCATGTTTGTTGTAAAGATCAAAAAGCGTGGAGTATTTAAGGTCCTCTGGTAACTTTGAGCCTATTATTTGCCCATTTATATACAAGTCCAGTCCAATTATTCCACTAACTTCATCATTCCCATAACTATTCCAAAAAGAAAGGATTTTTTCTACAGCATCATCTGGCATGTAATCATCAGAATCAATACAAACGTTTAACTCCGTATCAATCATTTCATAGGCTGTATTATGAGCACCATGCATCCCTTGATTTTGTTGCCAATGATACATAATTTTGATATGTTTTTCAGCAATCCAGCTATCCACCAATTCTTTTGTGTTATCACTAGATCCATCATCTATTATTAACCATACAAAACCCTTACATGTTTGACGTTTTAAACTCTCATAACAATTTTGAAGACAATACGCTCTATTATAAGTAGGGGTGAAAATCGTTAAATTCTCCAAATTACTCACCTCGAAAGTACGGAATAAAAATCTTGGGTTAATTCTGCCGTATGCTTAATATCGTATCCTTTTTCTAATAATAATTGAGCTGATATATTCCTCGAGAAATTACTAGTTTCTAATTTTTTCATTTTTTCTATCCAAGCCACTTTATCCGTTAGAGGCAAATGTTCAACTAAATTCATTCCCAAATCCACTTCTTTCGTAATAGTATCCGATATGATACAAGGTAAACCAACCCCTTGCGCTTCTACAAGTGTGACTGGTAATCCCTCATGAATAGATGGAAAAACAAATGCATCAAATGCTTGAAGTATACGTTCTATATCACCTCGTACCCCAAGAAATCTTATATTCTTCTCTATATTCAAATCTTTTACTTTTTTTTCAATTTCCATGCGAAGCGGCCCTTCACCAGCTAATAACAGTATTGAATTTGGCCGGAATTGAGTTAACTGAGCAAATAAATCTATAAGATAGGTATGATTTTTTTGATAAGCGAATCTTCCGACATGACCTATAACAAAAGCTTCCTGTTCAATTTGTAATTCCTTTCTTACTTGTTTTCTTATTTCAGGACGGAACAAAAATCTATCACAATCAATTCCATTTTTTAAGATTTTGGCTGTATCAGCTTTATCTGCAAATAACCATCTCGCAGCAGCATTTGAACATGCTAACAAATGTGTTGCACATGTAGATATAGATTTTCCTGCATGCCATTTATAGATTTTTGCCGCAATTCCTCCCTCACTACTAGTATTATGACTGTGAGCAATCCTAACCGGTATTCCCGCCTTCTTAGCAGAACGAAGTACAAATCCGCTCATTTTATCCATGTGTGAATGTACAATTCTATATTCTTGATGAGAGGTAAAGAAAGCATCCAGTTCCTTTATATATCCTCTATGTCCAACGTTTGTGATATATGGAATTCTATGAATTGCCCCGCCTAACTTTACTATTTCTTCATCAAACACTCCTTCTTTACATGTTAAAAAATCAAATTGAACTTTGGAACGATCTATATTGCGATATAAATTCATAATTAGCGTTTCGGCGCCGCCTCTATTCATATTTACGACTACGTGTAATACTCTTAATGGAGTACCCACCTTAACTCCTCCATTTCACCCATGAATGTTGTATAAATTTCTTGTTTCTCTTTTAACACTTCATTGACTGAATATTGATTTTTAATACTAGTACATCCATACTGCCCCATCTGAGCTAATACTTTAGGATTTATAGAAATACCCTTTATCCTGTCAGCCATTGCTTTTATATCATCACGATCTACAATCCAACCATTTTTATTATTAATAATCAATTCCCTATGTCCCCGGTTATCAGTAGCTACAACCGGAAGTCCACAAGCCATGGCCTCCATAATATTAACTGGCAAACCCTCCCTGTAACTGGATGCAACCGCAAGATCACACATCTGTAGTAAGGAAGCTATATCATTTCTGTAACCGAGAAAATGAACCATGTTAGTCACTCCTAGTTGAGTAGCTATTTTTTTACACTCTTCTATTAACGGACCTTCTCCAGCCAGCAAAAGCTTCGCATGTGGCATTTCATTTTTCAATTGTGCTAATACATGGATTAAAAAGCTTTGATTTTTATTCTTATTAAATTCAGCAGCATAAAACATTAAAAAATCTTGTGGTTTATAGCCACATTGTAGCTTTAATTCTCGTTTTTCAATTTCAGTTACAGGAGTAAACCGTTGTACATCTATTCCTACACCGTGAACTAGCTTAATATCTTTCACTGGAAAGCGATGTTTAACTGCTAAATCATAATCTTCTTGGTTAATTGTTATTAAGCAATCCGTATGAGAAGCTAGAATTCTTTCAATCGGATAATAGAGTAACCAATTCATATACGGTGACCCTTTACAAAAGTGAAATCCATGTGCTGTATATACGACTTTCGTTCCTTGCTTCCTTGATTTCCGAGCAGCTAAACGCGCAATTACTCCTCCCATGGGCGTATGACAATGAATAATGTTATATTTATTTTTATCAATAATCGACATTAACTTTTTGTATGCATGAAAATTTTGTAATCTAATAGGTGATCTTTGAAAAGGGATATTGTATTTTTGATTGACATATGGAAGTTCCATGTTGCCATTCGCTGCAACATGCACTTCCCATCCCTGCTCTGCGAACCATTTCATATACGGTAAATGGAACGCCTTAAAATGATAATCTACAGTTGCACAAAACAGAACTTTTTTAGACATCATTCCCACGCACCCGTCTTATTTTATTCTTATTAAGCTCACGCACTATTATCCTGATACTGGAATTAATATTTTCAAAGGCTTGCGATGATTAACTAAATATAATAATCTATCTCGTAATTCTTCTTCATTAAAATTTCCATATATAGAAACAAATTCTTCTACCTCTTCTATACGGACATTCATTTCTTGCCCTACATAAATTCTCGGATGAACTTGCTTTTCATTCATTTCATCTTCTTTTAGTAATTCTTCAAAAAGTTTCTCCCCTGGACGTATACCAGTAAATTCTATTCCTATTTCATCTACAGAATTTCCTGATAATCGAATTAGATTTTTGGCAAGATCGACAATTTTCACTGGTTCTCCCATGTCTAAAACAAAAATCTCTCCACCTTTAGCTAAAGAACCAGCTTGCACTACGAGTCTTGATGCTTCCGGGATTGTCATAAAATACCGAACCATATCAGGATGCGTAACTGTAACTGGTCCACCATTTTGAATTTGCTTCTTAAATAAAGGTATTACACTCCCTCTACTTCCTAGGACATTCCCAAAGCGTACAGTAACAAATTTTGTATGACTTAATTTATCTTTACTTTGAATAACCATCTCCGCCAATTTTTTCGTTGCTCCCATAACACTCGTCGGATTCACTGCTTTATCCGAAGAAATCATGACAAACGTTCCCACTCCATGTGCTCTCGCTGCCTCTGCTATATTCATAGTCCCAATCACATTATTTTTAACAGCCTCTTCAGGATTATTCTCCATTAGTGGTACATGTTTATGTGCAGCTGCATGATATACAACATTCGGAAGATGTTTGCTCATAATTAATTGCATCTTCTTTTCATCTTGTATATCTGCGATTTCAGGAATAAACGTGCCTTTCATATCTCCATATTTTCTGTTTAATTCCATTTCTATAGAATAAATACTGTTCTCCCCATGCCCTAGTAAAATCAACTTTTTTGGCCTGAATTTTGCAATTTGTCTACAAATTTCCGAACCAATCGAACCTCCTGCACCAGTAACTAAAATGACTTTGTCAGTTATATAATCTGAAATAACATCCACATCAAGTTCTACAGGATCGCGCCCTAATAAATCTTCTACTTGAACATCCCTGAATTCATTCACCGAAACTTTACCCGTTACTAAGTCTTCTAACATCGGAAGAATTTGAGTTTTCACTTCTGTTTTTAAACATCTTTTCAAAATAACATTTTGCTCTTTTTTATTTAATGAGGGAATTGCCAAAATAATTATTTCAATATTCAGTTTTTTAACAACGTACTCAATTTGATTCATACCACCAATTACTGGAATACCCCAAATATCAAGGTTGTGTTTTTTTACATTATCATCCATAAATGCGACTGGTATTAATTCGACAGCACTATTCTTTAACAACTGTCTTGCAACCATTGTCCCAGCTGAACCAGCACCAACAATTAAAGTTCTTTTTTTGTCACCATTTTTCACATAATAAGTATCTCTATACATTCTCCACATAAAACGCGAACCGCCAATTAATAAAATATGAATCATCCAAGTTACAACTAACAATCGAAAATACATTTTTTGCATGATTAGTTGTTGCACAACCGCTGTAGTGATAATAGAAAATGTAACAACTTTGCATATAATGAGTAGTTCACCTATACTTGCGTATTCCCAAGCTTTTTTGTATAACTTATAAACAAAAGCAAACAAATGATGACTTAATAATAAAGTGATAGAACTAATAACTGATGATAAAGTGATAACACTGAAGCTAGCATTTACAAAGAAATAACTAAAAAAAATTGCACCTAATACAATCAGTGAATCCATTAAAAGCAATAGCGATATCCTCCGTCGATACGTCATATTACTTCCCCCTTTAATCAATTCCTTACATAACTCTTCCCAATTTATTTCAAAAATAAAGTTTGTAGCTATATTCTCTTTACTAAAAACACATAGCTACAAACTTTAATAAAAATGGGCATCTAACCCTCCCTCACATTACGCTCTTGATGACTCGCATCTAAGGTTGTTTTCACACCCCACAGCATAATCGAGTGCCTCCATTGATAGCGGTAAGGAGACATCACCACATCGTAGTCCTTTTAAAAAAAATTCTTTATAAAGAACATCTTTATATACAAATTTTGATTTTTTCTAAAGTACATTTATATTATTCATACTTTTCCATTCAAAATCGCACCTAACATCCTACTTTTCGTAAAACTTAACGCCCTTTTCGTTTCAAGCGCATCTTCGTTCACAGTATGATTATAACGTATCACCAATAATACACCTTCACATTTATCAGCCAATACACTTGTATCCGTTACCTCTAATACAGGAGAAGAATCAAATAATATGATATCATACCGTTCCATTGCCTTTTGAACTAACATATCCATTGAACTCGAACTAAGCACTTCAGATGGATTAAATGGTACTGGTCCGCTAGTTAATACATCCAGCCTTCCCAGCTCTGTTTTTTTCACTGCCCCCTCTAAAGTTATTTTTCCGTTCAGTATATCAGTTAATCCAATTGTATTTTCCACTCCAAACATTTCATGAATAATCGGCGTTCGTAAATTTGCATCGACCACCAATACTTTCTCACCTTTTTGTGCCATCGAAGCTGCTAAATTAACTGTAATAGTTGATTTCCCTTCACCATACCTTGGAGAAGTAATAACTATAGTTCTATTTTTATGAATAGACGCGGATAATTGGAGATTTGTTCGAATCGAACGATACTGCTCTGAAATTTTCGATCTTGGAGCGGTATGTACAATTATACTTTCTCCTTTAACTTTATTTGTTTTTCGTCTATTTTTGTAACCCACTCCGTTTCCTCCTTCAATGACAACGTATTCTTTTCACTATATTTGTCTTTCTTATTTTTCTTACTCATTTTAGAAATTCCACCTAAAACCGGGATATCTAATAATTGCTCAATGCGTCTTTCCGTTTTGATTGTCTCATCGAGAGAGTCCAATAAAAAAATAAAACCGATACTTAGCACCATACCTATCAGGAATGCAATTGCAATCGTCTTAGTGTGATTTACATTGATAGGCATTGAATGTTTTTGAACCGGATCTTCTGGTAATATACTCACATTATTAAAATTCAATATATTAGCTACTTCTTTCTTATAAACAGTTGCAGTAGTATTTGCAATTTTATGCGCAAGCAGAGGATCAGTATCTACCACATTAATCCTTATTATTTGGGAACCTTGTACACTTTCTGTACTTATTTGTCCACTTAATGCACCTACGGATCTATTAATATTCAATTCAGCGGCTACTTTTTCTAATATTACAGGCTCATTTACCATTGCTTTCAGTGTATTCATAGTTTCAGCGTTAGCTTGGACAATAAGTCTTGCCGAGGAGGCATATAATGGCGTTTTTACATACATACTATAAATCGCTCCTCCTAATGTTGTAAAAGTTGTAAATAATAGAATTATCCAAATTTTCTTCCGTATAATAGTAAATAGATTTTTCAAATTTATTTCCTTATCCATAACTTTCCTCCTCATTTAAAACCAATGAGCTTCAACTTGAAATTGGCATCTAAAACTTAAGAAAAAATAATATCTTCATTCTTTTAAATATATAAACATTTCTAGTTAATGCCATTTTAGTTCTTTATACAGAACGCGTCAACACAAATTATTTTCACTAAATTACTTCCTGATGACACTAAAAACATTACGACAACATTCGTGTTTTTTCACTGTAGATAAATGACGAAAAAGCCCTAATACCGTAGTATTAGGGCTTTTTTCTCTCTTAGTATAGAGACATATATTGATCGCGTTCCCATTGGTGAACTTGCGTTCTAAAGATATCCCACTCAATCTCTTTCGCTTCGATAAAGTGCTCAAGTAAATGATCTCCTAGCGCACCGCATACTACTTCATTAGATTGTAATGTAACTAATGCTTGCGCTAATGTTGCTGGTAAGTCAACGATACCTGCTTCCTCGCGCTCTTCTTTTGTCATTACATAGATGTTACGGTCTACTGCAGCTGGTGGAGTTAATTTGTTTTTAATTCCATCAAGACCTGCTGCTAGTAAAGTTGCCATTACTAAATATGGGTTTGCAGCTGGGTCAACACTACGTACTTCTACGCGTGTACTAATACCACGAGATGCAGGGATACGTACTAACGGGCTACGGTTTTGTGCAGACCATGCTACGTAACAAGGAGCTTCGTATCCAGGTACTAAACGTTTGTAAGAGTTTACAGTTGGGTTTGCTACCGCTGTAAATGCTGGTGCATGTTTTAAAATACCCGCGATGAAGTGACGAGCATCATCACTTAATTGTAAGTCTCCGTTTTGATCGAAGAATACGTTCTCACCATTTTTAAATAATGATAAGTTACAGTGCATACCTGAACCGTTCACACCGTATAATGGTTTCGGCATAAATGTTGCATGTAAGCCATGTTTACGAGCAATTGTTTTTACAACAAGTTTGAATGTTTGAATGTCATCACATGAGCGAATTGCATTTGCATATTTAAAGTCAATTTCGTGTTGACCTGGTGCAACCTCATGGTGAGACGCTTCAATTTCAAAGCCCATTTCTTCAAGTTCAAGAACGATATCACGACGACAGTTTTCCCCTAGATCCATCGGCGCAAGGTCGAAGTATCCACCGTTATCGTTTAATTCTAATGTTGGATTTCCTTTTTCATCAACTTTAAATAGGAAGAATTCTGGCTCTGGTCCAAGATTGAAATCTGAGAATCCTAATGCTTCCATTTCTTTTAACACACGCTTTAAGTTGTTACGTGGGTCGCCATCAAATGGATCACCAGCTGCAGTGTAAATATCACAGATCAAACGAGCTACTTTACCTTTTTCAGCTGTCCAAGGGAAAATTACCCAAGTATCTAAATCTGGATATAAATACATATCAGATTCTTCAATACGTACGAAACCTTCGATAGAAGATCCATCAAACATCATTTTGTTATCAAGAGCTTTTGTTAATTGGCTCACTGGAATTTCTACGTTTTTAATTACTCCTAAAAGGTCCGTAAATTGTAAACGGATATACTTTACATTCTCTTCTTTCGCCAAACGGAAAATATCTTCTCTTGTGTACCTAGCCATTATAAATTCCTCCTTAGTCCCTCTAAACACCTTAAGAATCAGTTATCTTTAGTGAAAAAACCTTGAAATATCACCTTGTCGCAATGAAGTCCGATTAAATCTACCTGTATGTTGTAGTTCATCTCGAAGAATTTTGCGAAGCTCGGATTTTGAAATTTCTTTCGTTTCTTCTTTTACTTTCACTGCTTCTGTTTGATTTTCTTTCATTTGCAATACTTGTTTAATTCCGGCCATATTTAAGCCTTGATCTAACAAATCTTTAATTTCCAACAATTTATCTACATCGTTAAATGAAAATAATCTACGATTCCCTTTTGTACGGGTTGGAAAAATAAGATTATGCTCTTCATAGTAGCGAATTTGACGTGCAGATAATTGTGTTAAATCCATTACAATACCAATAGGAAACAGCGGAGCAGAACGTCTATCTTCTTTCATCACTTCAGTTCCTCCTTCGCCTTAACTGCTTCTCATTTTATACCACGTTATGTTTAGTGTCAATAGATGTTAGCTTTTCTTACATGGTTTTTTTATAAATTTTTTCATTCTTTTTTCTAATGGCACAAATCATTACTTTCACACGAAAAAAAGCTGTCGAAATCGACAGCTTCCCTTTAAGAAATTGTTAATAGATTTTTTTCAATTAACGCATCAATTGCAGAACAAATCGCAATTTTCACATGAGAATACGTCAATCCACCTTGTACATATGCAACATACGGAGGACGAATCGGACCATCCGCAGATAATTCGATACTTGCACCTTGAATAAATGTCCCAGCAGCCATAATTACATCATCTTCATATCCCGGCATATAGTTTGCATACGGAGTGAAATGAGAATTAATTGGAGATGCATATTGAATCGCTTGACAGAATGCAATCATACGATCTTTATCGTCAAATTGAACAGATTGAATTAAATCCGTTCTTGGTGCATTCCATGCCGGTGATGTATTCATCCCTAATTTCTCTAAAAATGCCGCCGTAAAAATAGCACCTTTCAGCGCTTGACCAGCAACATGCGGAGCCAAGAAGAACCCTTGATACATTTCTTGCAGACTGTATAAAGACGCTCCTGCTTCCGCACCGATTCCTGGAGATGTTAAACGATATGCACACGCTTCAACATACTGTTCTTTACCGACAATGTAACCACCCGTTTTAACAATTCCCCCGCCAGGATTCTTAATAAGAGAACCTGCCATTAAGTCCGCACCAACATGACATGGCTCGTTTTCTTCAATAAATTCGCCATAGCAGTTATCTACAAATACAATAACATCAGGTTTAATCTCTTTAACAAACGCAATCATCTCTTTAATTTGTGAAACTGTAAACGACGGACGAGTAGCATATCCTTTTGAACGTTGAATACCAATCATCTTCGTGTTACTACGGATCGCAGCTGCAACAGCTTCAAAGTCCACAAATCCCTCTTCAGTTAACGGAACTGCGTTATAACCAATATTATATTCTTTAAATGAGCCTACACCTTTTCCGCGCACACCAACGATTTCTTCTAACGTATCATACGGTTTCCCCGTTATGTATAGTAACTCATCTCCCGGACGTAAAATACCAAATAAAGCTGTTGAAATTGCATGAGTACCCGAAATAATTTGAGGACGAACAAGACCCGCTTCCGCTCCAAATACATCCGCATACACTTTCTCTAACGTGTCACGACCAATATCATCATACCCATAACCTGTCGTCGGAATAAAATGCGAATCACTAATTTTATGTTTACGAAAACTTTCTAGCACACGAAATTGATTACTCTCAATTACTTCATCCACACGTTTATGCACTTCTATAATTTGACTTTCTACTTCTTTTACGATTGGAGCAATTTTTTCTCCATTTTTCAAACGATCAAACATTATTATTTTCTCCTTCTTCCACTAAAAATCTCTTTAATTGCCCATTAAGCGATGAATGAGCAAATATATATCCTGTACAATCATATACAAATTTATCTTCTAGAAACTCCATTTTAGTTAATAACGTTTCCGTCTTTAAAAGCGTTAACAACCTACCTTCACTCGGAGGAATTTCCACTTGATAATCATCCATTTCTTCCTTCATCTTCATTTCTATCGCTTCTTTTATACGCAGTAAATCACTTTCTTCAAAAGCACTAGTCATTAAGAAATCACTTTTCGGAAATGGAATGAAGTTTTGATGCAATTTATCTTTTTTATTATATAACGTAATAATAGGAATACGATTAATTTCAAGGTCTGACAATAATTGTTTTACTGTCTGCTCATGCCCTACATAATTAGGATCTGCTGAATCAACAACATGTAAAATAACATCCGCTTCCCCAGCTTCTTCTAACGTAGATCGAAAAGCAGCGATTAGTGACGTAGGTAAATCTTGTATAAAACCAACCGTATCAGTCAAAAGCACTGTATAACCAGAAGGTAACGGCATTTTCCTTGTCGTCGGATCTAGTGTTGCAAACAATAAGTTTTCTTCAAACGTATCAGCTTCCGTTAATCTATTAAACAACGTAGATTTCCCTGCATTTGTATACCCAATTAACGAAATTTGAAATACTTTATTATCTTTCCTTCTCTCACGATATCTTTTCCGATGTTCTACAACAACCGCAAGTTGCTTCTTTATTTCATCAATACGTGATCGAATATGACGACGGTCCGTTTCGAGCTTCGTCTCTCCCGGCCCTCTCGTACCAATTCCACCACCAAGACGTGATAAAGACAAACCTTGCCCCATAAGGCGCGGCATTGTATATTGCAACTGAGCTAACTCTACTTGAAGCTTACCCTCTCTCGATTTCGCACGTTGCGCAAAAATATCTAGTATTAACTGCGTTCGGTCAATCACTCTCGCATCTAATACTGAAGATAAATTCCGAATTTGACTTGGTGTTAACTCATTATTAAAAACAATAACAGCCGGCTCTAACTCTTCCGTCATCGCAGCAAGCTCTTCTAGTTTACCTTTTCCTATATAAGTTGCAGGATGAAACTTCGGACGCTTTTGCGTCGTTGATACTAACACTTCCGCTCGCGCAGTCTTTGCTAGCGATGCCAGTTCTTTCATGGAATGCATAAATTTTTCATCATCATCTTGCGACAATTGACAGCCAACTAATATGACTTTTTCTTTTTCTTCCATCAAATATGTTCACTCATCCTTTTCGAAATTTAAACCTTCTAATATAATAGCAGAGGAAGCATATTTCATCTAGTTAGCGGGGGAGAAAATTCATGGCATGGGAGATTTTTAGCATCATAGGCACAATCGCCTTCGCACTAAGCGGAGCCATTGTTGCAATGGAAGAAGATTATGATATTTTCGGGGTATATATTTTAGGAATGGCAACCGCATTTGGGGGAGGTGCCCTTCGTAATTTATTAATCGGTTATCCAATCGTCGCATTTTGGCAACAAGACATGTTATTCCAAATCGCACTATTATCAATGACGATTATTTTTCTTTTTCCAAATAAATTAATTAGACATTGGAAAAAGTGGGAAAACATCACGGACGCCATCGGTTTATCAGCATTCGCTGTACAAGGAGCACTATATGCTCAAAAACTAGATTTACCAATCAGCGCTACAATCGTAGCTGCTGTTTTAACAGGCATCGGCGGCGGTATTATTCGCGACCTTTTAGCTCGCAGAAAACCTCTTGTCCTTCGAGCTGACGTATATGCGTTTTGGACGATTTTAGCAGGGTTCTTAATTGGCGCTAAAATTATCGTTAGCGATTGGGCTCTATACACCTTATTCATTTTAATTGTTTGCTTCCGCATGATTTCTATTCATTACAAATGGCATTTACCGCATAGACGTATTGATACAAAGGAACGTTCAATGCATAAATAGCGCTCTAACCTCTTTACATATCGTAAAGAGGTTTTTCTTTTCTAACGAGTTTTTCTTTACATAATGTTCATACTAACTTTTAAAGCGAGGTGAATACAAATGACAAACCATGTTAATAAAGGTGCTCAAAAAAGCTCAGTAGACCAAATTACACACGATCCTAATTCAGCACACGAAAAAAGCGCTAAAATGGAACGCTTCCATAAATCTTACCAAGAAAAAGCGAAAAAAGAGTAACGTACTTATACATCAAAAAACAGACGCACAGTTTACGTACTGTGCGTCTCCTCTTCAAGCATCAAATCCATACTTGATATCCCAATTAAATCATATTTATCATACGTATCCTCTTGTAACAATCGCATAGCTTGTGTGCGAATTGATTTTTCAACAATATTCCGTACGTATCGCCCATTACTAAATGATGTAATTTGTGACGAATACTTTACCGCATGTAAATGATCTCTAAATTTCCACTCTGCTTCTTTCGATAACTGATATTCACGCTCTTCATACATTCTCTTTCCAATTTCCAACAACTGATTTACCGAGTAATCCGCAAATTCAATAATAAACGGAAAACGAGATTGTAATCCTGGGTTTAATGAAAGAAAATGGTTCATCTCTCTTGAATATCCAGCTAAAATTAGTACAAAACCGTGCTGCTTATCTTCCATATGCTTCACAAGTGTATCAATAGCTTCCTTCCCAAAATCCTTCTCTCCACCCCGCGCTAATGAATACGCCTCATCAATAAATAAAATCCCTCCCATGGCCTTCTTTATTAAATCTCTTGTCTTCTGCGCTGTATGTCCGATATACTCACCTACAAGATCAGCACGTTCAGCTTCAACTAAATGCCCCTTCGATAAAATATTCATCTCAAACAACAATTTCCCTATCATTCTAGCAACGGTTGTCTTCCCAGTACCCGGATTCCCCCTAAATAACATGTGAAGCACTTGCTTCTCAGACTTCAACCCCACCTCTTGCCTTTTTTTGTTTACATAAATCCAAGCATAAATTTCTTTTATTATCTTTTTTATATCATCCATCCCAACAAGTTTTCCCATCTCTTCTTCAATTCTCTGCAACATCTCATGTTTAGTAGTGGTTTCACTTGAAATTACCGTTTTATTTTCTGATGCCGGTAACGAAATTTTCTTTCGATGGTTTAATACAATATTAATTTGATTGTTATTTTTCTTACGCATCGATTGTTCCATACAATCACCTCATTTTATCCACTCACCAAATATTATTATTCCAGTCCCTCTTGCAAATGCCTATTTTCAGAAAAGTTTGCTATAATATAAGAAATAATCAAGGTGGTGGGACTATGGAAACAACGGAATTCCATGATACAATACAAGCCTTTTCTATTTTTTTATTGAATAAAGGCCGAAAGTCTTCAACCATTAAACGTTATGTTTATGACATTGAAGATTTTGGACATTGGTTAGAAAAAAACAAAAAGCTCCCTTCCAGTAATATATGGGCAACACTTTGTACAAAAGACTATGAAGATTACTTTTCAGACTTAAAAAAGAATCGACACTACTCTGAGAAAACAATGCATCGTGTATTTATTGTGTTAAATAGAATGCATCATTTTCTTAACATTCCAAATCCATTAAAGAATATGGAAATTACTATTCAACCAAACCGTGCATTGCGTAATGAAGATTTCATTTCATGCGAGGAAGAAAAAAGATTAAAGTATATAGTCACTTCATTAGAAGGACTTTCAGAAAAACAACGTCCTGTTCGTCCGTTATTAATGGATCGTAACATTGCCATTTTAAGTCTATTAATCGACTACGGACTATCCTTACAAGAGCTTACAGCATTAACTATGCATCACGTTCATTTTGAAACTAATACACTTTCTATTCCGGCAACCGCAGGAGTGGAAAGAACAATCCCCTTAGCAACCGAAGACAAAAAACAACTGTACACATATTATAAAAGTATTCCAGAACCAGTTCGTCCTAAATATCATAGTAATGACCCGTTGTTTGTCGCATTCGATTTTAACCGTGGAACATACAGATGGGTATATGAAAACGACGCACCAAAAGCACTAACAGAAATCGCTATTCAAAAAATGATCCGACTTGAAGTAGCAAGAGCGAATTTACGTAAAGGCATTTCTGGACAGCATTTCCGGAACACGTTTATTTTACGCCTAATAAAAAAACAAACCCCAGAGCCAGAGATCATAAAATTAGTTGGCTTCAAATCAAAAATTTCACTAAAACGGTATTATCAATATGCTGAAAATAAAAAAAACGCCCTATAATAAGGCGTTTTTTTATTTTTTTCTCGAAACAATCAATTTCACTATGACCATTTAACCATTCCCTGCATCTACTATGATGAGTTTCGTTCATATTCTTATTAGAAAGGAGAGATTTAATGTCTCGCTTTAACGACAATGAAAATAAATACTCCAATCCATGCTTTCCAACTAGCGCTGGACGAATTCCAACTACCCCAACGATTCCAATTACTAAAGCGCAAATTAGAACATTCCGCGCAATCATTAACGATTTAATAAAAATAATCCCTAAGCTTTTCGCCAATCCATCTCCCAAAAACATAGAGGATCTAATAGATACATTGCACCTACTAAGCAAATTCATCTGTTCACTAGACACCACTTCCGCTCTGAAAGCACAAGGATTAGCCATCATTAAAAACTTAATAACTATATTAAAAAATCCAACATTTGTAGCAAGCGCTGTATTTATTGAACTTCAAAATCTAATTAATTATATACTATACATTACAAAGTTATTCCGAATTGATCCTTGTACACTCCAAGAACTCCTTAAATTAATTGCAGAGTTACAAACTACTCTAGTTAATTCAGCTTCGTTCGGTCGAGGACCTACTGGACCTCGAGGTAATACGGGCGCTACTGGTGCTACCGGTCCTAGAGGTAACACAGGCGCTACTGGTTCCACTGGTCCTCAAGGTGTTCAAGGTAACACGGGTGCTACTGGACCTCAAGGCATTCAAGGTAACACGGGCGCTACTGGTGCTACCGGACCTAGAGGTAACACGGGCGCTACTGGTTCCACTGGACCTCAAGGTATTCAAGGTAACACAGGTGCTACTGGACCTCAAGGTGTTCAAGGTAACACGGGTGCTACTGGACCTCAAGGCGTTCAAGGTAACACAGGTGCTACTGGACCTCAAGGTGCGCAAGGTAACACAGGTGCTACTGGACCTCAAGGTATTCAAGGTAACACGGGTGCTACCGGTTCCACTGGACCTCAAGGTGCGCAAGGTAACACGGGTGCTACTGGACCTCAAGGTGCGCAAGGTAACACAGGTGCTACTGGACCTCAAGGTATTCAAGGTAACACGGGTGCTACCGGTTCCACTGGGCCTCAAGGTGCGCAAGGTAACACGGGTGCTACTGGACCTCAAGGCGTTCAAGGTAACACAGGT
>NZ_JAFEMR010000041.1:0-22635 GCF_016892495.1 Bacillus sp. RIT 809 | reverse complement strand
GTATAAATTTTACATATCGAGGTGAAAAAGGAATGAATGCGCGGCTAATGGAACTTATTGATGTGAGTACAATAGAAACCATGGCAGAACAATTTTATAAATTAACCAACATATCACATCAACTTCTTGATGCTGAAAACGAATGTATATTTTCATTTGGAATTAATGAAATGAAAGTATGTAAACTTCCCAAAATTGAAATCCCCCTTTTCTTATACAATCAATATTTAGGATCTTTTGTTGTATGGTCCAAACGAAGCGAAATTTTCAATTGCCAAAAATATTTTGAAATGCTTTCTAACCTCATTATAACTGGGATGAAAAAAGCAGTTCAAAGTAAAAATACATCGTTACTTTCTCGAAAAGAGGAAGAACTACATACGATTTTACAAAACATGCCTGTTATGGTTGATGCGCTTGACTATAATGGAGATTTTGTTTTGTGGAATCGAGAATGCGAGATTGTAACAGGTTATACTGCTGAAGAAATAATTGGGAATCCAAACGCTCTTCAATTACTGTATCCTGACCATAATTATCGCCATCAAATACAAAATAAATTTTTGACTCGTGGAAAAAATTTTAGAGATTGGGAAATGAGTTTAACATGTAAAAATGGTGAAATTAAAACGATAATGTGGTCCAATATATCAGAGCAGTTTCCTGTAACAGGATTTAGTTACTGGGCTGTTGGGGTAGATATTACACATTTAAAAGCGATAGAAGGGCAATTAAAACAACAAACCTCTGAATTAGAATTAATTTTTAAAGCTTTACCAGATTTATGTTTTTTAACAGAAGACGATGGGACAATTATAGATTATAAAGCAGGATCTCCTACAAAATTTTACGTACCCGCAGAAGCTTTTATGGGAAAAAAGTTTTACGAAATATTACCGTCTCCAGTAGCACAGCAATTTCAAGAAGCAATTCGCCAATTGAAAGAAGAAGGAAAGAATGTAATTGTAGAATACCCTCTAACAATTAATGAAAGTATCGATTTCTTTGAAGCTAGATGTTTACCATTATTACAAGATAAAATTATGATTGTTGTCCGCGATATTACAGAGCGGAAAAAGGCAGAAGAATTGCTAAATAAATCAGATACACTTGCGGCAATTGGTCAATTAGCAGCCGGTGTAGCACATGAAGTGAGGAACCCTTTAACTGTAATAAAAGGATTTATACAATTATTTCAAATTAACAAAGAGGATCAAGAAAAATATTTTAATCTTATGCTTTCTGAAATCGAGAGAATTGAAGCAATCCTTCAGGAATTTTTGTCGATTGCTAAAACAGATGAAATCCCTACTGAGAAGAAAAATATTTGTCAAATATTCAAAAATGTTGTGTCGTTAATTAACACAAAAGCAATTATGACAAACATTCAAGTTGAGTTATTTACAGATTCCAAAGAGATGATTATTGAATGCTCTGAAAATCAATTAAAACAAGTATTTATTAATATTTTGCAAAATTCAATTGAAGCGATGCCAGATGGTGGGAAGATTTCAATTCATATTAAAGAAATGAATGAAGGTGGTATCATAATAGATGTAGTAGACGAAGGAATAGGGATACCAGAAGAAAGAATTAAGAGATTGGGTGAACCTTTTTATAGTACGAAAGAAAAAGGAACAGGAATCGGATTGATGCTAAGTTATAAAATCATTGAAAGTCACCATGGGACTATTAGTATTATGAGTGATGTTGGTGTCGGGACAACTGTAACAATTTACTTACCAAAATTTCAAAATGAACCGTCCATATCAAAGAGTGAAGATAGATCCGTAACAATACGCTCTATATAACTCGTAAATAATTAAATACGCAATAACAAAGGGCTTAGTTTTCACTAAGCCCTTTGTTATTGCGTATTTTTAAATTTTATTTAGTAAACTTTACCTTTTCTTTACCATTGCTTAAATTTCTATTAAGTTTTAAACATTATATTAATATTCATACAACGTAATGTTTAAAAAATAATATTACTTACTATATGGAGACTACATATAGTAAGTAATGAAACGAAAGTGATGTAGGGAGGAGATTATAACAAGGTGAAAAAGCAAAAAAAGAAGAACGGTTGGCCAATACCAATACGGTTAAATATTTTATTCTTTTGCGTATTTTTATTATTTTCTGGAATTATAATCCAGTTAGGTAAAGTGCAAATTTTCGATGGAGAAACATATAAGAATGAAGTAGAAAAAAGAGAGAATGCAACTGTTAGTCTTACAGTACCACGTGGCAAAATTTATGACCGTGAAGGTAATCCAGTTGTTGACAATAAGTCTTTACGTACGATTACATATACAAAGGTGAAAGGTGTAAAATCGGAAGAAATGCTAAAAACTGCAAGACAACTTGCAGCAATAATTGAAATGCCGCAAGAAGATATTGATAAGTTAACCGAGACTGATAAGAAAGATTTTTGGATGCAATTAAATCCAAAACTTACTCAAAACTTAGTATCTAAAAAAGAAATAGATACGTTTAGAGAAAGGGATATTACCGGAAAAGAGCTAGACAAAAAAATATTAGAGTTAAAAAGAAAGCGTGTTACAGATAAAAATCTTCAAGAATTAACAGCTAATGATATAGAAGTGCTAGCTATTAAAAGTAAAATGACTTCAGGGTATCAAATGGCACCTCAAATTATAAAAAAGGATGTTAATGAAAAGGAATATACTGTGATTAGTGAAAATTTAGCAAATCTCCCAGGTGTAGACGCTTCAGTTGATTGGGAAAGGCTCTATGTAAATGATGGCTTATTCCGTTCAGTCCTTGGAAATGTTTCGAATGCTGATGAAGGTTTACCACGTGAACGATTAGATTATTATTTAGTGCGTGATTATAGCAGGAATGATCGGGTTGGGAAAAGTTACATCGAACAGCAATACGAAGATCTGCTTCATGGTACGAAAAAAGAAGTAAGAAGTATTGCTGATAAACAAGGTAATACAATTAGAACGGAAACCGTTTCTGAAGGGAAAAGCGGCAAGAATTTAACTTTAACAATAGATATGGAATTACAAAAAAAAGTAGAAGAGAGCATAGAAAAAATATTAAAGGCATACAAAGGTTCAGAATCGATGTTGGACCGTGCTTTCGTTGTAATGATGAATCCGAAAAATGGTCAAGTATTATCAATGGCTGGGAAAAAGTTAGTAGAAAAAGACGGGAAAACTGAAGTTGAAGATTACGCTTTAGGAACGATGACAAGTTCATATGAGCTTGGATCAACTGTGAAAGGTGCGACAATATTAACGGGGTTTGAAACAAAAGCTATAACACCAGGTACATACTTTTATGACGCACCTATGAAATTCAAAGGAACTAAGGAGAAAAAGTCTTGGAAAGATTTCGGGAATATTGATGATCTAAGAGCTTTACAAGTTTCTTCTAACGTCTATATGTTTAATACAGCATTAAAAATTGCAGGTGTGGATTATGTAAAAAATAGTTCACTAGATATTAAACAAGAATACTTTGATAAAATGAGATATTATTTCAGGCAATTCGGTTTAGGTGTTCCAACGGGCATTGATTTACCGAATGAAACAGCTGGACAAATAGGGAGAAAAGATAATCAGCCTGGTTTCTTATTAGATTTTTCTATTGGCCAGTACGATACGTATACACCACTTCAGCTTGCACAGTACATTTCTACTATTGCAAATGGTGGGTATCGTATGAAACCACAAATTATTCAAGAGATTAGAGAACAAACTGCGCAAAAAGATGAAATCGGTAAAGTCGTGCACTCATTAGAACCAGTTGTTTTAAATAGAGTGGATATGAAAGAAGATTATATAAATCAAGTAAAAGAAGGATTTAGAAGAGTATTCCAGGAAGGAGATGGAACAGGAGTAAGGGCGTTCCAAAAGGCACTATATAAACCAGCTGGTAAAACAGGGACAGCACAGACAGTATATGGTGGAGAAAGCGACATAGGTAGAAATGATAAAGGTGAACGAATAAAATGTTATAATTTAACATTAGCAGGATATGCGCCCTATGATGATCCAGAAGTAGCATTTTCAGTTGTTGTGCCATGGGTTATAAATGATAAGTCGGGTATTAACTCTGATATTGGAAAAGATGTTTTAGATGCTTATTTCGAATTGAAAAATAAGCGATTAAATGGTGAGGCTACAAAAGTAGATAATTCAAAAGAGAGTTAGAAAGCATGAAACGTTTCTAGTATTTAAATGGACTAGAGACGTTTTTAAATACACCCTGGACTTATGGATGAATCAATTGTGATAGGTAAAGTAGAAATAGTTTATTAGCCAATTGATCAAATGAAAAGAATAAAGTAATTTAGTTCAAGAGTATTCTATTAAGTATTCACCTTTTATATATAAATGCATATATTGATAGCATAGGACAAGCAAAAAAGCTTGTACCTTACCTCACTGAACACTCCTTATCACAGCTAAGCATCTACTTTTGTAGATGCCTTTTTTTATGTTGATGATTGATAATTATTTATCCCGCTATTTTGGGCAGTAAGACTCCCATCTCAAAATTCAGCTGTAAAGCAAAGAAGTTAGGTGGAAGATCGATTGCTCGTAAAATCCCGATTGATGAGGGCTGATAATCAGTGGGGTATGGACAAAACCTCAGCTAATTAAATTTTCACTTTTAAATTGTTATCCGCAAATTGTACAGCTGTATTCGCATGTATATAAGCAGTATCAAAAACAGGAACCGATAGATCACTTTGTGAAATGAGCAAAGGAATTTCTGTACAGCCAAGTAGTATTCCTTCAGCGCCCTTTTGAATTAATGTATTTGTGATTTGTAATAGCTTTTCTTTTGATGTTTCTGAAATAATCCCTCTACTGAGTTCTTGTAAAATGACATGATGGATGAAAGTTCTATCTTCTTCATTTGGGATAATTGTCTCAATGTTGTAATTTGCTAGTCTTGATTTATAGAAGTCTTGTTCCATCGTTTGTTTTGTTCCTAAAAGTCCGATACGATTAATATTATATTCTATCATTTTTTTAGCACTTACATCTCCGATATGGAGGAGTGGTATTGATATTGCCTTTTCTACTTCTTCAGCAAATAGATGTACAGTATTGGAACACATTAGTAAACATTCAGCTCCAGAGTTTTCTACTTTTTTAGCTACTGTGACTAATTCATTTTTCACTTCTTCATATTGATGATTTTGTAATAATGTAGTTATCTCACCAAAGTCCATGCTATATAAAACAAGCTTCGCATTTTGATTACATTGAGAGAGAGTAAGTGTATTAATATGTTTATAGTATAACGATGTCGATTCCCAACTTAGTCCGCCAATTAAGCCAATTACTTTCATCATGCATTCCTCCCGTAACAATTTTGAATTTATTATTTCATAATTCCGATAAGAATACAATGATTTAAATGAACTATTTATAGAAAAATAAAAATATTAAGAAAGGTGTTGAATTTTTTAATTGTTAGTGCCATAATACAGATTACAAATACATACTTATCCAGAGAGGTAGAGGGAACGGCCCTACGAAGCCTCAGCAACCCCTATGTAAATGCATAGGAAGGTGCTAATTCCGCAGAGGACATTTATATGTCTTTTGAAAGATAAGAGGATTCTTGTACGTGAAAGAAAATGACCTCTTAATTTAAGGGGTCATTTTTTGTTGTATAGAAAGGAAGTGTCGATGCATAATTCATTTTCAAAATAAATATAGAGTATTAAAAGCGGGATAATAGGAGAGGAGAATTGTAATGAACAAATTAACGACAAAACTAGTAGTAGCAATCGGAATTGGAGCAGCTTTATACGGGGTATTAGGGCTTTGGGGATTTTCTATCGCACCCAATACATTTATTAAACCAGCATTGGCTATATTAACAGTTTTTGGTGCGTTATTTGGCCCAGTAGCAGGACTATTAATAGGGCTTATTGGTCATACCGTTACAGATACAATCGCTGGTTGGGGTATTTGGTGGGGATGGGTGTTTAGTTCGGGGATTATCGGATTTTCAATGGGGCTTATACAAAAAAGAACTGGTTTCAGTGTAAAAAATGGAGCGTATAATCACCGTGATATTTCTTATTTTGCAATAGCGGGGTTAGTTGGAATTGTCATTGCCATTATATTTGCTGGTGCATTCGATATTATTGTGATGGGAGAACCGTTTGACAAAATCGTTATACAAGTACTAGGAGCAACCATTTCAGACATTATCGTATTTTTAGTTCTTGGATTACCAATCACGATTGGTCTAGCTAAAGCAAATAGGAAACATACAAATTTAAAAATTGAAAAGTAGGGATGTATACATGCAACCAATTATATCTTTTGAACAATTTACCTTTCAATATGGGCATGCCGCACAGCCTACTTTAAAAGAAATTACATTTCATATATATCCTGGGGAAAAGGTACTAATAGCTGGAAGAAGTGGTTCAGGTAAGTCAACATTAGCTCATTGTATTAATGGGCTAATCCCATTTTCTTACGAAGGGATTAGTACTGGTAATATTTTAATAGCTGGAAAGGATCCGAGAGAGGGAAGTATTTTTGAACAGAGTAAACATGTAGGAACAATATTACAAGATCAAGATTCACAATTTATTGGTCTTACTGTCGAAGAAGATGTAGCATTTGCATTAGAAAACGATTGTGTAAATCAAATAGAAATGAAAAAGCTTGTTACGGATTCTTTAAAAAAGGTAAACATGCAGGACTTTCATAGACAAAGTCCACATGAATTATCAGGAGGTCAAAAACAGACAGTCTCTCTTGCAGGTCTGCTAACGATAAATGCAGATATATTATTATTTGATGAACCGTTAGCTAATTTAGATCCTGCATGTAGCTTGAATACAATAGAACTCATTAAAAATATACATGAGAAATATAATAAAACAATTGTAATTATTGAACATCGAATAGAAGAAATTTTAAACCTTGATTTAGATAAAATTATTTTAATAGATGAGGGAGAAGTTATTGCCATTGGTTCACCGGATAGTATTTTAAATTCTAATATATTACCAAATATCGGACTAAGAGAACCTATTTATATAGAGGCGCTAAAGAAATTAAATTTTGACAGTAATAATGTTAGGGTATTTCCAATTGAAAATCTTCGTAATGCAGGCGTTCATAGCCTATTAAAGAACTGGATGCAGAAGCAAGTTTCATCAAAAAACACATATATTAAAAAAGCTTTATGCAAGATAGAAAATTTATCATTTACGTATAATAACAAACATACAGCCTTAGAAGATATCAACCTTTCAATAGGAGAGGGAGAAATAGTAGCGTTATTGGGTCATAATGGAGCAGGGAAATCGACATTAGCTCATACTCTTATAGGAATAAATAAAACAAAGAATGGGAGAATAATATTCGATGGAGAAAATATAAATTCTTGGTCTATTCGTAAACGCGGGGAAGTTATTTCTTACGTTATGCAAAACCCAAATCAAATGATTACACAGCCTACTGTTTTAGAAGAGGTTTCATATTCATTAAAATTAAAAAAGGTTTCTAAAGATGAGATTGAGACAAGAATCGAAAAAGCTTTAAGAATTTGTGGATTATACCCATTTCGTAACTGGCCAATTCAGGCATTAAGCTATGGACAAAAAAAGAGGCTTACTATTGCATCTGTACTTATAACAAACCCAAAACTTATTATTTTAGATGAGCCGACAGCTGGACAAGATTATTACCATTACAAACAGTTTATGTCGTTTATTAGAAAACTGGCTGAAAGGGGCATATCCTTTATTATTATCACACACGATATGAATCTTGCTTTTGAACATGCAGATCGGGCGGTAGTTCTGCATGAAGGGAAAATTATTGCGGACAATACTGTATCTGCTGTTTTAGGGGATCAAGGAACGTTACAAAGAGCTAATCTACGGGAGATTTCATTAATAAAACTAGCTAAATTAAGCGGAATTCCAACTCCAGAAACGTTTGTGAAACTTTATATTGAGGCTAATAGGAGGGAGGAATATGCATAATACGTATTTTTATCGTATGGATGGTGCAGTTAAATTATCTTTATTTATATTTTGTATGACACTTACTTTTTTATTTTTTGATTTTCGTATATTGCTAATTTTATTTATTGTTGGATGTATCGGCCTCTTAATTGCAAAAATTCAATTGCGTAAAATTATAGTTATTTTCAGCGTTATATTTACATTTAGTTTATTAAATTCCGCTATGATTCTTTTCATTACGCCCACCCATGGATCGGAATTAACGGGATCGTATACCTCTTTTTTTTATATAGGTTATGCAACAATTACATATGAAACTTTATTTTATGCAGCTACACTTTCATTGAAATATTTTACGTTATTACCATT
The DNA here is from genome assembly GCF_016892495.1 of Bacillus sp. RIT 809. Classification (NCBI taxonomy): domain Bacteria; kingdom Bacillati; phylum Bacillota; class Bacilli; order Caryophanales; family Bacillaceae; genus Bacillus; species Bacillus sp. RIT 809. The sequence continues at coordinate 14,276 of NZ_JAFEMR010000041.1, read as the reverse complement.
TACACTTCTTTTTATTTATACAACTCATCCAAGTGAATTTGTGAGCAGCTTAAATAAATTTGCTGTTCCTTATAAAATTACATATGCAATAAATATTGCACTACGTTATATACCAAGCATTCAATCTGAATATATCATCATTAGACACGCGCAAGAAGCAAGAGGCGTACCTTTTGAAAAAGGAGAAGCGAGCTTGTGGATTCGCATGAAAAACCGTGTTTTAATTTTTTGGCCACTTATTATTCATTCATTAGAAAGGATTGATACTGTTTCAAATGCAATGGATTTAAGAGGGTTTGGAAAAAAGGATAAACGAACGTGGTACTATGCAAAGGACGTACAAAAGGAGGATTACATCACACTTTTTGTTGGTATTATCATTTTGATTATTGCAGTTTACTTAAAGCTGAATGTATTCCAAAGTTTCTGGTACCCGTTTTAAAGTACTCTCAATGGAGTGCTTTTACTAATTTTATGAAGACATGCTCAAAAAAGGGAGATACACATACTGTATAATACGAACCAGTTAAAATAATCAACTACCTATTAGTTTTCAAACCAAAAGGAGGAAAAAATATGAGTTTCGGCGGTTCTTGTGGTTTTGGTGGAGGTTTCGCATTATTAGTTGTGTTATTTATTTTATTAATTATTGTTGGATGTAGCTGTTGGAGCTAAGGTTACTAATTTCTAATTAATCTCTACAAAATGTAAACTTTAAAAAACATAGCAGATACTTTTTGTATCGAAATAAATGAAAAAGGAGCTTAATAGCTCCTTTTTCATTTATTATACGAAATCTCTTCATTATTGTATTTAGGTAATGTGATAGTTAAAGTAGTTCCTTTATTTATAACACTTCGGATTTTCAATGTGCCTCGCATCGTTTCGATAATTTTTACAGCAACCATCGTACCTAAACCAGTACCTTTCGTTTTTGTACTAAAATAGGGTTCGCCAAATCGATTAATTTGCTCTTGCGACATTCCAATTCCACTATCTTGAATTCTTATTATGACCTTATTATTACTAACAGTTGCAGAAATAATTAGATTACCGCCATTTGGCATTGCTTCTATACTATTTTTTATTAAATTTAAAAAACATTGATGGAAGTGCTGTGTATTACCAATAATTGTGCCCTCTGAGAACTCTTTTGTAATATTAATATTATTCATGTTACAAAAAGGCAACATCATATTAATAACTCGATTTAATTCGTGCTCCACTGAAATATGATCTAGTTTTTCTGAAGCCGGTTTGGCAAAAGTTAAGTAATCATCAATAATTGCTTGTGCACGATTTAACTCTTCAAGAATATGTTCAATATACTCATCTCTGGATTGTTGAGTTATATTTGGTGTTTTTAAAAGTTGTGTAAATCCTTTTACAACAGTCAATGGATTCCTTACTTCATGTGAAATACTTGCAGCGAGTTGGCTGACAATCTCCATTTTTTCAACTTTTATTAATTTTGATCGCATGAATATCGCATCTTTTAAAACTTCATTAAAATAGACCATAAATAATATTAAAATAGTGGGTAGTAGAATGAAATAAATAATGTACAAATTATTCACTTCAAAATCTGATAGAGTTAAAACAATTACTGTTGTAAATATTGCAAGGAAAAAAGTTAAAAACATAGATGAAGCTACTTTGGTTTTCCGATTGTATGTTTTAAATTTTGATGATGCGAATGCTGTAATTATTAACATCGTTCCATAAACAATGATTGTTAACAGGCTAAAACCATAAAACATAAAACGTGTAATTAATAAAATCATGAGTAATGCAATACCGACAGGAAATCCACCATAAAGTGTACCAATTAAAAAGGGTATTTGTCTTAAATCATGAATACAATTTTCATCCATATAGATAGGGTACCGCATACATAAAATTAGTGGGATGCTCGTACAAAGAATGATAAGTAGTTTCTTATATTTCTTCCCGAAGTACCCACTATCATAAATAAAATAAAAAACAAAAATACTGCTTAAAATATAAAGAAGATTATTTAAAACATTTTGATTAATGTAAACAAAGTTCATAATACATGCCCCGTTATCCTGAATTTCAATCCCATATGTATTATACATTATAAAAGTACAAGTTTTACATGTACTTTTATAATGTATGTAGTTTTTATAACTTTTCAGTGTTATAGACTTTTAACCATGCATTATTAAACTCTTCCATTGACGCATAGCGCTCACTACGAATTTCATTTACAGCACGGTATGCTACGTCATATAATTCTTCGCTAGCTTCCCATTTTATAAAGGAACGATCTTGCCCGCCACCTAAAAGTGCAAAAGCTATAGCCCCCATATTAAATACGTTTGTTTTTCCGTCTATTATAGAGTTAAGTTGAAACTCCTCAGGTGACATAAAACGAGATGATCCCCACAGTCGTCCCATCTTATTTACATACGGTTTTTCACTATATAAATCAATATCACAAATTTTTGTTTCATTAGTTTTAAAGTTGTATAAAATACTACCGTCATAAAAATCAATAGCTACATAGTGTTTGTGTTCAACGTAAGTATGGAAATTAAAAATAGAATTTAATGAAATCAGTCTGTCTTTAACGGATAATTTCTTATATTTATAAAATGGTGAGTTAGGATCATTGTATTTTGCTGGGGGTGGGAAATTCCAGTGCGGGTGAAGACATTCACCGTCAAACCAATCAAAAATCAAAACATATCCATGTTGTAAAGGGTAGTGATCAATTAAATTTATAAGAGAAACGTGTTTTAATTCATTGTATATAGTAACTGAGTTTTTTAATCTTTTTATAGCTTCATTTGTAGAAGCATTATATGCGAGTGTTTGTGCCCCTGCATATTTAATAAACTTCTTTTTCCCATTCTTTTCAACACCGAAACTTATATTACCGGAATCTTGTTGGTCAAAAACTGCAAATACTGTTCCTAGTTTCGTAAGCCAATCAAAATTATGATGTTTTTTTAGTTGGAATGTGACAGTATTTAATTGAATTTCAACTGGAATATCTTTCATGATTCACCTCATATTTAGTATAATTAAGTTGTCTATTATAATATTCGACATATTTTGTAAAATCCCTATGTTAATACAATTAAATTTTATAAATATAATGATGTATAGTTATAAGGAGGAAAGAAAATGGATGGGAAAATCTTAATTAAACCGTACCAACATTATTGGCATACAGAGTTTTTAAGTGAAAAAAATAAAATTGTGCCGTTACTAAATGAAGAAATTATTGCTATTGAACATATAGGAAGTACGGCCGTAGAAGGATTAGGGGCTAAACCGCTTATTGATATGATGATTGGCGTAACAAATTTACAAATTACCGAAAATTGGAGGGAACCCCTAGCGGAAATTGGCTATGAATATGTTCCAAAAGAAACACTTAATTGGCGTTTTTTTAGAAAAGGGAAATGGAGAGCGGGTAGTCATCACTTACATGTGTATATTTATAATAGTGAGGAATGGAAGAACAACCTCTTATTTAGAGATTTTCTCATAAATAATGAATGGGCACGAAAAGAATATAGTGAAATAAAAGAGAAACTTGCTGCTACATATCCTTTTGATCGTGTTTCATATACAAATGCAAAAGCACCGTTTATTTGCAACATATTAGAATTGGCCAAAAAGGATATAAACAAAATATAAGTAATTTGCAGATTCTCATTTTATTTTAATCTTTCTCTCATGTTATTCTCTCTTTTACTTGATACACTGCTGATTATAGAGCTTTTGAGTCAAAAGGGGATTAAATAAAATGGAGAAGATACTAAGAAATAAATATTTTCATATGTACGTTAAAATAATAGGTATTACTATTATTATTTGTAGTGTGGAAGTGCTATTTATTAATGTTACGTACGGGAATGTATTAAATGTACAATGGTTAAATAAGAAATTAGGTTCTTTCGGTGAATATGGGGCAATTCTAGCTGCATCATCATGGTTCTTACGTCATATATGGTTATTTTTAAAGAAGAAAAACATGCACGGATTTAAAATAATTAAAGAGCTATATCTTTTTATAAAACGGTTTCACATACTAATTGGTTACACTGTAATAGCTGTTGCGGCTACTCACGGTGTTTACTTTTTAATAAAAGGAAGTCGTCATATAATACTAATATACAGTGGTATATTTTCTCTTTTAACCTTAATAGCATTAGGGGTTGCAGGATTTGGTTTACAGAAATCTAATCAGAAAACAAAATTGAAGATGTATCGAAAAGTACATCAATTCATTGCGGTTTTATTCGGAATAGGATTACTTATTCATTTAATCGTATAGGAGGAAGTATCGTTGCAACATATACTAATTATTGAAGATGAGGAAAGCTTAGCAGATTTTTTAGAATTAGAATTAAAGTATGAAGGATATATAGTAGATATACAACTTGATGGAAGAAAGGGATTAGAAGCAGCACTTGAAAAGAATTACGATCTCATATTACTTGATTTAATGTTACCAGGATTAAACGGACTGGAAGTATGTCGTCGACTAAGAGCAACTAAAAGTACACCTATTATCATGTTGACTGCTCGTGATAGTATTATGGACCGTGTGACAGGGTTAGATAGTGGAGCTGATGATTATCTTCCAAAACCGTTTGCGATTGAAGAACTTTTAGCACGTATGAGAGTGATTTTTAGGAGAGAAGAAAATACAGAGCAAAAGCACGCATCATTTCTTTCGTTTAAAGATCTACAGCTTCAGATTGAATCTCGAACTATAACTAAAGGAAATGAAGAAATTGAACTTACAAATAAAGAATTCGAGCTACTGCTTATGTTTATGAAAAATATTAATCGAGTTCTTACCCGTGATATTTTACTGGACCAAGTATGGGGATATGATGCAATGGTTGAGACAAATATAGTCGATGTATATGTTCGTTATCTACGTAATAAGTTACATAGTTTAGATAAGGAGGAGTATATCCAAACAGTCCGCGGTGCTGGATATATAATGAAATGATAAAAAACATTATGTACCGAATTAGAAATTTGCCTATAAAGTGGAAATTAACACTTTGGTCCACTACACTAGTATTCATTTTGTTTATTTTATATAGCGCGTTACAATTTGTTGTAATTAATAAGTGGACTATAGATTATGAACAGAAACAAATAAATAGACAAGTGACAGAAATAGCGGCATATTTTCAAGATAAAAATGATACGCTCTCGAGCAAAACATTTGAAAACAGTAATGAATTTCTTAACAACATGATTGATAAACATCAAATGATTCGTATTATCGGAAATGATGGAAAACCCATTGTTACTGTTTCGCGAGATTTTAATGAATCGTGGATAGAACCAAAAAATGTTACACAAGATGAATCATTTATAAAAAGACATATAGAAGATCGAATATTAGTTGAGCGCATACCAATTCAAACAAAAAAATTCACGGGAACTATTGAACTTACGAAAAACTTAGAGACATTTGATCATTTATTAAAAATTATCTTAGTGGTAATGGTCTTTGCAGGGATATGTGGATTAGTGTTTAGTTTTTTAGGCGGGATACTTATAACGAAAAAGCTTTTATCAAGTGTCCAAAACATAACGGATACGATGAAGCGTATTAAGAAAAACGGACTAAATGAAAGAGTTCCAGTACGAGAAAATAATGATGAACTCGCAAAATTATCGATTCTTTTTAATGAAATGATGGATGAAGTAGAAACTTCTTTTACACAGCAAAAACAGTTTGTAGAAGACGCATCGCATGAATTAAGAACACCATTAACAATTATTCAAGGGCACTTATCAATGCTGAATCGATGGGGGAAAAATGATTCAGCATTATTGGATAAATCTCTTCAATCCAGTCTAAAAGAAGTAGATCGATTAAATAAATTAGTTTCAGAATTGCTAGAGCTATCAAGAGCTGAATCAGACCAGATGCATCCAATAGCAGCCGAACGAGTCCATGTTAATAGCGTATTAAAACAAGTTACACAAAACTTTGCAGTACTGCAACCTGACGTTCAATTTGATATGAAATTAGATGCAGATGAAGCGTATGTTTCAATACCACCATCTTACTTAGAACAAATTAGTATTATTGTAATGGATAATGCAGTGAAATATACAAAAGAAGCTAATAAGTATATTTGTATTGAATCAAGTATACAGTCGGGGAAAATTAATATTCGCATAATAGATCATGGAACGGGAATACCTGAATCGGATTTACCATTTGTTCTTAACCGTTTTTATAGAGTCGATAAAGCGAGAAGTCGAAAACAAGGTGGAAATGGGCTAGGTCTATCTATTGCAAAACGGCTTGTAGAAAAATATAACGGAACTATTCAATTAGAGAGTAAAGAAAATGAAGGAACAGTTGTTACGATTACATTTCCTTATGCTACCCATTGATAGTTGAAGGTGGAAAATTCTTTTTGTAAGAGTTATTTAAAAGGAGGAATACATGATGTATTTCCTCTTTTTTTAATGTTTAGTAATCAAAATATTTTATTTATCTCGATATTTTCGATACATTAATAATATAAAGGGGGATTATTAATGAAAGCTATTGTACATCAACATAAAAATGGAATAGAAGGTTTAAAATATAAATTATCACCTGAGATAACACCTAATGTTGGGGAAGTTAAAGTGAGACTAAAAACAGCAGGATTAAATCATCGCGACTTATTTATAATGAATAATAGGAAAGAAATGGAACTACCATTAGTTTTAGGGTCAGATGGTGCAGGTATTGTTATAGAACTAGGAGAAGGAGTTTCAAATATTTCACTACATACCGAGGTTATTATTAACCCTAGTATTGGATGGAATAATACTCATGAAATACCAGAGTTACCTGAAGTACTAGGTGGACCAGCCGATGGAACGTTTGCCGAATATGTTATTGTGCCAGCTGAAAATGTAGTGAAAAAGCCATCCTATCTTACGTGGGAAGAATCTGGTGTGTTATCTTTATCGGCATTAACTGCATATAGGGCGCTTTTTACAAAAGGTAGATTAAAATCTGAAGAACATGTCCTAATTCCGGGGATTGGCGGTGGTGTAGCTACTTATGCTATGTTATTTGCTAAAGCAATTGGAGCAAAGGTAAGTGTTACTTCAAGGATAGAGAGTAAAAGAAAGACTGCAGAAAACTATGGCGCAGATTTTTCATTTAATAGTTCTGGTATTTGGGAAGAGTGCCTACATGGAGAAAAAGTGGATTTAATTATAGATAGTATAGGTCCGGCGACTTTCTTAAAATATTTTGATATATTAAAACCAAACGGAAGAATTGTTAATTTTGGTGCAAGTTCAGGAGATAAAATCGAATTACCGTTACGAGCATTATTTTATAATCAAATCGATATTATGGGAACATCAATGGGAAGCCGTGAAGAATTTAATGAGATGGTTCATTTTATAGAGAAACATAATATTAAACCAATCATTGATAAAGTATATCCATTAGAAGAAGCAATCCAAGCTTTAAATCGAATGCAGCAAGGAGAACAATTCGGTAATATTGCCCTTCGTATGGAATGAAAATATGATTTCGTTGACAGTATATTGAAATGAACATGTTAAGTATTCTGTTCATGCATAGAGTGATTACCATACTATTTTAAATGTTTTATAGCCTTTATACATATTTAGCTTTTGCAAATAGTTACACGAATGTCAAATGAATAGTAGCAAAATGAGAATTTGATGAGAAAAGCTTAAGCCCATTTTCATATTGATGTTGTATACTGTGTAAATCAAGAACACTTGTATCTTTATTTAAAGTACAATGAGAAATAATAAGGAGAGAGTAATATGAATTACACAGTATTTCAATGGATTAATAATTTTGCTGGATCATCCAAGCTATTAGATACGCTAATGATTGCTATTACAAATAGTGCTGCATATGTAGCTATTCTATTTATGCTTATCCTATGGTTCAATAACGGAAAGAAAGAGAATGCAATTAAAAAACAATATACAGTATTATATACAACACTTTCAGTCAGTATTGCATTATTAGTAAATGTTCTTATACATGCGGTATATTATCATCCGCGTCCTTTTATTACACATCATGTCAATCAATTAGTACCGCATGCAGCAGATTCATCATTTGTAAGTGATCATTCTGTACTTGTATTTTCGATTGCTTTCGTATTTATTCTAAGAGGAGAAAAACTTAAATATATCGCGCTTATATGGGCAATATTAGTCGGTGTATCACGCATGTACGTAGGTGTTCATTATCCTCTAGATATACTTGGGGCTGCGTTCTTAACATTTATTACAAGTGGATTAGTAATACAAAGCACACGTATACTTGAACCGTTAGCTAGTTTAATTTTCAAAATGTATGCACTAGTAGCAAAACGAGTTCCTTTTTTAGCGAAATATAATCATATAGCTTAATCGTAAGAACCTACAAAAAGTAGGTTCTTTTTATTTGAAGATTCTTAAATTTCACTTACCGTATTTTATAATAAAAAATACAAAATAAATAAAAAACAAACAGCAACAGAACTGGTTTTCTTATTGTTATAGAGGAATTAGTAAAAAAACTTCGAAAAAGATAGTATCTAATATAATAAAGAACATATTTAGTAGCGTATCTTTGCATTAATACATTGGAAAAGAAAGGAGATAAGTATGCATAAACTTCAAACGAATAAAGGCGCTCGATATATGATGATTGCTTTTATTGTTTTGTTTCTTACTATGCTTTTACGTATATTTTATATTCAAGCAGTAGGAGTCGTGCATAATGTTAATGTAAAAGATCTTGCGAATGAACAACAAAACAAAAATGGAGTTTTAGAGGCAAATCGCGGGACAATTTATGATCAAAACGGTAAAGTATTAGTCCAAGACTCAACGACATATCGCATCGTTGTAAACTTAAAAGGAAAAGATAAATTAAAAGATAAAGAAGATACTGCACAACGTTTAGCAGATGCGCTTGAAGTTGATAAAGAGGAGATCATGAAAAATTTTCATGAAGGACGTACGCAAGTTGAAATTGGTAAAATTGGACGTAACTTATCTAGAGAAGCGAAGGAAGAAATTAATAATTTGAAAATACCAGGTGTATCGTTTACAACAGAAAAAGCCAGAGTATACCCAAATGAAGATTTCGCCTCGTATATACTTGGTTTTGCAAGACCGGACGATAAAGGTAATGCGGAGGGGAAGTTTGGGCTTGAAGAAAGTTTGGATAAATATTTACGCTCTACAAACGGAAATGTAAAATATGTAGGTTCACGAAGAGGTATCCCACTTACAAATGATATAGGAAAAATAGAACCTGCTAAAAATGGAAATAACGTATATCTTACGCTTGATAAACAAATTAATAGTTTTTTAGAAGACGCGATGAACAAAGCGGAGCAACACTATGATCCTTCTATGTTAGTAGGAATCATTGCAGATCCAAAAACAGGTAAAGTTTTAGCAATGTCTAGTAAGCCTAGTTATAATCCTAATAAGGGAGACATTGAATATTTTTTAAATGATCCAATTGCGAACGCATTCGAACCAGGGTCTACAATGAAAGTTTTTACATTAGCTGCTGCAATTAATGAAGGTGTATATAACGGGAAAGAATATTTCCAATCAGGAAAATACACAGTTGGTTCAGCAGAAATTAAAGATCATAATGGCGGATATGGATGGGGCTCAATTACATTTGATGAAGGGTTTGAACGGTCATCTAACGTTGCTTTTTCTATTTTAGAAGACCAGTTACTGAAACCAAATAAATTCAAGCAATATATGAATAAATTTGGTTTCAATCAAAAAACAGGGATAGATTTGCCTGGAGAAAGTAAAAATACATTATTGTTAAATACTCAAATTCAACAAGTTACTACTTCTTTCGGCCAAGGCTCAACTGTAACTCCTATTCAAATCGTACAAGCGGCCACAGCTATAGCAAATGACGGGAAAATGATGCAACCTTATATTGTTGATAAGGTTGTAAATCCAACAAATAAGCAAGTTATTATGGAAAATCAACCTAAAGAAATAGGGAATCCGATTAAAAAAGAAACTGCAGATAAGGTAAGGAACTTAATGGAACGTGTTATAACATCATCTAAAGGAACGGGAACGATGTATAAAATTGATGGTTATCCGATTGGTGGTAAAACAGGGACAGCGCAAATTCCGAATCCTGAAAATGGACGATATATGGAAGGGAAAGATAATTATATTTTTTCATTCTTAGGAATGGCTCCAATTGATGATCCGCAATTAGTCGTATATTTAGCCATTAAGCAACCTAAATTAAAGGGGAATGAATACGGCGCTCAGCCTCTTGCTGAAATTTTTAAACCAGTTATGAAAAATAGTCTAGAATATTTAAAAGTGAAACCATATACAGAAAAACAAATGGCAGATGCAACAAAGCAATCTGAAATAAAAGTACAAAATTATGTAAATCAAACGATGGATACGGTGAAAAATATTGCAGAAAAAGCGAAACTTCAGCCGGTATTATTAGGAGAAGGAAAGATAATAAAACAATATCCACAAACTGGCGAGGTAATGAGTGAAGGAGATCGCATATTTCTAGTGGGAAATAATGTGAAAATGCCTAACCTAAAAGGTTGGTCAATGCGTGATGTTATGTATTTCTCTAAGTTGTTGAAATTAGATTTAAAAACAACAGGTACAGGGTATGTAACGAGTCAAAGCATTGAAAAGGGACAATATATACAAGAAGGTGATGCTTTAAAACTAGATTTGGAACCGCCTCTAGAACCATTAGCAGAAGCGAGTACAAATTAATATCGAATTTGTAAGAGCCTATAGTATAATAGGCTCTTTTTGTTAGAGTTACAAGCAATTTCACGCACCGTATTTTTTTAATAAATAAAAAATCAAGTTACAAAATTATAAAGGATGGTCACTTTCTTAAAAAACTGATTATTCTTTTTAATTATTTACAATATAAAACCTATATGATAATATGGATAAAATTACATGCGATGATGAGAAGAGTAAATAAAATGAATTTTTCACAGAGAGCTCCATTTAGCTGAAAAGGAGCAAAAATTCTTTATTGAATCAAGCCTCTGAGCAGCACATCGGAACCTTTAATAAGGGGATGGTGTGACGGGAGCTCCCGTTATAGAGCTAAGGTATAAGCTTTATGCAGTACCTGATAAGGTTAATATGGCGACATATTAACAAACTAGGGTGGCACCGCGATGATAAATCTCGTCCCTAAGACTTTAAGTCTTGGGGGTGGGATTTTTTTATTGGTTTAAAACAATTTAGAAAGCGGGTGCCTAAAGTGAAAAAATTACTTAAAGATCGGAAATATCCCTTATTACTACTGTCCGGAGTCGGTATTGCCAATTTAGGTGCATGGATTTACTTAATAGCACTTAATGTACTTGTCTATAATATGGGCGGCTTAGCTTTAGCGGTTGCTGCTTTATATGTGATTAAACCATTAGCTGCTTTATTTACAAACGCTTGGTCAGGAAGTATGATAGATCGTTTAAACAAACGGAAGTTAATGATTCACCTCGATATATATCGAGCAGTATTTATAGCCATTTTACCCTTGCTTCCATCCCTTTGGATTGTCTACCTATTAGTATTTTTTATAAGCATGGCCAGTGCGATTTATGAACCAACTGCTATGACATATATGACGAAATTAATTCCAGTAGAGCAAAGACAACGTTTCAACTCACTACGTAGTTTAATCGGATCTGGTGCATTTTTAATTGGTCCAGCGGTAGCGGGGATATTATTAATAATTGGCACACCAGAGTTTGCAATATATATGAATGCTATAGCATTTCTGTTATCAGGGTTAATTACATTACTTTTACCTAATCTTGATAAAAAATACGATTCTAATACATCAAGTGATAAGTTATCTCTAACTGTACTAAAAAAAGATTGGAACATAGTCTTTAATTTTAGCAAAAAATCTTTGTATGTCGTATGTGTGTACTTCTTATTCCAGGGGATGATGGTATTAGCTACCGCGAATGACTCTCTTGAACTATCATTTGCGAAAGAAGTTTTATTGTTAACAGATAGTGAATATGGCTTTTTAGTTAGTATCGCTGGAGCGGGTTTTATTTTAGGAGCCATAACAAATACAATTTTATCAAAAAAATTAGCACCTTCATTTCTAATTGGGATAGGATCATTATTCATTGCAATCGGATATTTGATTTATGCTTTTTCAAGTGAGTTTTTAATAGCTGCTATCGGATTCTTTATTCTATCTTTCTCTATGGCATATGCAAATACAGGATTTTACACATTTTATCAAAATAACGTTCCGGTTCATATGATGGGACGAATCGGGAGTATATATGAGCTCGTTATAGCTGTGTTAACAATTTTTATAACGATTCTGTTCGGCATTGCAACTCAATTCACTTCTATACAAATTGTAGTCATTGTAGGAGTATTGGTAATGCTACTTATTACTATCCTATTATGCGTGTTTACTTTATTGCCATCGCAGTCTAAGGTATATTCCGCTGAATCAATAAAATCGAAATAGTTCCCTTGGTTTTTATTTAAAACTTAAGGGGGGTGAATAGGAGGTTTCTTTCCCCTATATATGGAAAAATAATAAGGGGAAAGAACAATACTGATAAACAAGGGTGGTTATTATGATAAAAACAAAAGATCAAATAGAGAAAATTGTAAAAGAAATACATCAGAATATAGATTTTTCTGGGGGAGTCTTAATAAAAAAAGATGATGATATTATCTATGAAAATTCATTTGGATATGCTAACCGAAGTGAATGTATAAACAATACACTACAAACAAGATTTGGAATTGCCTCAGGATGTAAATTATTCACTGCTATCAGTATCTGTCAACTTGTTGAAAGAGGTGTAATTACTTTTCATACAAAGTTAAAAGATTGTCTACATATTAAATTCCCAAACTTTAATGAAGATATTACAGTACATCAACTTTTAACGCATAGTTCGGGTATTCCAGATTATTTTGATGAAAGTATCATGGATAACTTTGAAGATCTTTGGAAACAAACCCCTATGTATCTTTTAAAAAGTTTAAAAGACTTTTTACCATTATTCCAAAACAGTAATATGATGTTTACACCAGGAAGTAAGTTTTACTATAACAATGCAGGTTTTATTATACTTGGATTAATTATAGAACAGCAGACAGGACTTGAATTTACGGAATATATAGAAAGAAACATATTCGTTCCAGTTGGCATGAATGATTCAGGCTATTTTTCTTTAGATAATTTACCAAAACATACAGCTCTCGGATATATAAAGGATGTAAATAGTCAAAAATGGAGAACAAATGCATACTCTATACCCATAAAAGGAGGTTCTGATGGTGGTGCTTATATTACTGCACCAGACATGGTGAAATTTTGGGAAGCTCTATTTAACAACGAAATATTAAGCGACGAATATACGAAGTTACTTTTAACTCCTCATATTTTGGTGAATAATAGCCAGTCTTACGGCTATGGAATATGGATTGAGAAAAGACAAGGAAATATTTTTAAATATCATGTAATGGGATATGATCCAGGCGTGAGTTTCCGCTCGGCCGTATACCCGGACTTAGGAATTACATTAGTTATCCCATCAAATAAAGGGGCAGGACCCGAAAAATTCATGGTAGAAATAGAAGGAGTTTTTTAATTACATGGATATAAAAATTAGAGCATATAAAAAAGAAGACGAAATAGGCTGGGTACGTTGCCGTTCGTTATCTTTTTTAAATACAGCATATTATGACAATGTACTTAGAGGGAAAGAAAAATATGAAAATCCCGCAAATGAAGGTTTCTCTTTAATGAATTTACAATAATATAAAGATGCATTATTCCGTAGGACAAAACCATCCTGCGAAAAGTCCTATAGAATAATTAAGATAAAGGGATGTGTTAGCGATTTGCATATGATTAACGGTAGTTTATTTATTATTTTTGGGGTTATCTGTTATTTATTTGTCCGAAGTATATTAATTGGGTTCAAAAATAAAAAGCATGTGAATTGGTGGAAAGAATTAATTAGTTTTCTATTTGCAGTATACATTTGTATGGTTGTTGCAGTAACCTTATTCCCTTTACCAATCGGGTTTCCTTCTAGTGTTGAAAATCTTAATCGGTTAGTCAATATTATTCCTTTTGCATCAATTATTAAAGATATCGGTCAAATAGGGAGTGCTTATGATGGTGATGTCCTATTTATGATTGGTCTAATCGTAAGAAATGTAGGCGGGAATGTTTTATT
>NZ_JAFEMR010000040.1:0-25171 GCF_016892495.1 Bacillus sp. RIT 809 | reverse complement strand
TCGATTGAAGGAAATACGCTATTTGTAAAGCTCATCGGGTGTTGCTCCTTTCGTGATTGGAATGGATTAAATTGTTTTGTTGCTTCCTCCATTGAATTGATTGAAGGAAATATGTTGTTTAGCGAGTGATCCATGAAAATGCCCTCCTTTCTTAGGTGTCTACTTTAATATAACAAAACAGACAGAAAATTCTGAACAACGAGCTTTTTTACTATAGTTCATATGAATCCTCTCTTTTTTAGCCCTCTATTATAATATAGCGGTTCGATCCATAAATTCTGAATTTGAAACCCTTTTCATTAAATTAGAAACGGTTTATGAATTAAATATTTATGAAGAACGAGTTTTACAAAAGTATGAAAATAGCAAATTGATACAAACCAGCTGTATAGTGCGTTTTATGCATGTAACAGCTGGTTTTTTTATGAAAAAAAGTGATAGGAAATCATTGTTAATTTTACAAATTACAGTTATAATATAATTAAGTTTTACATAATATAATTAACAACAGAGATTAGGAGGTCATTTTTTATGACGAAAGGAGGACGTAAGCCAGGAGCAAAAGAGCCAATCCGATCACTCGAAAAAATTGACGAGATGAAAGAATGGTTATTGCGCAACTCGTCTTATCGGAATTACTTTATTTTTTATTTTGGTATTAATACAGGATTAAGGATCAGTGACATATTACGTTTGAGGGTCAAAGATGTTAGAGGAAAAGATGTAGCAAAAATTAAAATGGAGAAAACAGAAAATACCGTTGATGTATATTTCAATACGGTTTTACAACGTGAAATTGAAAAGTATACAAAGCAAATGGCCGATTCAGATTGGCTGTTCCCTAGTCGTGAAGGAGATAAGCCAATTACAAGGCAAATGGCTGATACAATTCTAAGAAAAGCGGCCCTATCTTGTGGAATTGATAAAGATCATTGGGGCACACACTCGATGAGAAAGAGCTTTGGCTACCATTACTACCAGAGGAAAAAAGATGTGTACTATTTGATGAAGTTATTTGGTCATACAACGCAAGGGCAAACGTTGCGTTACATTGGAATTGAAGCTGATGAGATTAGAAAGACAATGGAAGATTTCACACTCTAAGAAGGGGTGGATTTAATGGGAGGAAATCAAACAGAATCTAAAGATACGAGCGTTTTGTTATATCTAATTGGAATTTTTTTGTTTGGTGTACTAGTAACATGGTATGTATTCGATCCAGATCTTTTTAAAGAAATAGCTAAATCAATTGGTGGGCCAATTGCAGGGGGAAGTTCTAAATAGACTCTTATCTTTCTAAATGGGGAATGGGAGGTTTTAATCATGGGCGTTATAAGTCCAGATATTGAACCGTTTGTAATGGCTAGTTTCGGTATTACACTTGCTTTAATCCTTTTAGCGGGTGTTTCAATAAGATACGTTCATAAAAGGATTAAGGGATAAAAAGAAAGGGGGCGATATAGGTGAAATTCGCGGAATTTGAAGCCTTAAAAAACTATGATTCACCAACGGTGTATTTTTGCGAACATGATATGAAACATAGCTGTTTAATTGCTATCCCTTCATTTAATTGGAGTTTCCTTGTGGATTACAAGATCAATTTCAAAGATGAAAGGCCGATGTTAATTAAAGCTTTATCCAAGTGTGTTAGTGACTACGATGCGGAAAGTGTCGCAGATGTACTTTATGATTATGTGTTTAGTGAATTCAATTAAGTTTTTCATAACAATTTCATTAAGAAATGGGGAATGAGAAATGAAAGGGATAGCAAAAGAATTTTTAGAAATTACAAAAGATGTTTTTGAAAGACAACGTACAGCAAAACCATGTATTTATTACTACAATGGTAAATTAGATTTCTCACGTGGTGATACGTTAAGTGGGACAGCAATAGTAGTGCATAATGGAGAAGCGGAAATTGTAAAAGATACGGGAGAATTAGCGGAGTTAACAAATGAATGGGAATTTGATTTTGAAGTTGCTGTTGAAATTCTTTCTGAATCTCTTAAAGATTTTATTCTCGAAAAAGAAGAGGATAAAATCTTATAAAAGCGCTATTTGAGTAAAAGTAGGTGAAATCGAAATATGATTGAATCTGTAATGGATCAAATAAAATGGATTTTGTATATAGAAGCACTTTTCTTGATTTTATCCTATCGTGTATTTAGGTATGAACTATGGAAAGGTAACCGGAAAGTATATTGGGCGTATATGTTGTCACTGTTAGGAATTATATTGTTTTTATATTTAAAGGATTTATATATAAATGTTGTTATTATGATCATCACAACTATATTTGCAACATTGAATGCAATTATTGTAATCAAATTTGTAATTGCAGATGGGAACCTTCCATTAAAAAAAATAAAAGATGAGTTTAAAAATAAATTATAATCAACATTTGTAAAGTTTAATCAGATTCGAATAGTGACTGACTAAGGAAATACTGCGGTATTTTAAATTTGACTTATTGGGGAGGAAAATAATGAGAATTAGGGCCGTTATAGGTGGTTTTGCGGTTGCTAGTATGCTATTTACTGGATGTTCAGTAGTTAATGACAAAACAAGTGTAAAGCAAGCAAACGGATCTGAAAAAGTGGCGCAAGTCATAGAATTTCCTTCTTCTAAATATCCAGAAACGGGCGCTCATATTAAAGAAGCCATTGAAAAGGGAAAAACCGATATTTGTACTATAGATCGAAAAGGGGCCGCGGATAGAAGAAAACAATCATTAGCGGGCGTACCAACTAAAAAGGGGTATGATCGTGATGAATATCCAATGGCTATGTGTAAGGAAGGTGGATCGGGTGCGGATATTAAGTATATCAAGCCTGCGGATAATAGAGGGGCTGGGTCTTTTATAGGAAACAAAGTGGATCATTTACCAGATGGGGCACAAGTTAAAATTGTAGTTAAATAAAAAGTCAAAAAATTTCAAAAAAACTCTTGATTAAAGTAACTTAATTCATTATAATAAAAGTAACCTAAATCAAAACATACAACCAGGAAGGGGAACAAATGAAAAATCATGGAGGGAAAAGGGAGGGTGCTGGTCGTCCTACACTCGGTATAACGAGAAAGGTTTCAGTTACACTGTCCGAAGAACATTGGCAACGCATAAAAGATAGTGAAAAGACATATTCAGAATTCTTTAGAAAACTAACCCTAGAGAAATTTGAAAAGTAAAATTGCAAAAGAAAAAGCCCTGTCAATGTCGGTAAACGTGGCCAGGACTCTTTCTATAACTTGTGATAATTTAGAAAGGATGGTTTGTGGTGTCAAACAATCTTTTGAAAATTACCAACGATGAGTCTATTTTAACATATCCTCATCGTGAATCGAAATCCCTCAAAAAATTTTACTCTCTCATTTCAGAAAATTACAAAAATATAAACGAATGGTTTGGTATTGAAGAAAGTATTTCTGATCAAATATGGTTTTATGGAACTATTTGTATAGCTATTTCAATAATGATTTTCATGTACATCTTTTCTGTTGATATTCTTTAAACCTACAACGAGAGGAAGAATGTAAATGGAAGATTATATATGTGTAGCTTGTGGAAAAGAAGCGGAAGAAGGCTTTTGTTTAGGAAGATTATGCTATCACTGTATAGAGGAAGTTGTGATTTATACGAAAAAACAAATTGATGAAGAAAAAGGGAAGCACAAAATTTTAAATCATAAAAGAAAGGGTGTAAAGAAGTGACTGTAAGAATTAAAAACACATTAAATTTTGTTGGATTAGTTTTATTAAGTGCTTTGATTTCGGTAAGTTTAGTGAATTAATTGAAGGGGGCATTTAATAATGAGCCATATCGAAATGTTAAAACAGGGAGAAATTGAAATTGGAGCAACTGATAAAAATGGAAATGCATTAAAACAGTTCGATTTCGTTGTTAAACAAGATGATGAGGAAGGGATCAGCATTTGTTGTATTCTTTACCACGGTGTAACAAAGGAATTTGTTGCAATGAGCACTTCTGACTGGTGGGTTCCTTTTCAAGATTTGCATGTAACTGAAAAGCTGGATCATGTCATAGCGATAGAATTTTTCGGATTAGAAAGAGTGGGCCAATATTGGGGGGTGAAAAATCAGCCTTTTGAAAATATGCCAGTGGACCAGTTTGGCGCTCTTAATGAGTCTACAAATATTCTAGAAAAATTAGGCGAAGAACATAATGCAATGATCAATAAGGTGGATGGTCATTGGCATATAAAAATTGGCGATAAAGATTATAGTGATGAACGTCTAGGCGTTGCGGCTTGTTTAGCGGCTGTAAGTACAGTAAGAAAATCAGCTTAATAACTTCATAAAAATGGGGTGAACAGGTTGTACGTTTTTGATGTGCGGTATGTAATGGGTGGAGAAGAATATAAAAGGTCATGGCTCTTGGCTTGGCCAGAAGAAGGCTTTCAATTAAGGAAAGATAATAATTCAGAAGTAAAACAAATTTTAAGTGAAGAACATGGAAAAGAAGTGAAAGTTATAGAAACAGATTTAGAGGAATTTTGATTAAACAAATCGTTAAAAACGAAAGGGGTAATTAAAATGTTAAATGTTATGTTAGATGAAACAGTTAAAGTGAAATCCTTAGGGGCTAAATCTCGTAAGAATAAAGGCACAAAATTTATTATACCTTTGAACGAAGTACAGTATGATCAATTAGAACAACTGAACTTATATGATGATGAAGAGGTAAGTATCATTGCTGGTGAGCTGATCCGTGAAGGTTTAGAGTTTTCTTATATGGACGATATTCCAGTACATGAATACGATCAAAGTGTATATGAACTGGTAAGTATTGAAATTCCACCTGGAGAGCGCCGTACATTAGAAATTTTGGCTAAAAAACACGGTTGCACTATGAGAAAAATGGGGTATACAATCTTGAATTTTATGTTAAAAGCACAGTAAAAACACCCTATACAAAGGCATAGAGTGAATTTACAATAGGTATTCTGTTGGCAAATGATTTTCAACTAAAGGAATTTAGTCTGGTACACTAAATTCCTTCTTTAATGTTATAACAAATAAAGAATATAATTCAATAAATTTTATGCCTTTTTTCAAAAAAAGGAGAATGCACCATGAAAAACATCTTGGTTTATTATGATTCGCAAACAGGAAATGTAGAACGTTTTATTTCTAAGTTAGGAATGAAAGCAATCAAAATAAAGGAAAATATGAAAATAGAAGATGATTTTATTTTCGTTACGTATACAACGGGATTCGGGCAAGTTCCAGAGAGAACATTGAATTTCTTAAAGAGGAATCATAATAGGTTATTGGCCGTGGCTGCAAGTGGGAACCGTAATTGGGGCCAAAGCTTTGCGAAGAGTGCGGATATAATTGCAAACATGTACAAAGTACCTATAATTCATAAATTTGAGCTATCGGGTATGGAGCAAGATGTAAAAAGCTTCATAAGAAGTATAGATTTGTTGTTATGTTATCCTTAGTATACATGTATACTTCTAACTAGGAAGGATGGGATCAGAGTGTCTGCAGAACAAAAGGTAATACAAGATTCATTGAAAAAGCAATACAGTGAAGAATATAAGACGCTACAAAGAACGTGGCATGGCATAGATCAAGAATTATTTTATACTTGTCGTTTAGCATACTGGACACAATGGGTATCATTCCACATTGAGCATTGCACATGGCTTTTAAAAGGAAGAATGAAACAACCAAAGCGACAAGAGTGTATACAACAACGTCAAACTTTATATGATTTGAAACATAAAGCTTTTAGTTTGTTGGCCCAAAGTAAATATGCTCAATTAAAAGCATTTATACCGCCTTTTCATCGTGAATTATGTGATGAGCATAAAATGCAAATTGGAAAGCAACCAGTGCATTACATGTTAGAAAAAATGTACAAAGAGGTAAAAGAGTGTCCTAAGTGTTGTGAGGGAAAAGAACAATATTATTCTTTATATGCTGTTGAGGTTAAGCATGAGGAAACAAATACTTTCTTTTTATTTCACGTACCGTACTTTAAAATAAAAGATATGGTCAAAAAAGATATTAGTACACTTCCAAAGCTTAAACGTTATTCGTTAGATATTGGCGTTACAGAAATTTCAAATATAAAAAGAGTTCCCGATGTATTTAGTTATAAGTTAACAGTCAAAAAATTTAAAGAAAATATGGATGCTCTTTCAGAGCTTATCAATAAAGATAAAAAACCAACTACGTTAAATAAACCAAAAGTATTAGGGAATACGAGATACAAAGAGAAAAAGAAATAAGCACCTATATAGGTGCTCTTTTTTTGTGTTTTTTTCGAATATTCATAGCAATGGTTTGCTAATAGGCTGATGTGTAATGGCAAACTATTACTATTGTTATGTATGATACATTCCACAAAAAAATTACAAAGAAGTTGCAATTTTTATGGTCATATTAATACATATGCACAAAGTTTATGACATATGCACAAATTATTGTGATTACGTATAGCGCTTTGGGATTTTGTCCATAATTACGGGTAAAGGCATAGTGAAAGGGATGTACATAAACAATGTGGGGAAAACCAAAGAAAAAAACAAAGTTAGCAAAATGGCTATTTGAACGCGGTTTGGAGCAAAAGGATCTGATAAGTGCTAGTGGAGTAAGTCGTAATACAGTTTCTAGGGCTTGTAATGAAAAAGATTATATTCCTAGTCCACAAGTGATGAGGAAATTAATTAAAGCTATTAGAAAGCATGATTCAAAGGTTGATATTAATGATTTTTGGAGTATGTAAGTTCCATAGAAAAAAAGAGCTAGTAAAACTTTCTAGCTCTTTTTTTATGTTATTTGATTTTAATTTTAATACCACTTTTGGATGAGCGTGAAGATACAGGTTTTTTTTCGATAGGAGAAAACATGTTTATTAAACTATGGATATTTGGCACTTGAACTACTTTTATATATTCACTTGTGATTTGATAATGTGTATCGGTAACCATAAGAACGATAGGGAATACTTTTTTATTTGGTCGTTGCCAGGGGAATTCTTGCCAAAGGTTTGATAAATAAAACTGTTCATATCGCTCTATCTTTGATTTCATAACTTTGTCATTGTACTGATTTCGTTGAATTTCAATCATAAATGGAGTGTTTCGGAATAAACAAAACATATCGCATTCAATTGTTCCTTTTTGACCGAATTTTGGTTCGATTAGTACGTTAGAAGGTGTATCGTATTTCGTTAATTCTATATAAGTATCAACGATGGATAGGAAATGGGGGATTTTTTGGCTGTTGTCTTTTATTTTGGAGTCATACGGTGCGTAGACGTAAGGCTGAAAAGATTTATATGCACGGATATAGTTCCGATCTTGAAGGCGTTTTAAAACCAAATTACAGTTCGACACGGGATTTTTCAAATGTGAAAAATGTAATGCAATAATTTGATCTCGACTTAAAACCCGGAAACGAATTAGATCGTTTAAAATAGCTTTATCACGTTTATTCATGGTGTTAATCCTCCATTAATCCAAAGATAGTACCTGGATCTTTTTTGTTGTTTACATGAGAATTTGGGTCTTTTGGATCGTCTTTCCGTTTAAAGGGAGATAGTAGTTTTTTCGCTTCTTCTACAGATAAAAAGGGCGCTTGAACTTCTTGGAGACTAGCAGCATCTTTTTTAAATATCATTCGTCCGGGCTCATCAGAAGGGATGTTTTCAGCGCCGGGAGTACCGCTTATATCGCTATTCGTTTTATCTTCTGAACGAAAACCCAACCTAGCGTTTAAAATCGCGCGTATGGCTGTATCTAGGCTCTTATTACAAGGGCGTTGCATAGACAAAATAAGAAACATCCCGTAGGCCCTTCCCAAACACGCATATTGTAACAAATCCTCTGTAATTTCTTTTTCTTTTTTTAATACAATTACCTCATCAATCACAAGTACAATGAATCCAGGTCTTTCAGATGCAGGAACGTCATTGATGTGACTTACACCGTACTTTTTTAATAAATTTCCTCGTTTATCAAGTTCGTTCATTAGTTTTTTCATAATAGGTTTAAATTGTCCAGGAGTATCGCAAACAGCTTTTACATGCTCGATGTTTTCGAAAATGTGAAATTCACTTTTCTTTAAATCAACTAGGTACATTTCAAGTTCATGAGGTTTTTTCATTAAAACCCATGTCGTTAAAATAGTACGCAACATAGAACTTTTTCCGCTACCTGGTACACCGCTAATTAGTGTATTTGGGGATGTAATGAGGGAGTATTTAATCCATTGGTTATATTTATTTTGACCAACAATAACCGGTAATAGTTCATTACGCACTAGAAGCTCATTAAAGCTGTAATTTACGCTTTTCATACGTTTAGGGAATATACGTATTACACAAGTTATGGAGCCTATTTCTAGCTCGATACTGTCGCCTAAATACTGTTTGAAGACATATTCCTTTTCGGTTAAATTCTTTGGATTCATGCCTTTTGGTATGGTGAAAATAATCTCCTTGTGTGTCTCTAATATAAGTGTTTTTTGGATAGTAGGATAAATGTAGGTTTTGACATTTCCATACGTGATGTGAGTCAAAAATAAACTTGCTGAATGAAATGATTTTTTCGTTTGTTCCTCTAGATCATGAATTTGATTTTTTCTTTTTATATAACTTTGGTAATTTTGCAGTGCCTTCTCTATTTTCGCTAACAATGAAATCCATCCTTTCCGATCCATTGTAATAATTACCAGGACATAACCACCCTATTGGTAAAAATTACATGGTATAAGATTTGAGTTAAGGGGGCACTATGACTTCCCTCGGCCTTCCGCCCTCGTCGTCATAAACACATCTTTTATTTCCTGTTATTGCTACTCATGACACGTTAATACGTAGGTAACAGTAAGTAGGTAGTGATTTAAGTTGCTGATAAGGTAATTTAAAAGCTCTTGCTTAGTCATTAGCCTATGCAACAGTTGAGTAGGATGTAATTTGTCCGTGATAAAAAATAAAAGAGGTGAAGGAATATGACGGGGTTATTCGTGGTTCTTGGATGTGCTTTGTTATTTTTCTTTTTAGCACAAATTACAACTGTCTCTGGTGGGTATAAACCGGATAGTGATACACAACGTAGCAAATGTCAAAGTAAGTTGGAAAAGCAGGTGTATGATGCGCTTCGTTATAAAGGTTATCACCCTATTGTGCAACAAAAAGTACCTGGTACACGCTATAAGTTAGACTTTGCCTTTTATTCACCTAATGGAAGAAAGCTGGATCTTGAAGTTGATGGGCCATTTCATCGAGTGCCAGAAAACAGAAGAAAAGATAAAAAACGTGATGCTCATATGAAAGAAAATGGATGGTGTGTTATAAGAATATCGGATATTGCTTTGAAAAAAGGATTTGAAAAAGAAATCCTTTTATTAGAATCAAAGTTAAATGACATGGGTATTCAATCGAATATAAAACCGGATATGATCTTATCCGAACAGAAATAAGGACGTATGATGTAATTTATCATCATACGTCCTTATTTTTTGTGAAAAGCTTTGCCCAGAATCCTTGTTTTTTCTCCTGGCCAGATGCTATCAATTTTTGATCAGCATTAAGGGCCTGTATCTCTTTTTTTAGTTGTTCGTATTGTGCAGAAATGGTTTTATTTAATTCATTAGCTGTTTTTAGTTCCTGTAAGATTTGACGATTGGTTTCTTCTTGCTCCTGGAACCTTTGCATAAGTGCTTGAAGTGTTTGGGCGGCTTGTGGGCTACTCAAAAAATGGTCGCTTTCTTTATGGGCGGGGGTCGCCCAATCGCTCATATCTGTAGAAAATTCCTCTGTAACAGTAGTTGCGGCCTTATCCTTTGGAATCTTTTGTTTTTTGGTTAGGTGTTTGTATTTTTCCAATGCTGATAAATCATGAGCGGTAAATGCGCGACTATCATTTGTACCTTTAGTAAATTTATAACCGCTCACTTCTAGCTCACTACACCATCTTTTTAATGTACTGTGTGATATTTGGAGTTTGTCAGCAACTTCGTGCGTCCAATAGGCTCGTTCTTGTTCGGATTCGCTCATATCTTTATACCTCCCGTCCAAAGTCGCTCATTTACATTATAGATTAAACAAAAAGGATCGCACATCCTTTAAATAAGGAGTGAGATCCTTTTTTCTAAAAGTCTTGGTCTTCTAAATCCTCATCGTCAAGAGATCCAGTAACCACCTTACTTGTAATTAATTGTCCCGACTTACCAACATCTTTTAATAAATCATTTTCTAAGGATGTATTGTTATTCTCTTGATTTGACATAACAACAGATGGAGCTGGAGCTACTTGGATAGTAGATATTTTTCTAGTTAGCTGTTCGATGGCCTTCATCATATAATCTTGATTTTTTGAAACCTCAATGAGTTCTTCTTTTGCATCAAATGGCTCTTGACCTTTTAAGTCTTGTTCAACCAACTTTATAAGATATGAAGCTAATTGTTTTGAGCGGGCTTTTTTATCTAAGTGACTATATACTTTTTCACTCATGTTATCTGTTCGAAGGCCAAACACTTTTTGTTTTTCTTCCTTGCTAGTACGTCCCATGTGCTCCCTCCTTTCTTCTGGTGATATGCCTATTTAGATGCTTTTTGTAGCATTTCACCACGGCTTTTAACTTCTAGGCCATATAGGTTTAATTTACGAGAATCTGGCAAGAAAATATGATTTGCTTGTGCAATTTCAGCGCCATACATTTCCTCAATAACTTCACGGATGCTATCTTCTAAAATTGGAGCAACACCGCCGAAATAGATGTATTTGTATACTTTGTCAGCTGGTGCAGGCATAACATCTTGAATTTTTAAAATTAAAATGTTAGCAAATTCTTTTAAAGAAGACTTAATTTTCTCAGTTAAATCGGTACGTTTGCCACTATTGCCGTCAACTAATTCCATTTTAGGTTTTTGGTAGTTCTGTACTATAAATATCTCGAAGGATCGTAGATCATCGAAAAATTCTATGAATTTTTCTTTTCTTAGTTTTTCGATATGTGATAAATAAGCAAGCTTATCAATTGATTGCATAGAATCTCGGTTTTTTGGTGCTTTTAAACCAGCTGGTGATAAAACAAGATCAATAGTACCACCACCAATATCGACTAATACAGTATCATTATTATCAAACTGTTTTGCTTCCTCGCGATCTTCTAACTCGAAATTTTTCTTGATACCTAAACGAGCAATTTCTCCTTCAATGCGGCAAGAAGCTTTTTTTACATCAATATTTAAAGTGCGTTCTAAACCAGGAGTGTGAACAGATACGATATGATCGCCTGTAAAACGTTCTGACATTGCTGTTTGTGCTTCGCTAAATTTAGCCGTGCGTTTTAGTAACCAGATAGGTAACATTGTTTGGAAGTATTCAATTTCAACAGTGTTATCATCATTTTCTCTTTCATCATTAATAGCGTGGTAATAAGCAACAGCAGCTAAAAACATTACATAAGGGATATGACTAGTGATTTTATCGTGTAGTTTATTAACGTGATTGTTTGCTAGTGCGTGTTTTGCAGCTTCTTCACCTACTAAAAAGTATCTTTCTTTCTCTTCGCCCGGAATTGTTGTAGAGATTAATAAGCGAGAATCTAGATCTTTAGGGTTTCCAATGGCAGCAACAAAATGAGAATCAGCTTCATTTTTGCTGATTTCCACAACATTTGTAGGGATCTCAACATAAAAACCATCAATCAAATTCATATCAAGTGAGTTCCCAGAATCCTTATTCATCATAGAAATTTTCATTTTTTTCTCCACTCCTTTTTTATCTTTGTTAACAATATATCACAACTAAACTGTATATGGAAGTTTTTTCTTATCAAAGTTAACAAAAATATTTTCTGTTTAAATGCTTGTTTTATAAGGTTTTTTGGTGATTTTATTATTTTTATTTCATATAATGTTAACAATAATAAAAAGTTAACAATCTGAAAAATATAAATAAAGACAAAGGGTTGCGGCCTGGAAAGAAAAGGAGTATATTTGTATTAGAACAGAAAATTATTCGCACAATTTAGAAAAATAGAGACTTATTTACATAAATTACATAAATAAACAAATGAAAATATAAATCTTACTAATGTCTAGTAGAAACAAAAAAGAATAAAAAAAAGCAATCTTGCGGTTAACAAGATTGCTTCGGGAACAAGCTATCTTCGACCATAGCTTGAACCAATTCCAGTTTAGTTCGAACAAACTGGATGTATATATTATTTTACTTAATGTCTGGCTCTATTGTACCATGAAATTTGTTGTCTATGCAATAAATTCATAGTCAATTTGAGACACCTTATGACATGAGAAAATTAATATATCGGTTCGAAAATGGGGACAGATAGCTTGGGCTATCTGTCTTTTTTGTTTCTCCGAGAAAGGAGGAACACAAGTGAAAATGTATCGACAAATATTTCAAAATCAATTTACGGAAGTAGCGAAACGTCAAGGAGATAAACAAGTAAGTGGCTATGATAATGAGCATGGTTTTACTTTTTTAAGTAATAATTGTGAGGATTTTAAAGCGGTTCGTACATATAAAACTTTGTTTGCAATGACTCAAGACACTACATATTACACACCTAATACATTCTATCGTAACGACAAACGAAATAAGGCCTCATTACGCTGGTTAAATGCGATGGTCATTGATATAGACGCAAAAGGCGACAATGAAGAAAATAAAGGTTTGACGGTTCCAGATGTATTGGACCGTGTTGAATGCGCAGGGCTTCCAGAGCCTTCTTTAATCGTGAAAACGCCGTCTGGTGGGTTTCATCTGTACTTTTATTTTGCTGTAGCAAAAAGAGCTTATACAAAGACTATAGAGTTTTATGAGCGTATTCAGCGTGAAATTATCGCAAATATCGGCGGTGATCCTGTTGCTGTTGGTGCAGAGCGTTATTTCCGTGTGGTGACAGATCAAAACACAGTTTATGAGTCTAATAATCGTATAGACTTCCAGGAACTTATAGACTGGATGATCATGCAGCAAGAAGACCGTTCTTTCTTTAAAAAGGTAACAGTAGGGCAATGTGATTTATTGTCTCATCCAGCTATTTTAAAGCTTCTACAAGGTGTAGAAGAAGGGAAGAGGGATAACACTTGTTATACGTTAGCTTTAACATTTAAAGCTTCTGGATACGCAAAGGAAGAAGCTGAAAATAAGCTTCGTGAATGGAATGCAAAGCTAGAAAAGCCTTTAACGGTATTGAAGGTAAAACAAAAGGTTCGTAGTGCGTTCCAGGGAACGAAAAAAGGGCCAGCGGCTTGCTATATACGTGAATTATCGGGAATGGTGTTTTCGTATCGCCCGTTTGAAGGGAAAAAAGAGCGTGAAGATCGTCAATATAGCCATATGGAAGAATGGGAAGCTGATATTTTAGCATACTTAGAGCAGCAAAAAGGGGAAGTATCGGGATCACAACGCAAATTAGCAAAGGATATGGGAGTGCCTTTTTCATCTTTTAAGATAGTTATAGGGCGTTTACAAGCGTCTGGACATATTAACCTAACAGTAGAAGGAAAAGGGCGTGGAGCAAAGACAACGCTTGAATTAGTGGCCCAGGAGCAAATTGAAGTTAAGCAAGAAAGAAACATAGATTCAGAACCAATAGTGATGAGTGCGCCTGTTGTATCCCTTAAAAAAAATGAGCCAAATCCGTATACACTTAAAGATACGGTGGTGGGTGGGAGCTCTTTACTGCCTAGTATTTCGATCTCCCGGACTACTTATACTACTACTCTTGTAGATACTCTTTCGGTTTCTCAACTGTCCTTTGTTCAACGAGTTTCTACAGCTACGTGTTTTCCTCTGGATCTCGTAGCTTATATCTATTCCTTTACTCTTACAGAGTTTCCAGAGCTCTCACATTCGTTCTTGTTTGAATTACTGACTACAGGTAGTTTATATCTTTATACACGTATTGAGGATCTTCTAATGTACTTGTTTTATGAGATACAAAATTACTATGAAGATGTAGGCTAACATGCTATTTTTTAGTGCTGGGGGACGTAGTCCGAAGGTAAGGAAATGAGCTTGCGAATGACGAGCCGAGGATTATATTTCTTTATGTTTTCCACTATTCATAGTTCTAATGTTCGTACTTATTTATACTTATAACCTTCTGGTAATTGAAATTATAACCTCTAGAACAATTGAAATAATCTAATGAATAATCTAATGAAAAACTTGTGGAATATTACTCCAAATACTTGCGTAATAATTACTAAAGGTGATTAAAAGTGATTATGCAGATTATTGTGTAAATTATTTTAAACAAGATGATTGAAATATAAGGGATTTTATGGTATAATATGGTTATCCAGAATACGAAGCTTTCCCTGGGGGATAGACTCATTCGTATGAATAGTCATCACACAGGCGAAAATTTTCTTTTAAACTACGTGCGGGCGGCGGCGGTTCATTTCCGAGTCTCGTCTCGTATCACATGCCAGCAAGCTGTCTTTATTCGGCTTTTACTGGTTGTACTGTTTTTCTCTGTCAGACGAGATTCTGACTTGTTACGCTGTTTCTCGCTCCAAATATGTTCGGAGGTGGGACGTTGTCACGCAGCAAAATGGACAGAGAAATTGACGATTTCGTCACTAAAAATTGGCCGATGCTTCTTATCTTGGGAGCTGGAGCCGCCGTATGGTTTTCACGAGATAAAATACTATCTGAAATTTCTCGGTGGATGCCAGTTGTAGTTCAAGTAGTACAATTATTGATCTTGGGACTACTCGCAGTAGTAGTGTTGCAGATCATACGACGTATTCTGTTGTATCAAATTGAAAGAAGACGTTACCGGTATGTTATGATCATTCCTCATGTAGATGATGAAATAACCGTAGACACTGTGGGCCGTATGATCCGTCAAGTTCATGGAGCGGGTCGCCGTCCGTTAGAGCGGTTATTTAAAGGTCGTGATTGGTATCGTTTACTCGCGTATCGTCCAGAAGGAAAAGAAGAAAGATTGCGTTTTTATCTTGCAGGGCCAAACGATGGGATTAATCGTGTCGTCCAGGCATTTCGAAGCCTATATATTCATGCAGAAGTGTATGAACAGAAAATGGATGAAGTGCCATTCCCAACTTGGAGAGCTGTTGGCGGGCGTATGGTTTTGAAGCGTAAACATCTTGAAGCAACTTTATCTTTAGCAAGATACACAAAAGATGTATTGCCGACTCTACTTAATGCAACGGAAGAAAAAACGTGGATTGATGTTTCTTTTTCTCCAGATAACGGCCATCGTTTGATAAAGGGCATACGGAAAGCAGAAAAAGCAATTAAGAAAAGAAAGAAGCATAGTTCTGGTTTTGGCTTAGATGCTTTTGAGAAAGAAGAGTATAGAGATTTGAATAGACGTTTCGCAGGAAATGAAATGGCCTTTCAAGTCGCTGTATCATTTGCAAGTGAATATTATCCTGGTGTCCCTGTTCTGAAAAATTTGGGGAATATGGTTGCAAGTATTATGGCTGATGTAAATGAACTTCGCTATCGAAGATTAAAGCATTCAGTCTTAAAGGTTCCGTGTCCGAGTTATGGAAAAATGACCTGGACGGGGTCAGAACTTGCGAATTTACTTCACCTTCCAAAGATTAAGGGAGATAAAAAGGATAAAGTAGAAAAGAAAATTTTGTATCTCGATAAGGGAGAAGAAATGTTACCTCAAGATTTGCTTAGTGATGGAATTGGTGTAGGTTATGCCAGACATCCAATGAAAAAAGACCGCCTGGTCAGAATAGCAAAAGAGCAAATGAAGAAAATGGGTGCAATAACCGGTAAAACTGGATCGGGTAAAAGTACAGTCGCAATGGCTATTATGGAAAGTGTCATTGATGAGTGGATGAGTGATCCAGAAAATGCAAGCGGTTTTTCTCTTTTTGATCCTACTCCAGACCTCGCAATTATCGCGCTAAACCGCATGTTGAAAGCGGAACTAGATGGAAAGCAAGTTGATTGGAATAAAGTACATTTCATTCGCTTCCGTCATTCACAACATCCTCCAGCACTGAACTTACTTCATAGATTTCCTAATGAAGACACTCAAACAGTTATTAACTCAATTTTAAGCGTTATTAAATCAATCATCCCAGGTCAAGCACCTCAAACAGAACGTATTTTAAAAGCTACAATTGGAACTTTGCTAATTGATGGGAAACAAACACACAACACACTTAGTATTCCAATGTTTTTAACAAATGAGATATTTCGTGCACGAGTCTTATCGAATTTAGAGGGGCCAGAAGCGAAATATTATTCTCATTATTGGAAACATGATGTTGGAGAGGCTTTGGATGCCAGCATTCAGCCAATATTGAACAGATTAGACTTATTTAGAAGTACAACATATTTGAAAAGAATGTATGGTCAATCTGATTTCTCGTTAGAAATTAGGAAGTGGATGGATGAAGGCCATATTGTTTTTTATGACTTATCTGATATGGAATCAGACGATATTCAATTAACAATTGGATATATCATGAATCAATATCACCGTATTGTTCAACAACGCCCAATTGGATCTAAACTACATCTAACTTTTATTGACGAAGCCCACAAAGTACAAGTACCAATCCTTCCAAAAATCGTAGCAGAAGACAGAAAATACGGTTTGGGCCTATGGCCGATTACACAACAAATCACAGGACAATTAGACAAAGCTTTGGCGGATGCCTTAAAAGAAATTGGTGGTAATTTCTTTGTCTGTCGTCAAGGGCCAGACTCGGCTAAAGTGTTAGAAGACATTATGCAAAAGCGCTTTAGAGCACAGTATTTGCAAGGTTTACCGGATTTGGTTGTTGCTGTTCAAACACAAGATAAAATTGACGGTAAGGCGCAAGATGTATGGTGCACGATAGAAGTTCCGCCGTTAGATCGCTATTTACCAGATGGAAAAGTTGCTATTTATGGTAATGAAGCAATGACAAAAGCATCGAATGCATGGACACACGCGAAAATTAAAGAGTTAGAGCAAACAGGAAAGTCTATTGAAGAAATAGATAAAGAAATAGATCAGTTTCTTTACGGTAAAAGTGGATCTAAGAAGGAAAAAGTACCACTTGAGAAATCGGAATATTCAAAAGATTCAATTTTTAATGCTCTTGAAAAAGAAAAAGTTACTGAACCAGTGCAAAGTAAGTCGTTGAACACACCAGTTTTAATGAAAAAACAGCCGGAAACATCAAATATAAGCATTAAAGAAGAACAACAAGCACAGATTATCCCATTGTTTCAAAAGAAACAGACAAAAATTGTTCCAGAAACAGTAAAAGAAGAAAATCCAAAAATAGAAAAAGTGGTTGAAGAAAGCCGACAACCAGAGGAACCAAAAGAGCAGCCAGAAATAAAGAAATCTAAGAAGAAGGAAGATGGGAATAAAAGCATTTTTGACATGCTAGAGAAGGAGAAAACATGATGGCCCACCTAATGTTATCAGAAGAAGACCAAAAACTATTAATTGATTTGCATACTCATGTGTACTTAGACCTGGAATATATCGAATCGAAATGTTATCCAGGGCATCGGAAAAACTCCGTATATTATCGCCTTCGCAGGCTAGAAGAGGGGGAATACATCAAACATGAACATTTACCCATTCCTTCTATAAGAAATCAAGTGAGGAAGTCGGGAAGACCTCAAAACGTTTATACACTTACAAAGTATGGTGTAGAAATGGTTAGGGAGTTGAGAGGGGAAGTACATTGGAACCCTAGATGGTCAGAACGTGTTGCGACATTCGTTTATCACAGTCTTATGTTAGCCCATCTAGAGTGTTCCATGACACTTCAATCAGAAAAAGAGGAAGTATTAGAACTGAAAGAGTGGATAAATGAGCCTAGAGCAACATTTAGATATACAAAAAGTTCAGTTGATGTTATTCGACCAGATGGAATTGCAGTCATTGGTGTTAAAGATAAGATTGATGCAAATGTAGGATTGTTTTTAGAAATGGAAAGGACATTTGGTACAAAAGATGTTCTTTTAAAGAAGATTAGACGGTACAACGATTTTTTACAACGTGAAGAAAAAATTGAAGAATATGATCAAAATGTAGGTTTTTCTTATCCCATTCGAGCATGGAGATTGGTATTTGTGGCTAGGGATGCAGCTAGAGAAAAAGAATTACTTAGACACTTAAAAGGGGTGGAGAGTCCAGAATTACCTGTTTATGTGGCTACTTTTGAGGATTATATAAAAGATCCATTTGGCCCTATTTATCGCGATTTAGAAAATCCAAAAGAAAAAGTAAGGATTTAATGAACATTGATAATTGAATAGGGGGGAATATATTGAATTGGAAAGAGTTACTGAAGAAGTTGAAGCCTAGCGGCAGCAGGCAGCAATTCAGAGCGCCAAAAAATCGAGGGCGAAAAATAGGCGCAATTATTTTTTGGGTGGCGTTTCTTTGGATATTTGCCGTTTCGGTTACTACCGTGATTAAGGGTAACAGTACAAAAGCGGTTAATGCTAGTTCTCAAAATGAAGAATTAAAGCAAAATACAGAGAATCAAGCGATCAGACCAGAAGCGATTGAATTTACAAAGTCGTTTGCTAAAGAATATTATACTTGGCAACGAACTGACGAGGGTAAACAAAAGCGTGAAGATCATTTGAAATCTTATCTTATGGAAAGCCTGGATAAACAGGGGGGATTCGATGTAAAAAGCGCTCAATGGGATTCAAATTACATTCAATCTGTAGTTAGTATGGTAAAAGAAACTGGTAAAGATCAAGCAAATATTGTTCTAAAAGTAAATTACAAATTGAACAGACCAAATGAAGAAAAAAATGCAACTCAATTTCTTTCTATTCCAATCACAGCAAATAAAAACGCATTTGTTATTTCTGGACTTCCCAAAGTAGTAAATATCAATGAAAAAGCCGAAATCAAAGAAAAAGAAGAAAAACGAGAAGAAATTAACAACTTTGATGTTAAACAGGATATAAAAGAGTTTTTACCAACGTTTTTTAAATCTTATACAACAGCCACACCAGCCGAATTACGTTATGTACTAGAAGATAAAGACGTTAAGGGGCTTGAAGGTAGAATGAAGCTTGATAAGGTTGTTGATGCGAAGGTATATCCGGTAAAAAATCAAAAAGAAAAATACGAAGTGGATGTAAGTGTCATTCTTGTTAATTCTGATTCAGAAGCGAAAATGACAATGCATTATAAGTTAGTTGTAAAGAAGCAAAAAGGTCAGTTTGTAGTAACACAAATCCAGAATATTTAAGGGGAGGAATTTGGATATGTTTTTTACAGGACTATTGAAAAGTTTGTATTTAGGGATTGGTTTAGATGGGCTATTACAAGAGGTTAAAAGTCAAGGGACTATGGCCTTGTATGTGGTGTTTATCGTAGCTGGAATTTTCTTATTTGTGAAACGCGCATGGGGGCTTTTAGTAACTTTAATTTTTGGTGGCGGATTATTAATCTTCTTCGTACAAAAGCCAGATGTATTAAAAAATGTTGGTACATGGATTTCTGGACTTTTAGGACTGTAAGAGAATGCGAGATAGGGATAGAAAAAGCAGACCAATTAAAGTCTACAGTTTCGGGAGCTTTATGAAATATGAAAGAAGACAATATGAAATACTAGGTTATCAACTTCCACGGCCCGTATCGTGGAAGTTGATGGGCTATTTTATATTAATTGTTGCGCTGTTTGTTTTATTAAGATGGTTTCCGTTAACAGGTTGGATCGTGGGGCCACTAGCTGATGACTATTACTTTCTTTATTATGTTGTACTCCCTATTTTGCTTGTATGGGGCCTAGATCGTTATAAGACAGATGGAAAATCATTTTTTGCCTTTTTTCGCTCGTGGATCACATTTAAAATGCGAACACATCAAATGAATAGATCAATGCGTTTAAGAAAACCAGAGATCTATGTTTTTAATAGTCCAATTTTTATCCAATATTCAAAAGAAGAAGTAATAAAACTTTCTTCTTCGCAATCTAAACAAACAGAAGATATTGCGGCGTTTGAACTTACATTTATTAATGAGGAAGAGGGAGAGGAAGCGATATATGCTGAAAACTTTAACGAGGTTCCCAACTAAACATGTTGAAGAAAATCTTTGCTTTAGTGTTGATGGAAGGGTTTGGTTAGGTTACGAGGTTGAAGGATTTGAGTATGATTTTCATGATGAAAGTACAAAAAAAGGTTATTTTTTAAATCAAACAACATTATTTACTCATTTAGAGTGTGACTTACACTTATTAGTTATCCCGCGCACAACAAACTCCGATGAAATTTTAGATGAACATATTGAAAGTATAAGCGGCCCAATGGCTCCAACGGGTCGCTGGCTTTTCGGGAAAATGAAGCAATATCTGAAACGTTCGGCAATGTCAACCGAAAATACAGAATATCACTTTTATATACTCGTTCAAGTCAATGAAGAAAAGAAGCAAAAACAGGCCCGAAATCCTATTGTTGAAACGGCCAAATTTGCTAAACGTATGAGACAAGGATTTACAAATGCAGCACATGAAGCAATAGGTTTACATGAATCAGATATTTTGGAAGATGAGATTGATGAATATAAAGATATGGATGAAGTTATTCATGGTCAATTAATTAATACGTTTAAATTTGTGAATCGTCTTACAGCGCCAACGCTTAAATTTTTAATTGAACAAAACTTTACACGTGGAATGACTGAACCAGAGAGAGTAAAAGAATGGAATATAGGGGAAACAATTGAACTGTTCGACAGCAACGGAAAACCTAAAAAAGTACGCCGTACCCGTATGCAAGAGATTGTAAAGCTTACAGATTGTTTAATTGATGAGTCACCAGGAAGATCCTTGATTTTAGAAAGACAAAATGAGGATGGTGATTTGGAGAAAATGCACGTTGCTTTTTTGGCTGTAAAGTCTATGCCAGAAGAATCCATTTTTCCAGGGCTAGAGTGGATTTATCGGATTCAATCTCACTCTTTGAAATTTCCAGTTGAAATTAGTATCCGGGCACACCATATGGATAATGAAATAGTAACAAAGCAATTAACGAATAGTGAGCTGGAATTAAACGATCAGCGCCGTCAAGCAATGGTTGGAGGGAAAACAACAGATTTGACCATAGATCGAAAAGTAAGAGGGGTTAAACATGTTCAAGATAGATTTCAAACTACTGGAATGCCAGGGTATGAAATGAGTGTACTCTTTTGTGTATACGCTGAAAATAAGAAAACCCTTCAAACTAGAATTAATGCATTAATATCAGAATACAAGAAAATGCGAATTGAATTAGTAAATCCATTCGGTGACCAGCTTGCGTACTTTTATGAATTTTTACCTGGTTCACATCGTTATAATACTGACTTTAAATTATACGTAGAGCCTGGGGTGCTGGCACAGGGAATGTTTGGTGCAACAACTCAAATTGGTGATAACAAAGGGTTTTATTTCGGAAGAACAGCTAAATTAAACCGTCCTGTTTTTATCAAACCAGATTTAGCAGCTAAAGCTTTAGATAATATAGCGAATGAATTCGATAGTTTGTCAGTTATGATCGCGGGCCAAACAGGAAAAGGGAAATCATTTTTATTGAATTTATTAGTTTACTGGATTGTAATGAGTGGCGGCCGTGCCTTTGTTGGAGATCCAAAAGGGGATAGGGGAGATTGGCCTATCAAACTTCCAGGATTCAAAAAAGATCAGTTAGAAGTATGGACATTAGGAGCTAGTGCAGAGGATGCAGGGTGTCTTGATCCGTTCCGTATATGTAGTTCGATAGAAGAAGCGAAGCGACTTTCTTTAGAATTACTGTCATTTTTAGCAAATGCAAATCTTGAAGATTCTAGATATGACTATTTAGTTGATGCAATAACGGAAGTTACAAAATTAGAAAATCCTTGCTTGACTTTAGTTAAGGAACAATTGAAAGAGAAAAAAGGTCGAGATTCAAAAGTTATGTCAGAAAAATCATTAGATAGTTTAAATTCTTTAATTCATCGTTTAGAAACGATTGAAAAAACACCGTTAGCTGAATTATTATTCGGTAAACCAGGACAGAATTATCGTGTTTTAAGTCTAGAAAGACCATTACAAGTATTGCAGATTCAACATTTACAATTACCAGATTCGAAAAAACCAGCTGTTAGTATTATAGATAAACTTTCAGAGAGTGTATTAATTGCTATGACAGCCTTTGGAAAATCCTTAATGAACTCTGACAGAAGTGTATTTAAAGTGTACGTTCAAGATGAAGCAGCCAGTGTATTAAAAAACAGTGAAGGTTCGCGTTTAGCAGACGATATTATTCGTAAAGGCCGTTATCACAATACAGGATTATATCTTAGTACACAAAACGCCAGCGATTTTAATTCTGAAAATCGTGAGGTTGCCAATGTGGGTATGAAATTCTCGTTTGCTATGAAATACGATAAGGAAGCCGAGGAAATGTTGAGTTATTATAATCTCCCGATTACAGATGAAAATGTATCTATGATGAAAAAGCTTAAAAGGGGCCAATGCTTGTTCCAGGATATATATGGACGTACGGCGATTATCAACGTTGATCCAGTATTTAAAGAGCTATTGACGGCCTTTGACACTTCAACAAAGTCAGACGAAGAAAGAGAATTACAATCGGTATAGTCATCTGGAGGTATAGAGAATGAAGATAATGAAGCTCAATTTTAAATTTTTAATACTAGGAATGCTGGCACTGATCAGCATTTCTGGTTGTCAAATGGAATCGGATAAGGCAAAAGAAGCTGATAAAGTAGCTATGGAATATTTACGCGCTTATATTGATATGGACACAAAACAGTTAAATGACCTTTCGTATAAGACTTATGATTTCGGGCCAGATAAGGTTGGAAATCCAGGTGCGAGTAAGAAACTAGGGAGTAAATATGACTTATATCGTTATGAGTTAGATGGGAAAAAGAATGAATATTACTACAAGATTGTATATTATGATCCAGTTGAAGATAAGAAATTACGAGAAAGCTTATATATTTTACAAGATAAAAATGGAGCTTGGAAAAATTCCGAATGGGCTTGGGGGAGCACTCACAATTTAGATTCAATTGTGGGGAGTAAAGAACCTAAGCATGTTCACAAATGGGGTGAAGGTGAGTGAAAAGAATAGGAGCAATAGTGTTGCTCTGTCTGTTTACAATTTTGTCTTTTAATTCTAATGTGGCTCATGCGGAAGAAGATACCATTTCTAATCATTTATTTGAAGGTCATACAGATGGTTTATATAAGGATGCACATTATCAAATAGACACAGCTCCTTCTAAAGATGATGATAAAGGCTTTTTTTCTAAAGCCTGGGGCTACATGTTTGGTGATGATAGCATAGGGAAGGATATCCAAAGAAAAATATATAGTGTAACACAATGGGGAGTAGATCTTGCTTTTCAATTTAGTTTATTACTTGTGAAGGGTGTTCTATTTGTAGTAGATCAATCCCTTAGGCTAGATATTATTGATAATGTGGCCGACAAGTTAGGAACAGCAATGCAAAATATCGCAGGAGTAGAGAACAATGGTTTTAAATCTGGTGGTTTACTCCCTTCAATTATCTCTCTAACTTGTGCTTTATCAGCTTTTTATGCAGCCTATATATTTTTCGTAAAACGTCAACCATTAACAGGATTTTCAGAAATAGTAAAAACTGTCCTGGTAATAGCTGTTATTGTTACGTTTATTTCAAATGTATCAACGTTTTTAAGATCGGCTAATACAGTTAGTTCAGAAATTAGCATTCAAATTTTAACGAAAGCAACGGGAACAGTTGCAGGAGATCCAGGACGTTCAAAAGAGGATGCCATTTATGCAGTGAAAAAACAGATATGGACGTTACTTACTGAAAGACCGTACTTATTTATGCAGTATGGGAAAGATTCAAAAGAAGGCATTGGAGAAGACCGAGTAAATAAATTATTAAAAACACCGCCTGGGGAAGACCGAGTAAAGATTATAGAGCAAGAAATAAAAGATAAAAACGTAATGATGAAATTAGATAGTGTAGGGGAAAGACTTATTTTTACGATTGTGTATTACGTGGTTAATACATTTACTGGAATTCCAATTATATTACTTTGTCTTTTAACAATTGCTTTTCAATTATGGTTTATGGTTATGAGTATAATCGCACCAATTTGTATGGCTGTAGCATTATTACCAGGACAAAGAAGGGTTCTTTCTAGTTGGGCTACTGAATGGATCAGACCACTTGCATTAAAAATAATAATGTCCGTGTTGCTGGTTATAGTGTTCACTATTTCAGAGCTGATATATACGCTTCCAGAATCGGGAGCGGCTGGATATGTATCAACTATGCTTCTTCAAATTGTAGTGTTTGTTTTATGTTATTTATTCAGAGATCGTCTTGTTGCTGCATTTAGTGCTTCTAAAGCAGCTTATAGGATGGCGACAGACGTTTCTTTAATGTCTGAAAGAGCGGTTGATTATGGAAGAGGATTTATTAATGATAAGTTTGGCTCCAATTCTAGACGATATGGAGAAGATGAAGAGGACTATGTAACTATTAGTACAAACGATCCAGAAGCGCTTGCAGCCGCTACAGGATCAGAAAATATGGAATCTGATAAAGATAAGCCAGAATTAGAGACAACCGAACTTGAACAGATGCCAGATAGCGAGGAGTTACAAGGAACAGACAGTAAAGAATTAGAGATTATGGAAGAAGAACAAGAAAATGAAATGGATCTAGAAGAAGAATTAGAAGAAGGTAAACAATTAGAAGATGTCGCGACTATTAATAAAGGTCAATTAATGAGCTTAGAAGATGAAGCTGAAAATGAAGGTATTGAAGAACTACCACTTGCAGCAGGTGACAATGTATCCATTCCTAGAAAACTTCGAAAAAACGAACCGCATATAGCTATACTACAAGAAGATTCCTCACAGGATAAAGTTCCAGTTACTAACGATATGCCAGATGTAGCGATAACAGGAACAACAGAGCAAATAGATGATGTACCAGTAACGCCGATAGAAAATGAAATACCAGGTCAAGAAGTAGCCGCTGATCAAACTGAAACACCAATTGCACCAGTAACACCGGTTGAAAATGAAATACCAGGTCAAGAAGTGGCCGCTGGTCAAATTGAAACACCGATTGCACCAGTAACGCCGATAGAAAATGAAATACCAGGTCAAGAAGTGGCCGCTGGTCAAATTGAAACA
>NZ_JAFEMR010000004.1:0-250302 GCF_016892495.1 Bacillus sp. RIT 809 | reverse complement strand
TTCCTTCACAAACTTGGCATACGATTGTTCCCATTTTTCATTTCCCCCTAAGTTTATGGTCCTAAAAACTTTTAGTTGTCCATTTCCTATCAATTATTGGGCTTTTGTATGTTCTGTGTGCTCACATCCGCAAGATCCACATTTCCCGTAAAGTACCGTTACTTTCTCATCCTCGAAGTGTGCAATTGTACCTTCACAATCTTGACATACGATTGTTCCCATTTTTCATTTCCCCCTAAGTTTATAATCCCAAAAACTTTTGTAACCGCTTAACTTTCTGTCTTTATTTTAATATGTTATACTTTTTACGTCAATAGGTTTTTAGTATAACACATTAAATATTTTAAAATTAAATTAGTATGCGATATTAACACAAAAAAACAGCCATATTTCATACATACGACTGTTTCTTGTTAATTATTCTTCATACTCCGCATGCAAAGAAGTAGACGGAACAAGAAATTTAAAAAACTGAGCTAATTCCTCCGCCTCCTCTTCCGATCCTAACTTAAAAGTTTCTTGTATATATGGAACATTTTCTACATCATCTCGCCCAAGCAAAGTAGATCTCCCTGTTTGCATACAAACAATAAGTGGCTTTCCAAAAAACATATTTGTATAAATAACTCCAAAATCATAACGTGTATCATGCGTCATAAATCCTAAAAATCGTACCTTCACACTTTCATGCTCATCATACAATTTTTCAAACATGAGTTTCCACCTTTCTAAATAACACTTCCTATTCATAATATATTAAACAAAAAAAGTAATACTCCTTTTAATTGTCAAAAAATTCAGTAGGATGTAGAATGATATTATTCTACTAAACTAGGAGGAAATTTGTATGCAACACGCCTTTATCACACTTGTACCTAAATCTAATCAACAATCTGTTTCAATAGAAGATGTAAAACACCTTTTTCATAACTATAAAACCGTTACTTCCAAGACTGGTGATCAAATTAATTATGCTTATACAAATACAGCTTTTCCTTATGAAATATTAGATACATCAGCAACAACATTAAAACTCCAATCAAGTCACGATCGATATGATTCTATTTATGTGGGGATTGGAATAGAAAAGGAACAATCTTTCATTCAGGTTTCTTTACCTACTACAGCAACATTTGGTGATAAAGGAAAAGCAAATGAATTTAGCCGTTTTCTAGCGAAGAAATTAGAAGGAGAGTTACAACTATTTAATGGAAGAACAATGTATTTCTATAAACGTTAATTTAAAAAATAGAGAATAGAATTAAAAAGAGTATACAATTCGAACACGTAAGTAATAAAGCCTGCTTCCTTACGTGTAATAGAAAACATGCAATCACATATGCTAAATAAAGAAATACGAAAAAGAGTATTACTTTATAATGAAACTTATCACCATTCGATAATGTTAATACAACGGAAAAACCACTCCATAATAGAAAATGATAAAATATAACATGTAATATTTTCATGGAACCTTCTCCTTTGACATGCTCTATTTTATTAATATATGGGATTAAGTTTGAATCAATTACATATTATACAACGGCATATATTCTAACGATTCATTTAAAGTATTATATATTCATTCGACAAGTACATATAAAGACCTTGCAAGTCATTTTATGAAAATAAAAATAACCCATCTCTTTAAATAAGAGATGGGTTATTTACATTACTTAAATTATTTTACAATGTGAATTGGCATTCCAAGAGCAACTTCAGCTGCTTCCATTGTGATTTCACCTAATGTTGGGTGAGCATGGATTGTTTGAGCGATATCTTCAGCTGTCATTCCAGCTTCGATAGCTAAACCAATCTCAGAGATAATATCAGAAGCACCTGCACCTGCAACTTGTGCACCTACAAGAAGACCATCTTCTTTACGTGTTACAAGTTGTAAGAAACCGTCAGTGCTGTTTAATGATAACGCACGACCGTTTGCAGCGAATGGGAACTTAGATACAGCTACTGTCATTCCTGCTTCTTCAGCTTGTTTCTTAGTGTAACCAACAGATGCTAATTCTGGATCAGTGAAGCATACTGCAGGAATTCCGATGTAATCGATTGCTGATGCATGGCCACTAATTACTTCAACAGCTACTTTACCTTCGTAAGAAGCTTTGTGAGCTAATGGTGGTCCAGGAACGATATCACCGATTGCATAGATGTTTGGTACGTTTGTACGGCATTGCTCATCGATTTCGATGATACCGCGGTCAGTCATTTTAACTCCAACTTGCTCAAGACCGATTTCTTGAGTGTTTGGACGACGACCTACAGTTACTAATACGTAATCTGCTTCTACAGTTTGGATTTCACCTTTAACTTCGAAGCTAACTTTTACGCCAGTTTCTGTTTCTTCAACGCCTTTAGCCATAGCTTTTGTATGGATATTTACGTTACCTTTCTTTTGAAGGGCACGTTTAACAACAGAGCTCATTGCTTTTTCGAAACCAGCTAAGATTTCGTCGCCAGCTTCTACTACAGTAACTTCTGTACCGAAGTTAGCATATGCAGTACCTAATTCCATACCGATGTAACCGCCGCCGATTACAACAAGTTTTTTAGGAATTTCAGGTAAGCTTAGAGCGCCTGTAGAGTTGATAACACGTTTAGAGTATTTGAATCCAGGAATTTCGATTGGTGTAGAACCAGTTGCAAGAACAGCATTTTTAAACGTATAAGTTTGAGCTGCATCTTCAGTCATTACGCGTAATGTGTTAGCATCTACGAAGTAAGCTTCACCGCGAATGATTTCAACTTTATTACCTTTAAGAAGGCCTTCAACACCGCCAGTTAATTTCTTAACTACGCCGTTTTTCCATTCTTGAACTTTTGTAAAGTCAACTTTTACGTTCTCTGCAGTGATACCCATGTCATCAGAATGCATTGCATTCTCATAACGATGACCTGCATTGATTAACGCTTTTGAAGGAATACATCCAACGTTTAAGCATACGCCACCAAGGTTAGCTTTTTCAATGATTGCTACCTTTTGACCTAATTGTGCTGCACGAATTGCCGCAACGTATCCACCAGGACCTGCACCAACAACGACTGTATCTAATTCAATTGGGAAATCTCCTACTACCATTGTTATTACGCCTCCATTACTAATAATTGTGGGTCATTCAATAGACGTTTAATTTGGTTTAATGCTTTTTGAGCAGTTGCGCCGTCAATTAAACGATGGTCAAAGCTTAGAGATAATGCTAATACTGGAGCTGCAACGATTTCACCGTTTTTCACAACTGGTTTCTCAGCGATACGGCCGATACCAAGGATTGCTACTTCTGGGTGATTGATAACTGGAGTGAACCATTGTCCACCTGCAGAACCAATGTTTGTAATTGTGCAAGAAGCACCTTTCATTTCAGTTGGAGCTAAACGACCGTCACGTGCTTTACCAGCAAGTTCATTGATCTCGTTAGAAATAGTAAAGATAGATTTACGATCTGTATCTTTAACAACTGGTACTAATAGACCTTTGTCTGTATCAGCTGCGATACCGATGTTGAAGTAATGTTTATGAACGATTTCTTGAGAAGCATCGTCTAAAGCAGTATTCAACATTGGGAATTCACGTAATGCAGATGTTAAAGCTTTTACAACGTATGGAAGGTAAGTTAATTTAATACCTTTGTCAGCTGCAACAGCTTTGAACTTCTTACGGTGAGCAACAAGTTCTGTTACATCTACTTCGTCCATTAATGTTACGTGAGGAGCTGTATGCTTAGAGTTAACCATTGCTTTCGCAATCGCTTTACGGATACCACTCATTTTCTCACGAGTTTCTGGATATTCACCAGCTGGGATTGGTTGTGCTTTTGGTGCTTCTTCTTTCGCTGCTGCTGGAGTAGCTTCTACTGCTGCTGGAGCCTCAGTTGCTGCTACAGTTTGTCCACCATTTGCAAATGCATCGATGTCAGTTTTCACAACACGGCCGTTCTTACCAGAACCAGCTACTTTATGAATATCTACACCTTTTTCACGAGCATATTTACGAACAGATGGCATAGCGATTACACGCTCATTTACTACTTCTGCAGTTGCTGCTGGAGTAGTTTCCGCTGCTGGAGCTTCTACTGCTGCTTCTTCAGCTTTTGGAGCTTCATCATGATCGTCACCTTTAAATTTAAGGTTTTCGTATCCAGGAGCATCAAATTTAATTAATGTATCTCCTACAATTGCAACTGTTCCTTCTTCTACAAGTACTTCAAGTA
This sequence comes from Bacillus sp. RIT 809, assembly GCF_016892495.1. Taxonomy (NCBI): domain Bacteria; kingdom Bacillati; phylum Bacillota; class Bacilli; order Caryophanales; family Bacillaceae; genus Bacillus; species Bacillus sp. RIT 809. The sequence goes on along the minus strand of NZ_JAFEMR010000004.1, from coordinate 246,079 downwards.
CTTTACCTTTAACAGGAGAAGGGATTTCTACTACTGCTTTATCATTTTGTACTTCAAGAAGTACATCGTCTTCATTTACTTCATCGCCTGGTTTAATAAACCATTTTACGATTTCACCTTCGTGGATACCTTCACCGATATCTGGTAGTTTAAATTCAAATGCCACGGAATTCAGCCCCCTGATTCATTTCATTATTATGGAATATGTACAAAAGAAACCAGCATGTGCTGATTTCTTTTGCACATGAAAAACTAAAAATTAGAAGTTCATTACTTTGTTAACAGCTTCAACAATATCTTTATGGTTTGGTAACCATACGCTCTCAGCTTGAGAGAATGGGAATACTGTATCAGCAGCTGCAACACGTACAACTGGAGCTTCTAAGTTTAAGATTGCACGGTCGTTAATTTCCGCTACAACGTTAGCTGCAATACCAGCTTGTTTTTGAGCTTCTTGAACTACAACTACGCGACCTGTTTTTTCAACAGAAGCAATGATTGTTTCGATATCTAATGGTTGAACTGTACGTAAGTCAACAACCTCTAAAGAGATACCTTCTTTTTCAAGTTCTTCAGCAGCTTTTAATGCAGCATGAACCATAGCACCATAAGCGATAACAGATACATCTGTACCTTCACGTTTGATATCAGCTTTACCTAAATCAATTGTGTAATCGCCTTCTGGTACATCTTGACGGAATGAACGGTACAATTTCATATGCTCTAAGTAGATAACTGGATCGTTGTCACGAATCGCAGAGATTAAAAGACCTTTTGCATCGTATGGAGTAGATGGAATAACAACTTTTAGACCAGGTTGTTGAGCCACTAATCCTTCTAAGCTATCAGCATGTAGTTCTGGAGTATGAACGCCACCACCGAATGGAGAACGAATTGTTACTGGAGCAGTCCAACGTCCACCAGAACGGTAACGCATACGAGCTAATTGACCAGAAACTGAATCCATTACTTCATAAATGAAACCGAAGAATTGGATTTCTGGAACTGGACGGAAGCCTTCAAGTGCAAGTCCAACTGCAAGTCCACCAATACCAGACTCTGCAAGTGGAGTATCCATTACACGATCTTCACCGAATTCAGCTTGTAAACCTTCAGTAGCACGGAATACTCCGCCGTTTACACCAACGTCTTCACCAAACACAAGTACGTTAGGATCATTTTTCATTTCAACGCGTAAAGCATCAGTGATTGCTTGAATCATTGTCATTTGAGCCATGGCTTACTTCGACTCCTTTTCTTTGTAAATTTCATATTGTTCAGCTAAGTTGTAAGGCATTTTTTCGTACATGATTTCCATTAAATCAGTAACTTTTTGTTTTGGAGCTTGGTCAGCCTTAGCAATTGCTTGTTTGATATCTTCTTTTGCTTCTTCGATTACTTTCTCTTCAACTTCTTGAGACCATAGGCCTTTGTTTTCTAAGAATGCACGGAAGCGTACGATTGGATCTTTTTGTTCCCATTCGTTTTCGATATCTTTTGTACGGTAACGAGTTGGGTCATCACCAGCCATTGTATGTGGACCATAACGGAATGTTAAAGTCTCAATTAAAGTAGGGCCTTCACCGTTTACTGCGCGCTCACGAGCGAATGCAGTTGCTGCGTATACAGCTAATGGATCCATACCGTCTACTTGAATTCCGTAAATACCTGCTGCTACTGCTTTTTGTGCTACAGTTTTAGCTGCAGATTGCTTTTCTACTGGAGTAGAGATTGCATAACGGTTATTTTGTACAACGAAGATTGCTGGAGCTTTGAATGCACCCGCAAAGTTCATACCTTCGTAGAAGTCACCTTGTGAAGCACCACCGTCACCAGTGTAAGTAATTGCAACAGATTTTTTACCACGTAGTTTCATACCTAACGCAACACCAGCAGTTTGGATGATTTGCGCACCGATAATGATTTGTGGAGCAAGTGCATTTACATTCTCAGGCATTTGGTTACCCATGAAATGTCCACGAGAGAATAAGAATGCTTGATATAATGGTAGACCGTGCCACACTAATTGTGGAACATCACGATATCCTGGTAAGATGAAATCTTCTGCTTCAAGTGCGAAATGACTTGCTAATTGAGAAGCCTCTTGTCCAGCAGTTGGTGCGTAGAAACCTAAACGTCCTTGACGGTTTAAAGAAATAGAACGTTGATCTAGTACGCGAGTATACACCATACGGCGCATTAACTCTTTTAATTGATCATCTGATAATTCAGGCATAGCTGCTTCATTCACAACTTCGCCTTTTTCATTTAAAATTTGTAATGTTTCAAATTGAGCTGCGATAGCTTTCATTTGCTCATCAACATTAAATAGGGTGTTTTTTGTTTTAGTACCCATTCCGTTCACCTCTTCCTCTCTTGAACCATATTCTGAAACGCTTTCACTATCTATTAGCTAGACTGAAAGCGCAACAATGTAAACCAACAAGTTTGTCTGTCGGTTGAGAATAATTTTGTGTACCTAACAATCTGTACTAATGTTTTTTCAAAAACATATTAATACAATCTTGATCACGTTTTTTAGTTTACAACTATTCTAATTACGATGTCAATTACTTTGAATACGTTTTTTTATAAATAATATGCAGGTTTCCTCTACACAAACATGTTTTTATTTTTCACATCTGTATTAGTAAGCAATAACCTACTGTTATATTATTCCCTTTTTAACTTGTTTTTTCTCTTAGAATAATATGTAAACGATTTAATTCTCTTTAGTTTTTCTCTCTTCTCAATAAAATTATACAAACACTTCTTCCTTTTATAGGTAAATACCTATACATTTCTAATCATTCCTCCATACATTATAGTAACCGCAGTATTAGCGGGAAATGATAAAGGAGGTCATCTCATGTACGGATACTCATATTGCTATCCAACAACTTGTTCATATCCTTCCTACGGTTATGGCGGTTCTTGTGGCGAATCTGGACGCGGCTTCGCCTTAATCGTTGTGTTGTTTATCCTTTTAATTATCGTTGGTGCTGCTTGCATTCGCTAATTAATGTAAAATGAAACAACTATGGAAAGAAACAGACGGCTTTGCCGTCTTTTCTTTTATTACATAACTTATCTATAGAAGATTTGTTTCCAAGTAGTTCTTCCTTACTTGCCGATGACTTTTTTTATCTCCTTTGGTAGACTAAAGAAGAAAGGAGAGATTACATATGCTTACAATGAATGAGGTAATTCGTGAAGGAAATCCTATTTTGCGCGAAGTCGCAGAAGAGGTCTCCTTACCTGCTAGCGAGGAAGATACAAATACTCTTAAAGAAATGATTGAATTTGTAATAAATAGCCAGGACCCTGAAATGGCTGAAAAATATAATTTACGCCCCGGAATCGGATTAGCGGCTCCGCAAATCGGTATTTCAAAGAAAATGATTGCGGTTCATGTAACTAATACGAACGATACGTTATATAGCTACGCATTATTCAACCCAAAAATCATTAGTCATTCTGTTGAACGTACATATTTACAAAATGGTGAAGGCTGTCTATCTGTAGACCGTGAAGTAGCTGGTTATGTCCCTCGTTACACAAGAATTACAGTAAAGGCAACAACGATTAACGGTGAAGACGTAAAACTGCGATTAAAAGGTTTACCAGCAATTGTATTCCAACATGAAATCGACCATCTAAACGGTGTTATGTTCTATGACCATATTAATAAAGACAATCCATTTGTGGCTCCCGATGATTCAAAACCTCTCGAGCGATAATAGTAAAAAGGCGGAAGTTAACCTTCCGCCTTTTTATTATATGAAATGGGTTCCACACTTACCTATAACAAGCCAGCCCACTTTAATCCGTGATAAATACCGTCTTCATTAACATCTTTTGTCACATAATTAGCAAGTTTTTTCAAATCCTCATGACCATTCCCCATCACAATGCCCGTTCCTACTGCTTCAATCATTTCTAAATCATTTAATCCGTCCCCAAATGCATATACTTGTTCACGATTAAACCCTATTTTCTCAATAAACTTCTCAATCCCTTTTGCCTTAGAACCACCATTAGGAATAATATCCATTGAATATGCATGCCAGCGTATAAAATGAAAATCTGGATAATGATGAATAAACTTTTCTTCTTCGTTTACTTCACAAAAAAGAAGCGTTTGATAAATATCGCGTTTCTCATAAAAATCAGGTTCATATGCCGGATGCTCGAATTGTAAGCTTCCAAAACCTTCTTTTACATAATCATGATATTCCACTGACGCTCTCATTTCTTGATGGTCAAGATATACAAGTGGATATCCTTCTTGTTTTGCAAACTGAGTAAACTTATGTAGAGCATCAGGATGTAATGGATTATTAAATAATACCTCATCCTCAAATACAACATACTGTCCGTTAAAACTAACATAATTATGTATATTGAGTTCCTCACGAATATCTTCAAACATAAATGGCGCACGCCCTGTCGCAATCGCTACATGCACACCTTTTTCTTGTAAATCTCTTACTGCATCTCTTGTAGATTGCGGAATTTTTTTATCATGATCTAATAATGTTCCATCAATATCAAAAAAGACAATTTTATCATTCATTTGTCAAAACCCTTTCTGGCACTCTATATTCCTATTTTGATTATCACTTTTCAAATTTCAAAAAAAAGTATAACATATTAAACATCTGTGAAGAAAGCGTTCACTTTCTGACCTTATTTATGAAATGTGCATATACTATTAGTAAAAAAATGTGGATACTTGTTCGGATGAATTTTCTTTTCTATTCTTCCTCATACTATATCTATAACTAACGGCTACTAATCGTTACTACAGGATAACTTACACTATACTAAAAAGAACAAGATTCACTATTCACTTCTAATCTTCTTTCTTGTATAGGAGACGGAGTTATCATTAGTAATATGCATGTTTAAAATAAGGAAAGGAAGGAGTAATCATGCTGAAGAAGCTGAAGAAAAAGCTCAAGCGTTATTTAAACGATTTAGTCCGTAAGAAGACAATCGCTTAAATTGTGCCCATTTCGGGCTTTTTCTTCATTCTCATTCGAAAAAACATGAAAATCGTGACTGTTTGCTTTATAATAAGTAACAGATAATGCAAAACATAGACAAGGAGAGGTTTTCCCAATGATTTTTAAAGTATTTTATCAAGAAAAATTAACTGAGGTCCCAGTACGTGAAAATACAAAAGTTTTATATTTAGAGGCTACGTCTCAAAAGGATGTTCGTAAAAAATTACAAAAGTTCGCATATAATATCGAGTTCGTTCAGTCTGTTACTGGTGCTCATCTTGAATATGAAAAACAAAACGCTGATTTAATATTAGCGGAGATCGTATAGTCATATGAAATTCCTAAAAAATGATCAAGCTGCCGTTTTTGCCCTCGGTGGTCTTGGTGAAATCGGTAAAAATACATATGCTGTTCAATTTCAAGATGAAATTATTATAATTGACGCTGGAATTAAATTTCCAGAAGACGAACTCCTCGGGATCGATTATGTAATACCAGATTACACTTATTTTGTGCGAAACGAAGATAAAATTAAAGGATTATTCATTACACATGGTCACGAAGATCATATCGGTGGAATTCCTTATCTATTACGTCAAGTAAACATTCCAATTTACGGTGGAAAATTAGCACTTGCCCTAATAAAAAACAAATTAGAAGAGCACGGATTACTTCGTAAAGCAAAACTTTATGAAATTCAAGAAGATGATGTTATTAAATTTAAAAAGACATCGGTTTCCTTCTTCCGTACAACTCACAGTATTCCGGATTCATACGGAGTTGTTGTGAAAACACCTCAAGGACAAGTCGTTCATACAGGTGATTTTAAATTTGATTTCACACCAGTAGGCGAGCCAGCAGATTTAACAAAAATGGCCGAAATCGGAAAAGACGGTGTACTTTGTCTCTTATCTGATAGTACAAACAGTGAAGTGCCAAACTTTACGATGTCTGAGCGCCGCGTTGGTGATAGTATTCAAGATATATTCCGCAAAGTAGACGGTCGTATTATATTCGCAACCTTTGCATCGAATATCCATCGCTTACAACAAGTTGTTGAGGCTGCTGTTGAAAACAATCGTAAAGTAGCTGTATTCGGTCGAAGTATGGAAGCAGCTATTGAAATCGGACAAAACCTTGGTTATATCCGGTGTCCAAAGGATACATTCATAGACACATCTCAGCTAAACCGCCTACCAGCTAATAAAGTTGTTATGTTATGTACAGGTAGTCAAGGGGAGCCGATGGCAGCACTTTCACGTATTGCCAATGGTACACATCGTCAAATTCAAATTATCCCTGGCGATACAGTTGTTTTCTCTTCTTCACCAATCCCAGGCAATACAATTAGTGTAAGTCGTACAATTAACATGTTGTACCGCGCTGGCGCTGATGTAATCCATGGTAAACTCTCAAATATTCATACGAGTGGACACGGTGGACAAGAAGAACAAAAGTTAATGCTACGTCTTATTAAGCCGAAATATTTCATGCCAATTCATGGTGAATATCGTATGCAACGTATGCATATGAAATTAGCGAATGATTGTGGTATTCCAGAAGAAAATTGTTTCATTATGGATAACGGGGATGTTCTCGCTTTACGTTCTGATGAAGCAAGCGTAGCTGGGAAAATCCCATCTGGCTCTGTCTATATCGATGGAAATGGTATTGGAGATATCGGTAATATCGTATTACGTGATCGTCGCATTCTTTCTGAAGAAGGACTCGTTATTGTAGTTGTAAGCATTGATATGAAAGAATTTAAAGTTGCAGCAGGACCTGATATCATCTCGCGTGGTTTCGTTTATATGCGTGAAAGCAGCGATTTAATCAACGATGCTCAAACATTAATTACAACACATTTAGAAAAAGTAATGGAGCGAAAAACAACACAATGGTCTGAAATTAAAAATGAGATTACAGACACATTAGCACCATTCCTATACGAAAAAACGAAACGTCGTCCGATGATTTTACCAATCATTATGGAAATATAAGAAAAAGGACAATGCCTCCTCGGCATTGTCCTTTTCTCTTATCTTAAAAAATGCTTAAAACGATCTACTTCATCGTCATGACCAATTACAATTAATATATCTCCCGCCTGAATGTTTTCTGTAGCTCGAGGAGATACGATAACTTCTTTCCCACGTTTAATTGCTACAATGTTCAAACCAAACTTCGCACGAATATCTAATTCAATTAAAGAGTGCCCATCAATTTTTTTATTTGCGATAATCTCTACAATACTATGCTCATCTGAAAGCTCTAGGTAATCTAACACATTACTTGATGCGATATTATTAGCAATCCTTTTTCCCATATCTCGTTCTGGATGCACAATATGATCTGCCCCTATTTTACTTAACACTTTTTCATGATAGTCATTTTGAGCTTTTACAGTAATATTTTTCACACCTAATTCTTTCAAAATTAACGTTGTTAAAATACTTGAATTCAAATTATCTCCAATAGCAACGACTACATGATCAAAATTACGAATACCAAGACTTTTTAATACCATCTCATCTGTTGAATCTGCAATTACAGCATGCGAAGCTATATTTGCAAACTCATTAATTTTATCCTCATCTGAGTCAATTGCCATTACTTCCATACCTAATTGAGCTAATTCACGGCAAATACTTCCACCAAAACGGCCAAGCCCAATAACAGCAAATTCTTTCTCTTTTTCGCCCACAGGAATTCCTCCAATAACATCAAGTACTATGTACTTTTATTGTAACATACTTTAAATTCGCTACAAAAACCTGTATATACTTCTTATTTTTGTTTTTGCATATAAAAATACTGTTGTAAATAAAACGCGATACCGAAAATTAACATACCAAATACAAATATATTTCCAAATGAACTAAATGTTTCAAAAACGAACAATAGCGTTTCTTGTCCGAAAAAAGCAAATAAAAGTTGTGTAAATGCGAATAACAGTGCCCATATGTAATGATGTTGATGGAATAAATAATGTGTTGCGCCTAAAAAAGCTACAAGCGAAACAATGAAGATCCACCAAGTTTCTAAAAACAATTGCCAATTAGTAAATTGATATCCATTTACTAATATCGCAATAATTCCTATAACTGCCATCGTCGGCACACTCCATAATAATGCACGCCCTCTAAAGAAGCGCGCACCTTTTGCATCTCCTTTTTCATTTGCGATGTATGTTAGCACGACAGTACTTATATACAAAACAGAGAGGATTGTTAAAACAATGATAAGCCAAAAATGTAATTGATAATATTCATGTTCTATATTCGTCACAATTGCAGCTAACATACATGGAATAAACATCCCTGTCCAACCATCTATTTTTCTTTCGTTCCAAAACACCGTATTACCAATCCGAATTCCTAATAGCATAAAAATAACGATACCTAGTACAAATAACGTAGTCTTATTCCCTACTAAACTCGTTGAGAAAGCAATTAATCCAATAAATAAAAAAAGAACAAATCCATTCATAATTTCTAGTACAGGTGACAAATATCTTTTCACCCATTTGTATGTTTCTTCATATTCACTATTATTTGCTAAACGATAGGCGTAAAAACTTATCCCAAAATAAACCGCCGCAATAATAACATATGCATATAAGACGAAACATAAAATCGCACTGCTAATTTGCACGTAATTCCCCACCCTTTTTTCTATGTATCACATTGATTTTACACACTTTTCATACTAAAAGTAAACCTGTATAAGGTAGTTAAATAATTATCTTACCTATTAGTACTAATTAATAATGAGCAGTGGCTAAAAACCCCTGCTCATTATTAAGACGTCAAATTTAACTCTACTCATTTGTATGAAGGTGTCTAACACTAACAAATACAAAAGATGTTTTCGTCTCGGAACTAAAAAATCCCCACTCTAAACTGTTGCACAATTAGCGAGTAAGTTCACTTTCTATTTCCCTTCCACTTCACATATTGATTTAAAAATACAATCGCTTTCTCAATAACCTCTTCGTCTGGTTTTAATTTCGCATGATGTAAACCATATTCTGAATTTACTCCAAGCCAAAACATAAATCCAGGTATCTCTCGAAGCATATAACCGAAGTCTTCACCTGTCATTGCCTCCGTACATGTAATTACGTCCATATTCGTTTGTTCACGTGTAAATTGCATAAACTCTCTCGTTAACTCTTCATGGTTATACACTTGATGATACATCGCTCCGTAGTCAATAACAGCTTCACATTGAAAGGAAGCTTCTATTCCCGCAACAATTGCCTCAATTCGGCTTTTAACACGTTTCATTGATTCCACTGATAGCGTTCGGATTGTTCCTTCTAAACGAGACTTTTCTGCGATAATGTTTTGAACTGTACCACCTGTAATTTTCCCAATTGTAATTACCGCACTGTCAAGAGGATTCACATTACGACTAATAACTGATTGAAGTTGTGTAACGAGATGACTCGCTGCAACAATCATATCATTTGCTGTATGCGGATATGCAGCATGTCCACCTTTTCCTTTTAAATCAACGTATAACTCTGATGTATTCGCAAATAATAAACCTTCTTTTGTCGCAATTGTTCCCACAGAGTATTCAGGCGCAATATGAAGTCCAAGAATCATATTAGGCTTCCATTCTTTTAACTCATCACTTTCTAACATAGGAAGTGCACCACCTGGACCTTCTTCAGCTGGTTGGAATATAAATACAATATCATCATCTATTCTTTCGCTTACAGCCGCTGTTAGAAGGCCTAAACCGATTGTTGCATGCAAATCATGTCCACATGCATGCATCATTCCTTCATGGACAGAAGAGAATTCATATCCAGTTTCCTCTGTAATAGGTAGACCATCTATATCTGCACGATAACCTATTATTTTTTCAGGATTTTTCCCATTTACTTTAACAACTACACCTGTTTTCCATGTTCTCACTTCCAAATATTCGTTAGGAAGCGTTCCTATATAATCTAAAATATACTGTTGTGTTTTCCACTCTTTAAATCCGATTTCCGGAATTTTATGTAAATCTCTACGAACTTGGACAAATTTGCTTACTGTCATTTTTGCACCTCTATCTATAAAAAGCGTAAGAGCACATTCATGCTCTTACGCTTTTTGTTTTTTATTTCTCTGGGTTTAATTGACGAAGCTCTTGTTTGATTTCAGTTTTTGCTTTTGTCTTCTCATCAATTTCTTTAATTACACGTGCCGGAGTTCCCGCAACAACTGTATATGGAGGCACATCTTCTGTTACAACAGCTCCTGCTGCTACAACTGCACCTTTACCTACTCTAACGCCTTCTAGAACAACTACATTTGCACCAATTACAACATCATCTTCAACGATAACTGGTTTTGCAGAAGGTGGCTCAATAACACCGGCAAGTACAGCACCTGCACCTACGTGACAGTTTTTGCCAACTGTTGCACGTCCACCAAGCACTGCGTTCATGTCGATCATAGTACCTTCACCAATTACAGCACCGATGTTAATTGTTGCATTCATCATGATAACAGCGTTGTCACCAATTTCTACATGGTCACGAATAATCGCGCCTGGCTCAATACGAGCTTTAATACCTTTTAAATCAAGCATTGGAATTGCAGAATTACGACGGTCGTTCTCAACTACATAGTCAACAATGTGCTTGTTATTTTCATCAAGAATTGTCTTAATTTCAGACCATTCTCCGAATAATACACCAGATTTTTTATTTACAAATGCTTGTACCGTTTCAGGGAATGTTACTTCTTTTAAATCCCCTTTTATGTATACCTTTACAGGAGTTTTCTTTTCACTGTTTTGAATAAACGAAATAATTTCGTTAGCGTCCATCATTTTCATTCTTGTTGCCTCCTAAATCCATTTATAATGTTACTCTACCAAACGATAGAGCGAGTAGCAAGACAATAATCTTATTTTTCCATTTGAATTTCTTCTATAATTTCTAAAAATGCTTGTACTTGCTTCAACTGCCTTGCCGAGTCACTCGTCAATAACCATGTTTCTCTCGTTAATTGAACAGGTGTTTTATACATATTTTCCTGCACTTCTTTTAAAACAGTCGAAGGTAAAAGAGCATAACCTATTCCATTTAAAACAAGCTGTTTGCACGTTTCAATTTGGTCAACTACAATCGTTCGCTTAGGTGGATTTGAAAATAATCCATACCACCAATTTTGTATTTGTCCATAGTAGGTCGAATCACTTTTAAATTGAATAAATGGTCTATTTGTCTCTTTTAACATCGAAATATCTTTTATTTCTTTATCAACTAAGTATAATTCATCTTCAAATAATTGTTGTTTCTGCCCTTTGTATTCTTGTGATCCTCTCAGTATAGCAACATGAACGTCTCCTTCATAAAATTGCTTTTGCACTTCACTACTCCAGCCAGTAAACAGAGATATCTTCACAGAAGGATACTTATGCACAAATTTTTTCAAAACAGGTGGAAGCCAATATTGCCCAATGACTGATGCAACAGCTATTTTTAACGTACCGTATGTTTCCGTTCTAAAAAGAGCCAGTTCACTTTTAATATCCTCTTCCCGTTGTAACATTTCTTTTGCATAATTTGCAACTTTTTCCCCTTCAGGTGTAATTGTTAATCCTTTTTGTGAACGAATAAAAAATTTCATTCCCCATTGTTTCTCCATAGATTGTAATCGTTGACTAAGCGCAGGTTGGGAAACAAATAAACGTTCCGCCGCTTTTCTCATATTTGATTCCTGAGCTAACACAACCATCATTTGAAAATCATCAATTTGCAACTTTCTCCCTCTTTCCTTAGCTTCCATACACCTAATTTTAATAAGCATTTCATCCTTAATTTAATTGCATACTTTTATACATTAGAACGGTTTGTTAGTTCAAACTTTTCTTATGCTTTATGTCTTTTTAAATATAATACATACACAACTGATATGCACGAAAAAAAGTGACTTCGCCTTTTCAGTGAAGTCACTTTCCCTACGTTATCGATTATGCTGTCTCACTTTTTTATTCAATAATTTTAAAATAGCCCGACGTGTTAAAATACCCTCGAAGTAACCTTCTTCATTGACAGCGCAAATAAAAGGATGATCAATTGTCATTTCTAAAGCTTTTGCAAAAGAATCTTCTAACATAAGAACTGGAATCTCTTCCTTCATCACTTGTTCCACTTTCATATTCTCAAGTCTTTCAAACTCAATGCGCTCTAATCCTAAAATACCATCTAAAATCATAGCAGTACTAATTAACCCATGTAATTTATACATAGGGTCTAAAACAGGAATCGCCGAATATCCAGATTTCACAAGAACGAGTAAAGCATGTTCTAAACCATTCCCTATTTGGACATGTGCTACTTTTTCTGATGAAATCATTAAATCCTTCACAAGAATTTGTTGAAACTCATCTTTCGGAATACTAATCATATTACATCCCCCATTTCCCCTGCTTATATTCTCCAATCCTACTCACATTTTATGATAGCGTTTTCATATTATTATTTTGTCCTAACATTCTTCTAATAAAAATAAAGATACACAACTATTTTAGCATACAACATAAAAAAAAGACTACCATTCGGTAGTGCTTAATACCCTTTATTTTTTAATCGGTAAAACAATCTTGTAATTTTTTTATATTGCGTCACATCTGTCTGTTTTAAACCATTCTCAATGTCTGTAAGCTCCACCGCTAAAATTTCGCTCGCGTAATTTTGCTGAAACAGAATATCCAACAATAAATTTTCTTCTTCTCTTGTTAAAACAAATTCCTTTTCCATATGCTCCTCTCCTTGCACTCTCATTATATAAATTTTTCAGCTTATTTAGTAGATGTAATATTCAGTTTTCGTTAGGGATACTTAACAACTGCGAATATATAGACATCATTTCACATTATTTCGTATATCTGTTCGCATAACTAAATGCCGCATAAGCATCTGGTTTAATTTTTGCTGTTAATCCCATTGCTTGAATTTTCATCGTCATATCTAAAATAAATTCTTTTGTTAAACCATCATTCCCGATATCTAAATGAATTTCCATTATGAATCCTGCTCCATCTTGAGCGTATGGGTGCAATAAATCCCATATTGTTTGTATATGATTGGGAGTAAATAAATAGGCGATTTCTTGACTAAACTGTGTTTCTAAATATATTTTCTCTCGCAACGTTGCTGGCTTATTTTTCACTGATTTATGATGCAAACATCCCCATGCTCCTTTTCCAACCCGATGAATATGTATCGCTGTAATAAACCTCGTATCCTTTTGATGCGCTTGTGAGTCTGTCCCAATAGATAATCGATATAAATTTCGTGGATCCTTTTCAATGAAACTACAAATACGGTTAAATACCATATCAAAATTCAAATGTCTCTCTGAAACATTATAAAATGTATGCTCACCGTCCACATAGTCACGTCCTTTCAATTAGACAGACTTTTCGTATTCTCATTGTATGGGACAAAAACAAAAATTATAACTTACTACCCTTTATTCGTTTCAATATTTCGAATTACATAATTACAAAACTTACATGTATATATTACATTTTGATTAGACTGGGCGGTTAATACATGATTAATTTCAGCATGACTGTGACAATTAGGACAAATAACAATCGGTAAGCGTTCCATCCTTTGCACCTCCTATTACTATTTACTATCATTGTAGGAAAAATAAAAAATTCCTATACATATACATTTGTAAAAAACCTTTTATTTAATCGCGCCTTAAATTGCAACTTCTACTACCTATATAGCCCATTAATTAATATAACTAAAAAAGGTACCGCCATTTGGCAGTACCTTTTTTATATGTATCAATTAATGATATCATAAATCTCAATTGCAACCATATCGATGTTATCGAATTGATACACTTGAGGTTTTTCACCTTGTTGATACACTTCTAATTCATACATTTCACTTTTATCGAAAAATTTCACGCTACATTTGCGCTCACCGTTCACTTCAAAATAGCGTTGTGCTACTTCACCGCTTTCAGCTTGTTCTTGTAGACTAACAAGTCGAGTTAAAATTCCTTGGAGTAGAGACATGAAATCTCTCCTTTCTCTGATCTTCCTACCAATAGGTTTTACAGCTATACTCATTCTATCCGTCATAACAGAAAAAACGTTCCACAATCTAGGATAAAGGTTCTTGGCCAGAAACTCAACTAAAATTTGTCGAAATACGAAGTAAAAAGATGAAAGAGCATCTTTTTACTTCTTTATTGCGCTTTTTATACTGGCAGAATATAATAAAAAACAGAAAAAGGGAGGAATTACAATGAAAAAAATTGAGGTTTATACACAACCTGATTGTCCGCCTTGTACCATTGTGAAAGAATTTTTAAAACATAATAACGTTGTATATGAAGAATTTGACGTAAAAAAAGACGCTGCTGCACGCAATCGTCTTTTATATGACTATGAGTCCTATTCAACTCCAACAGTTGTAATTGACGGAGAAGTTGTCGCAGGTTTTCAAATTGAAAAATTACAACAGCTACTCGGTATAGAATAGGAATAGGGGACACCTATCCCTATTCTCATAATTGTTGTAACCTTTTTATTTCAGTCAACAGTTCCTGACTTTCATGATACCCTGCTAGTTTCCATTTTCCATTATCCTTTTGCAATGTCACAATTTGATATTGTCCACTCTTTGCCCGCTCGTAGACATATAAATTTTTATGTTCCTCATCATAAGACATTTTTGTTTCTGAATTAAAGGAAAACGGAGCTTCTTTTGCTGGAAGTAAATATTCACCACTTTGTTTTTCATTTCTACTGTTTTCATCTGTAAAAACTTGAAGGAAATTATTTGTAAAATATGGTGATAACGTCTCTATCATCTTATTCATAGATATTTGCTTCCCGCGAATTGAAAATTGCGTCTCATAACCTTTTTGTATCGTTGTAAACACTTCTTTCCGATCCACTTTCACTTCTTCTTTTCCTAAAACAGTTGTGACACTATAGCCAACTAGAAAGGCAACACATATAAATAGAACAAACCATATTCCATATTTCTTCATTTTTTCACCTTCCTTTTAAAAGAGCTTGTCTTTGTAGTATTCATTGTAACAATGATTATGCAAAGAAAGGGATGATTTCGTTCGTAAAATCTTTACAACGATAGACAGCATTTTCATCATCATTTTCACTATTACCAATTTATGATAAAAACAAACAAAAAAATGCACGAATCTCTTCGCGCATTAAAATAAAACATCTTCCTCATATAAATATTCATACGATAAATCTATAAATAAAAAGTTTTCATCATCAATTGGGAATGAAAATGTTCGTACCATTTCACCAGTTTCGATATCAGCATATAAATCTGAAAGTCTTGCCTTATTCTCAAAACGCATTTTCATTATATTTTCTAGAAAATACGGGCGCCAACTCCAGTTCTTCATATAATACTCTGGCATAATGATCCATTCACCATCTTTTTTCATAATATTACCAGATTGTTGGAAACCATCTTCATTACAAATAAATATCCGAAAACTATATTGTGATATGCTTTGGCTAAATTGTAATAACCAATCATTTATATCTTCATTCTTTTTTTGTTTTGACAGAACATCACCAATTCGATCACGTAACATCTCTGTTAAATTATAAATTTTTTGCAACTTCTTCTTCTCATGCAGAATAAATTGATGACATTCATTACCAAGTCGCTCTTTTAAAACATTCGTTTCAATAAAATCAGGTAAACATTCTTTCAAATAATTACCTTGATAATATCTACCACCGTTTTTCCAAGCATATTGTAGTTGATAAAAAGCATCAATTTCTTCATATAACAATGTCGCACCAATTCTTCTAGCAAGTAAAGATAAGGAATATAAAATATCTTGATAAGATTGTAAAAGTGCAGTTTGCCTTAAATTTGTTAAATCGACTTTTAAAATATCCGGTGCTAACACGCTAATACGCTCTAAATTACTTGTACCCGTTCCGACTTTATTAATCGAAATTTGAATACCATATGTACGATAATACATCAGTAAATGATTAAATTGTTCTATATCTTCTTTACATTCATGTTCTGTTATTTCTAGAACAATTCGTTGTAAGTTCAAACCTTGTTCTTCATACATCAGCAAAAGTTGAAGTAAACTTTCATCTTCATCATTCATTAATACATTAGCATTCCGATGTATAAATAATAATAATTTTTGATCCGTTTCTAAATACCTATTTAACGCTTTTTCTACAATGATGTTATCCGCTTCAAGTTGGAACTCACTCGGAATAGAATCATCATGGAAGAAAGATGCTAAACTTTGCATGCCCTCTTCTGTTTGAATACGTCCTACAACTTCATATCCAATTACTGTATGCTCATCAGCACTAAAAATAGCTTGATAATAAGGAAGGACTTTATCCAAGTTACTCATTACATCTAATGCATCTATCAACGTGCTTCCCTCCCTTTACTTTTCAAAAATTATAACACGATATTTACGGAAAAATAATAAAAAATCCCTTCAGTTTTCCTGAAGGGATTAGAGGGGTAAAATGCTAAGGGGAATTAGCAATTCTACTATGAAGAAAAAAGAGGTCTTAAATATAACGTATATATTCCCCTTTGTAAACACATTTCTCTCACATGTCACAACTTCGTCACATTTCACCAAAGAAAAAATAATAAATCATTCATTTTCCATCCCTTTTAAAATGGATATTGGTGCAAATGCTGGCCACCATCCATTGTCATACAAGTTCCATTTATGTATGCAGCTTCATCTGAACATAAATAATAAGCTAGACCCGCAATTTCTTCTGGTGTCCCCAGCCTACCAAGTGGGACACTTTGTATTGTACGCTTAGCCATTTCTTCTGAAATCCATAATTTATCGGCACCACCTGTACGTTCAATTGGTCCTGGTGCGATAGCGTTAACTCGTATCCCATATTTACGTCCCCACTCAACAGCAAGAGTTTTTGTCATTGCTAATACACCAGCTTTAGCTGCTGCCGAATGGATAACCCCTGGGCCTGCATCCCATGCATATGTTGCCACCATGTTAATAATATTTCCTTTTATACCTTTTTCAATCCAATATTTACCAACAGCCTGACTGCAATAAAATGTACCATTTAATACAATATTAATTACCGAATTCCAGCCATTCACAGATAAGTCCTCTGCTGGACAAATAAAGTTTCCGGCTGCATTATTTATTAAAATATCAATTCTTCCAAACTTCTCATCAATATGTTCAATCATTTTTTGAATATCATCAGTATTTCGTACATCCATTTGTACAGATAATACTTGCCCTGGAAACTGTTCAATTTCTAACTTTGCTTCTTCTAGCTTTTCTTTTGTACGCCCTGTAATAACAACTCGTGCCCCTTCTTTCGCAAAACGAGTCGCCATCCCTTTTCCCATTCCACTTGATCCACCTGTTATAATAACTACCTTCTCTTTCACATACATCCCCTCCAAAAAATGAATACACATTCATTTTATCACTTTATTTGATAGAAATCTTTATATTTTTCAATTTTTCTGATATTTTAACGTAAAGGGGTTTCTTTTCGTTCATTTTTTCGTAATCTATACTACTTTTTTAATGTTTAAAATATATTCCCAAAAAACTGAAGGGAGATTCGAGTAACCTGTATATGAAGAAAATTACAAGAAGAAATTTTTTAAAATCTGGAATACGCACTTGTCTATATTCATTTATAACCGCTAGTATCGGCTATTATTATGCTAAATATATAGAGCCCTATTTGCTTTCTTTTACGCAACACACACTTAAATCACAGCTCATACCAAAAGGTTTTCATGGTATGAAAATCCTTCAATTTAGCGATTTACATCTAGGTTACTATTTCTCTCTCCAACATTTATCTCAAATCGTTTCCAAGATTAATGCTGAAAAGCCAGATATTGTCCTTTTTACTGGTGATCTCATTGATAATTACCAAACATATACCGAGGCTCCTTTTGTTGCATCCATTTTAAAGAATATACAGGCACCCTTCGGTAAATTTTCTATTTATGGTAACCACGACCATGGTGGATATGGAACTGAATACTATGATCACATCATGCGCGAATCTGGATTTGAACTTTTGCAAAATAGCGAAAAACGAATTCGTTTACTGGATAATAGTGAAATTTCTATTTTCGGGCTCGATGATATGCTACTAGGTAAACCAAAAATAGCGGAAACTTTACAACATGCAAAACAAAACATTTATACAATTGTTCTCGTTCACGAACCAGATATCGCGCCACAAATCGCTACCTATCCAATCAATCTTCAACTTTCTGGTCATAGCCATGGCGGACAAGTACAAATTCCTTTTTTAGGTGCTATTATTACCCCGTCGCTTGCAAAAGAATATATTGAAGGTTTCTATAACATTCAAGGTTTGACTCTCTATGTCAATCGAGGTATTGGAAGAACACGTGTCCCATTCCGCTTTATGTCAAAACCTGAAATTACACTCTTCATCCTACAACATCCGTAACAATTCGCCTATTTTCTTACATATCCTTTCTTGTACGCGCTCATCCACACTTGTTCCACCATATGATAAAAATGAGTCCAGTAAAGGAGGTTTGTTCATGTATCCATATTATCAACCGATCCCAGTTCGTTCAGCACCTATTGGCCCAGCAGGCGACTCACGCTTCCTTCCATTTTTCGGTGTTCCATTTCTAGCTGGAATTGCTGGAGGGTTACTCGGTGGAGCATTAGCTTTCGGCCCTAGACCGTTTTACCCGCCTTATCCACCGCCTTTCCCACCACCAGCACCCTTTCCTTGTTACGGAGGGCCTTGTCAACAACCATACTATTATTAATTTAAAACAACGATTCTTCTAATGTTTTTCTATCAACGAACCGATTTATCACACGCCTATAATAAAAAACTATTCTCTCTACTCATTCTTCCATTTATGGAAGAATGAGTAGAGAGAAAAATAAAAACCTCTTAATTTCGATTAAGAGGTTTTTATTTTTTCTCTATTATTCAGCATCTGTATTTTGGTACGCCATCTTAAATAAATTCACTTGGCTATCAATTTCTTCTATACTACTATTAATTATATAATAATAGTCACCATCTTTATTTTGTTCACGTGTTTTCACATTATCGGCTAAAATTAGCTGTAAAATTGCCTTTATTCTCGCTTTCATTTCAATATCTAAAATCGGGAAGGATATTTCTACTCGTTTTTCCATATTTCGCGTCATCAAATCAGCTGAAGATAAATATATTTTTTCATCTCCATTATGATGGAAATAATAAATACGGCTATGTTCTAAATATCTTCCCACAACACTAACTACACGAATATTTTCACTTACATTTGGAATACCAGGTCTTAAACAACATGTCCCTCTAACGATGAGCTCTATCCTTACCCCAGCTTGCGATGCTTCATACATTTTTTTTATTAACGGTTTATCTGTTAACGAATTCATCTTAGCGATAATATATCCATTTCCATATTGTCTATGGTAACGAATTTCCTCATCTATTAACTCCATAAACTGCTCTCTTATATCAAATGGGGCAACAGATAAATGATGAAAATGCGGTTTTTTTGTATAACCACTCAAATAATTAAAGAAATTTGTTGCATCTACACCAAAGTCTTTTCGCGATGTAATATATCCAAAATCGGTATACAACTTCGCTGTTGCATCATTATAATTTCCGGTTCCAAGATGTACAAACCTTTCAATTTTTCCGTTTCTTCTTCTTACAACTAACGTAATTTTACTATGCGTTTTCAAGTGACTTACTCCGTAAATAACGTGACATCCGGCCTGTTCCAATTCTTTAGCCCAATTAACATTATTCTCTTCATCAAACCTCGCCTTTAACTCAACCAATACCGTCACTTGTTTTCCTTTTTCAGCTGCTACCTTCAACGCCTGAATTATTGGAGAATCTCCACTTACACGATATAATGTTTGTTTGATTGCAAGTACATTCGAGTCATCTGCCGCATCACGGACAAAATCAACGACTGGCTGAAACGACTCAAAGGGATGGTGTAATAAAATATCATGTTCTATCGCTTTTTCAAATACATCTTCCTCATCACCTAAATCTTGAGGAGGTTGAGGAATAAGAGCCGGATATACTAGATGTTCATATAAAGGCGCTAATTTTTTATATAAGGAGAATAAACATGTTAAATCTAACGGTCCATCCATCATGTACACATCTTCATCTTTTACTTCCAACACCTCATACAATAACGCTAACACTCTTTCATCAATGTGTTCTTTACCAACTTCTAAACGAACGGCAGCTCCCCACTTACGCTTTTTCAATTCTTTTTCAATTACTTTTAATAAATCGCGTGCACCTTCTTCATGGATTGTTAAATCCGCATTACGTGTAATACGGAAACGAGTAACAGGTGATACGTTATATCCTGTGAATAATTTATGAGTAAAACCACTAATTACATCTTCTAATAAAATAAATTTATGTTTTTGCCCTTCACTCGGTAAAAATATGAAACGCTCCAGTAAAGAAGGCACTTGGACAATTCCTAACTTCGTGCGATTTTCTTCCTCTGCCTGCTTCTCATCGTATAAAATAGTAGCTAAATTCAAGCTTTTATTTAATAACATAGGAAATGGACGATACGCATCAATAGCTACAGGAGTTAACACTGGAAAGATTTGTTCATCAAAATACTCTTCGATAAATTCCCTCTGCTCTTTCGTCAAATCATGGAATGTTAGACGCTCAATCCCCTCTAGTTCAAGCGCTGGCAATACGTAACCTTTAAACGTATCATACTGTACAGTCATTAAGTCATGAGCTTTTATCGCAATCTTATTTAATTGTTTCTTCGGTGTTAAACCTGCTTTATTTTCTGGCTGATTAAATCCAGCACTTACTTGATCTTTCAAACCTGCTACGCGCACCATAAAAAATTCATCTAAATTTGAACTGAAAATACTAATAAACTTTAATCTTTCTAAAAGTGGATTATTTTCATCTTGCGCTTCTTGTAGTACACGTTCATTAAAAGCTAACCAGCTCAACTCGCGGTTATTATAATACGCTGTATCATTTAAATTTACTAAATTCCCCTTTAGCAATTCCATTCTCTTCACACTTCCCTTTGAAACTTTTTCACTATAATTTAGTTACTTTTATTTTATCAAATTATAATATTCCAAAGTGTTAATTTTTCGTAAAGACATCCGTACAACTTAACATTCTGATTCGAATAATAAGTTAATATTCGTTTTCAATACTCTTTCTAGCTGCTTTTTTTGTTTTTCAGCTTGCACTTTTTCTGCTAATGCCGATTGCTCACATACAATTCTAAATGTTAATCCTTCTTTACTTTCTGTTATAGATATCGTTTCAACAAGCGCTCTTTGTCTCACATTTAAAGCGGCTGAAAATTGCAAAACAGCTCCTAATAACCGGATTTTTTTTTGTTCACTTTTATCAAACCACCCTTCAAATGGGGCTAAATGTTGTTTAAATAACATTTTTGATTTGTACGAAGCAATAAGCGCTAATCTAACTCGATCTTTATGCATCATACCGTCAATTGTTTTGTTCGCTAGTAAATAAAACGTATGTAAGCGGCTCGCTTCTTCATCAATGTACTTCCCTATATTAAATACTTTCGCCGCTTGATGGAATATTTCCCAGTCTTTTTCCGACATAGAAATAAGTCCTGCTCCTTCAAGTTGTTTACAAATCAATGTTCCTTGTTTAATAAGTTGAATTACAAATTCCATATCCATTTCGTATTCATATGATAATAAATATAAACTTTCTTCTACTACGTTCGGATAGTACGAAATCCCCAAATTTTTCGCTAATTCTTCATAAAAAACACCTTCTCTTAATCCTTTTTTACTCAATACAAATGCCGATGCCTCTATAAGGTTAACAAGCATATGAAAGACTTCGATCGCTGGAATAATTGTATCTGCTCGATCTTTCGCTAACCCCTCCATCTTTTGAAGCTCTATGAACGACAATTCTTTTAATTCCTCTTTTACATGTTTAATATCTTCTTCTTTCATTTTGTATAAATGTAATCCAGCTATAGGATAACAAATTAAATTTTGATGGATTTTTACCATATTCCTCGCACTCCCCCCAATTGCGATAAGGGGTAATTTTTTATCGATTAACCATGGTAGCGTTCGAAATTGGTACCATAAATAGTTTTTTATTTCCTCTAACTCTTCTGTAGTAGGAATATCACCTTGAATAAATTGTTGCTTTAAAGAAAGTGCTCCAAAAGGAAAGCTATGATATTCTAAAATTTCTCTATTTCGAAAGTATGTAACTTCTGTACTCCCCCCACCAATATCAACTGTAATTCCTTCTGAAAATGAAGTGGAATTCATAACTGCTAAATAACCGTAACGTGCTTCTTCATATTCTGATAAAACTCTAAGAGTAAAATCTGTTTGCCCTTCAACAAGTTTTTTAATTTCATCTTGATTCTCAGCCTGTCTAATTGTTGCCGTTGCAACGCAAAGTACATGATGTAACTTATGGAATCGTGTACTTTCTTGAAATTGAAATAATGTTTGTAATAATACTTCTATTCCTTCTTCACTTAATACACCATTTACTAAATAATTTCTTAACCTAGCGACCACTTTCGTATTTTCAATCTCTTTATAAAAACCCCCGCTTTGTTTTTCATAAATAACTAAGCGCATTGTATTAGAACCAATGTCTATAATGGCATATTGTAGTTTTAATATTTCTTTCAAACTTCTCACTCTTTCATTATCAAATTTCTGAAACATATTCTATCACTATTATACAAAATAGTTGTTTTTTGTAACAATATTGCTTTAATATTGAAAATATATACAATTACTTTTTGCATATAATAAAAACCCATTTTATTTATGCTATAATAAGGAAAACTTGAAAGGAGATTCAATATGAAACCTTCACAACCCCAATCTCAATTACATAATCAACATTCTATTAATAGACTAGCTCAATCTATTTTCGTTGTGAATCGTCATGCTAAAGCTGCCACTAACCCTAAGTACTTATATTGGTTAAAAAAGACTGCTTTAGAACGCTTAATTACTGAAAAAAAGGCTATCAAAGAAGGATTACATTTTTCTAGAAATCCACGTTTTAGTCAACAACAATCCGATGTTCTTATACGTTTAGGTGATTATTTTTTCCATATCCCTCCTACGAAAGATGATTTTCGCACCCTACCGCATCTTGGTCACCTTGAATCCTCCTATCGAAATCCGAAAACAACCTTATCTTTAACAATAGCAAAAAAAACACTTCAAGATTATATTGGTCCTGAAGCATTAAAACAAGAAAAAAAATTAAACGAAGCAGTTCCATGGTATAGCCGTACCTATACAAAAAAATAAAACAGTTTGGCCCATATTAGGCCAAACTGTTTTATTTTTTATCTTCCTTAATTTTAATATTCGCTTGTTTATAGAATGCAACTTTTTCTGTATTATATGATTTCGTATATTCATTAAACTTATCTTTTTCTGTCTCAATATCTTTATATGCTTGGTTTACTAACTTTACTTTCTCGCTAATATCTTTTAATTTTGTACCTTTATCTTGTAGCATTGTATATAATTCTTTTTCTTGCTTTAAAGATTTATTATAGCTATCGTACATCTTTTCGAATGAATCATGTCGTTTCTCATAAGTACTCTTTACTTTATCCGCCTGGTCTTTTAATTTATTATCTTCAATTTTCTTCACATGCTTATCAGCTGACTTCACTTCTTCTTGCGCTTTATTTAAAGCCTCTTTTTCTTTAATAAGAACTTTTTCTCGTTCAGCTGTATTTTTCACTGCTTGATCAAGCTTATCCTTAACAGCCTGATTATTATCTTTTCCTTCTTGGACAATTTGATTATATAATACTTGCCCCTCTTTCTCTAATGACTCTAATTTTTTCGCATCTTCAAACATTGTTTTTTCTTGCTTGGCAGCATTTTCAAATGCAACATATAGCTCCTCTTCTGGTTTTGGGCCGAAACAACCAGCTAGTAAAGTCATTGATAATGCAGTTACAATTGCTAATTTATTATATTTCAACATCTTTTCCTCCTATTAATAAACGATCATCGTGCCAAAAATTCCATGAAAAACATGTAACTTCTTTATCTATTTCACGCTCGCATCTTTTTTACGAAGATCATCAATAATTATTTATACTGCTTGTACAATTTTCGCACTTGAAATTATGTAATATCTTAAAACATAAAGGTATTTACCTTAATCTTACCTACTGCAAGAAACACTATAATGTTTCACCTGATAAAAGATGATCGTTGACCTCTCACGTCTATCATTCCCTTTCTCACTTTCTATCAAATAGCCTCTTTGTCCATTTTACATAGTGCAAAGGTGACCTCGCAACTCTTACAAAGATTCTTTTAATTTCTTAAAAAGGAAAAGTGTAGAGCATGCTTTCCTCTACACTTTTAAAATGAAACGCATTGTGCAAAATGCATTGACACATCCACAGACAATTATATGCTGATTTCATATATTTTTAAAGACTTTTGTTACAAAAAAAAGTTTTCTTGTAACAAAAGACAAAAAAATGTTACAAAAAATTCTTTATATCATACTTCTTCAAATCAAAGTTTCATTCATGACTTTGCAAGTTTCTATAATTATACAATTGATTTTGTGCCTTTCTAAACAAATCTTCAAAAGTTTTCCCTCCTATCGGATAACTTGCAGCCCCAAATAATAGTGTGACACTTAATAAATCATTCGCTATTTCATTTTGAATATTTTTGATTAATCGATTTGTTATTGTTGACTTTTCATAGCCATTATCAATCGCTACAATAACATACTTATTTTCATCCCATTTAGTAACGACATCACCTTTTCGAATTGTCTTTACAATGGTATGTTCCAATTTTTGCACTAACACTTCCAACCTTTTTTCTTGCACTGTGTCTTTTAATTCTTCCCATTCTTTTACAGAAAGAATGTACACTGTAATATTACGAGAATCTCGTTCCGATAAAGCAGCTAATTTCCCCAAAAAATCAACAACAAAATCGTTGCTTGCCATTCCTCCTACTTCCGTATTCATACGCCCACTCTCTCTTTTATCATACCAATGTCCAAAATAGCAGCTTAGTATCATTTGCAACATATAAATAATAAAGACAGTATAAAATGATCGCGAATCCAGTTTTGTAATTACGTCCTGCAGCGCAATCCATTCTGTAACTGCCACTGTATTCCCAAGTAGTAATCCACTTATTTTCCCTTTATATTTCATACTTTCCCTCCCTTCTATACTAATATATGCTTCTATAACAATAATGTTTTTCTACAAAATAAAAAATGTACATATTCCATGTACATTTCTACTTAAGCTCGTATACCTTTTCTATTTTATTTCATATATATACTATATATCGTTTTTAGAAAGGAGTGACCTATATGCCTCAAAAAGAAAATCTATCAGATATTATGCGCTTACTAGCTGGCTTTTTATTATCATTAAACTTACTATTTAACTCTTTCGGAATAAACTTCATTACAAACGATCAAATTGACGCTCTAGTAAATGTTATTTCATTTCTATTCATTCTATATTTTGGATACAAAAATAACTATGTTGGAAAAAAAGGAGTGGAACAAAAGAAATTACTCAAGAAGCACAATCTTCATTAAAGAAGGAACCTTTCGCACAGGTTCCTTCTTATCATTTTCTGACAACCACTTCATTTGTTTGTAGCGGTCCATATGATACTCCTTTATATTGAAATGTATATGTAGCCTGAAATAATGAATTGGGAGGAGCTTTATCTTTATTTGCTTTTATTTGACAAATTAATTCTACCCTTTCACTCGGCGATAGATTATCGATTCGCCACCTTACAAGCTGAAATAAAAACTCACTTATTCCCTTATCTGCTTTTAAAGAGTTTGGGATATACGCGAAATAATCACGAATCATATGACTTACAACTACTCGCGAAATCATTTCAACACCTTTGTTTTCAACTTCAAGTCGAATAATTAGTATGTCATTAACATCATAGATTATCTCATATGAAAATTTTTCTTTATACATACTACGGATTTGCAATGTGACTGCTACATTAGATGCTTCCGTATCCTTTTTAGAACCATCAATCCACAAAACCGGCTGTAACGGTATAGAATACCTTCCTTGATCCGAAATTCGTTTCCATATTTTCATAATATATTCACCTCATTCCAGATATATCATCTATACAACTTTATTCTGCCTCTCGATGCAATAAACTACACTAAGAAAAAATATTGAGCTTGTTACAAACCATTTTAAATTTTTCTTTTCCTTTTATCCTATTCGACAATATAAAGAAAAAACCATTTTTAATAGGTTGACACAGGTTATTCTTTAATTAAATATTTTTTTACAATTTCCTTCCGTAACTACATAAAAAAATAAATTCTTACTCTCTCTTTTCGTCAATATAATAAAATACTTTGGCTTAAGAAAACATTTACCTTTTAGTCAAATTTGACTATAATATAATTTATGATTTCCATCCTTTATATCATGTCAATGCAATTTTTTATAAATGAAGAGGGAACGATACAAACTGTACATAAAGTTTGTACGCATTGCACTAAAAAACTTAAGTTAGTTTAATTTTCATTAAAGGAGGGCTATATTTGGAAGCACAACTTTCAAAAAAAGATTCAAGTAAAACAAAATTTGTTGTTGCTGGTTTACTACTTGGTATTCTAATGGCAGCAATGGATAACACAATCGTCGCAACTGCGATGGCAACGATTGTCGGAGACTTAGGAGGGTTCGACAAATTCGTTTGGGTCACATCTGCCTACATGGTAGCAACAATGGCCGGAATGCCTATATTCGGTAAGCTTTCTGATATGTACGGGCGGAAACGTTTTTATATTGGCGGACTAATTCTTTTCTTATTCGGTTCTGCACTTTGCGGGACAGCATCAAGTATTGAACAACTAAGTATTTATAGAGCCATTCAAGGAATTGGTGGCGGAGCTCTTATGCCTATCGCATTTACAATTATGTATGATATATTCCCGCCTGAAAAACGCGGAAAAATGACCGGACTATTTGGTGCTGTTTTCGGAACATCTAGTGTTTTCGGACCTTTATTAGGTGCTTACATTACAGATTATATAAGTTGGCACTGGGTCTTCTATATTAATATTCCATTAGGACTTATTTCCTTCTTCTTCATTACTAAATACTATAACGAGTCTCTAGAATATAGAAAACAAAAAATTGACTGGGCTGGTGCCATTACACTTGTCATTAGTATCATTTGCTTAATGTTTGCCCTAGAACTTGGTGGTAAGGAATATGCATGGAACTCTAATGTGATTATTGGTTTATTTTCAACTGTTATTATTATGCTTATTATTTTCTTCTTCGTAGAAAGAAACGCAACCGAGCCTATTATTTCTTTCCATTTATTTAAAAAACCTTTATTTGCAGCTAGCCAAGGTGTTGCCTTTTTCTATGGCGCAGCTTTTATCATCTGTACAGTTTATATTCCAATCTTCGTTCAAGGTGTTCTCGGTGGTTCAGCCTCAAATGCTGGATTAATTTTGACACCTATGATGGTAGGATCTGTAATTGGAAGTCAAACTGGTGGACAGTTAGCTTCACGAACAAGTTATCGTAACATCATGATAGTATCTGGAGTTTTCTTCGTTCTTGGTATTTATTTACTAAGTACTTTAACAATGGAAACACCTCGTACACTCGTAACAATGTTTATGGTACTTGCTGGACTTGGAGTTGGATTCTCCTTCTCAGTTTTAAGTATGGCATCTATTCACAAACTAGAAATGAGAGATCGCGGTTCTGCTACATCAACAAATTCATTCTTCCGTTCACTCGGTATGACTCTTGGTGTAACGATTTTCGGTACAATTCAAAATCATGTTTTCACTGATAAATTAAAAGCAGTCTTCCCTCCTGAACTAGCAAAAATGGCTCCTAAAGGTGGAGACACAAGCTTTTTATTATCACCAAATGCTACTGAAAAGCTACCTCCTGAAGTACTGAGCGGCATTAAGGAGGCTCTTGCAACATCTATTGCTAATACGTTCTTCTGGGCACTTATTCCAGCCGTACTAAGTATTATTTGTATTTTACTTATGGGAAATGAGCGCCTCTTCACAGGACCAAAAACGAAACAAAAACAAAAGAAAGTAAGTTAGTATAGAAAAAGAAACGGCATATCCCTTTATGAAAAAGGATATGCCGTTTATAATATGAATAAAGTTTCTATATACAGGAGTTGAGACAGCATGAGTATGAAATTAGTCATTCTCGGCTTGCTACTCGAAGGAGATAAACATCCATATGAAGTGCAGCACATTATGAAAGAACGACACATGGATTATTATATTAAATATGCAAAAGGATCACTGTACTACGCCTTCGAGCAATTAGAAAAGCAAGGTGCAATTCGCATTACAACTATTGTTCGAGATACGAATAGACCAGATAAAACAATCTTTCATATAACAGAAGAAGGTAAACGGCTATTTCACACGTTACTATTAAAACAGTTCGAAGCAAAAAACCAAATATATAAACCGATCTATTCCGCACTCTCTTTTGCTCATTTTGGTGATGATCGAGAGTTAGTTCCTATTTTAGAAAAAAAGAAAAATGATACCGTTCAATATTTACATAAAATGCAAACTATATACGATTGTAGCAAAGGGAACATTCCACGTGCACAACTATACATTTTACAAAGCGTTATTGAGCATATTACCGTTGAATTACAATGGTTAAACACCCTCCTTACAGATGCAGTGGCAGGACGGCTTTCAGAAATTGATATTGATGAAGGTTAAGTTTCCGAAGAAGATAGCCCTCTTCTTCGGAAACTTAACCACAATTTATTTCAATTCTCATACCTTTTCTCCACTTATAAAAATCAGAATATTTAAAATAATAATTAATAAAAAACTTTAGAATTTTCTCTTTTTAAAACAGTGGACAAAATTCAAAAAATTGTGTTAGAATTTGTTTCAATATCATATCGCTTGTTAAATTCCTTTCAAAAGGAAAATAGGTACACGGAAATTTCGTTTCGTGTTTAAAAGGGAAGCTTGGTGCAACTCCAACACGGTCCCGCCACTGTAAATGCTGAGATTTCTTTTCTATGCCACTGTGAAAACGGGAAGGTGAAAGAAATTATATAAAGCATAAGTCAGGAGACCTGCCTGTTTTAACAACACTGATAGACTCACGGATGATGATGAGGTGTTAAAAACAAAAAGGAAGGCTTATTTTTCTATGCCTTTATGCTTTTTGTTATAGGTATTTCCGAGTAAACGGAAATGCTTACTTTCAATTAGGGAGGAATTTAAAATGGCAATTCAAACAAGTAACTTAGGTTATCCACGTATCGGACTACAACGAGAGTGGAAAAAAACATTGGAAGCTTTTTGGTCCAATAAAATTGATGAAGAACAATTTTTAACGACAATGAAAGAAATTCGCCTTCAACACGTCAAAGTACAGCAAGAAAAAGGAATTGAATTAATTCCAGTTGGCGATTTTACATATTATGACCACGTTCTGGATACGGCCTACATGTTAGGATTCATCCCGTCACGTTTTTCAGAGTTTACCTCTTACCTTGATGTATATTTTGCAATGGCACGCGGCTCTAAAGATCATGTTGCTTCTGAAATGACAAAATGGTTTAACACAAACTATCATTACATTGTTCCTGAATATGAAGAAGGATTACAAATCTCTTTAAAAGACAATCGTCCTCTTCGTTTATATGAAGAAGCGAAAAAAGAGTTAGGTGTTGATGGAAAACCAGTTATTTTAGGACCTTATACATTCCTAAAACTAGCAAAAGGTTATAACGAAGAGCAATTTGCCACTATTTTAAAAGAGCTAGTTGCACCTTATGTACAATTATTCTCTGAATTACACGCAGCTGGAGCACAAATTATTCAAGTTGACGAACCAATCTTCGCATCTTTAACAAAAGATGAAATTAATCAAGCGAAAGAACTTTACGAAGCTATTCATAAAGAAGTTCCGAATGCTAATCTTTTTCTACAAACATATTTTGATAGTGTAGAAGAGAACTATGAAGAAATCATTACATTCCCTGTTTCTGGTATTGGATTAGACTTTGTTCATGGCAAAGAAGGTAATGTAAATGCTATTTCAAAATATGGATTCCCAGCCGATAAAATTTTAGCTATCGGTTGTATAGATGGCCGTAACATTTGGAGAGCTGATCTTGATGATGTACTTTCTTTATTTACAACATTACAAAATCAAATCACAGCAAAAGGTTTCATTGTTCAACCTTCTTGTAGCTTATTGCATACTCCAATTGATAAAACAGGAGAAACGCACTTAGCAACTGAATTATTTGATGCACTTGCATTTGCTAATCAAAAATTAGAAGAACTAGTCCTTATCCATTCTGCTCTTACTAAAGGTGTAGACAGCATAAGTAGCGATTTGACAACATATCGTAATGCACATCATGCAATCCGCTCATCAGCTGCACGTAATCGTGAAGATGTAAAAGTGGCACGTACATCACTTAAAGAAGATGATTTCTCACGTCCTCTTCCATTTGAAAAACGATATGAACTACAGCAAGTAGCTTTACAATTACCGTTGTTACCAACAACAACTATCGGTAGCTTCCCGCAAACATCTGAAGTTCGTCAAACACGTAAACAGTGGCGTAACGGCGATATTACAAATGAACAATATAATCAATTCATTGAACAAGAAACTGCAAAGTGGATTCGTTACCAAGAAGATATTGGTCTTGATGTACTAGTACATGGTGAATTCGAAAGAACTGACATGGTGGAATATTTTGGCGAAAGACTTGCTGGTTTCTCCTTTACTAAAAACGGATGGGTACAATCATACGGTTCCCGTTGCGTAAAACCACCTGTTATTTATGGTGATGTTGCCTTTATAAGTGGAATGACTATTAAAGAAACTGTATATGCACA
Source organism: Bacillus sp. RIT 809 (assembly GCF_016892495.1). Classification (NCBI taxonomy): domain Bacteria; kingdom Bacillati; phylum Bacillota; class Bacilli; order Caryophanales; family Bacillaceae; genus Bacillus; species Bacillus sp. RIT 809. Next base: position 215,036 of record NZ_JAFEMR010000004.1, on the reverse strand, counting down.
AAGCTTAACAGAGAAAGTAGTAAAAGGTATGCTCACTGGACCTGTCACTATTTTAAATTGGTCATTCGTTCGAAATGATATTTCAAGAAAAGAAGTTTCATATCAAATTGCATTAGCACTTCGTCATGAAATTGAATTACTTGAATCTTCCGGAATTAGAGTAATCCAAGTCGATGAGCCTGCACTTCGTGAAGGTATGCCGTTAAAAGAAAAAGATTGGGATGCATACATTACATGGGCAGTTCAATCCTTCCTTTTAGCAACATCTTCTGTAGAAAATGAAACACAAATTCATACTCATATGTGTTACAGTAACTTCGAAGATATTGTAGATGCAATTCGTGCATTAGATGCAGATGTTATTTCTATCGAAACATCAAGAAGTCATGGAGAATTTATTAATACATTAAAACATACAACATATGAAAAAGGAATTGGTCTAGGTGTATATGATATTCATAGCCCACGTGTCCCAAGTAAAGATGAAATGTTCGCAATCTTAGAACAATCTTTACAAGTATGTGATCCTAAATATTTCTGGATTAATCCAGACTGTGGTTTAAAAACACGAAGAACTGAGGAAGTTATACCTGCTTTAGAGCACATGGTTCAGGCAGCAAAAGAAGCTCGTTCTCTCCTAAAAACAAACGCATAATAAAAAAACGTGTTATCCTTCAAAAAGGATAACACGTTTTTTTATTCTACACTCTCAAAATAGAAGTCGTATTGTACTTTATACAATTCATCGTCTGTTGGCTCTTCAAGAGGAGTTGCCTGCAAGACTATCATATATTCCCCGTTAGGAATAGGAATATGCAATTTATTAGAAAGAATACTTGTTATATATACTTCTTCATTCTTCACTGTGAAAGGAACTGATATCGTTCTAACCACTTCTTCTTTCTCAATATGATTTCCGCAAGTAACTTCTACTTCACAAGTATAGTCAGAGATTGCTTCAAAAATAATAGCTCCATCCACCTCAGCATAGCCTCTTTCAAAATCTTCAGGAGTCCAATCTACATAAGGCTGCTGACCATCATAATTCATTATCATTAATTGCGAATATGAAATTGTTAATTCCATAACTACCCCTCTCCTCCAATATGAAATGTATGCCAATTACTATTTCACTTCAAATTTCACACGCGTACCATCTGGATATTTGTCTAGCTTATTCCCTACCCAAGAACCTGCACCGCGGTTATCTGCTGGACTTATATATTCAATATGGGCTCCTTTTCCACCCTCCTTACACATCGCCATCGGCCATTCATCACGATCATAACCTTTCTTCGTCGGATATGGCGCTAACGATAATTTCCTTCTATCCGCTGCACCATTACGATCAATTGTGCACATTTCTGAATGCCCTTCTTTTATAGCATCCGTTATATGTTTCCCGGTCTCTGGATATCGTTCTTTCGGGAACTCTAGAATTTGATCATACGTAGTTGTTTTTTTAGTACTTGTCTCCTCTGGCACAAGTACTTCATATACCGCTACCAAAAGAGAAAGAATTGCAATAATTGAAATGATAACACCTTTAAATTGCTTCATGTGTACCTCCGTGTTCCTACCAATTTCTTTTCCTCAGTTATTATAACAAACTTCTTCTATGTATGTTTTCAGACATTATTTTAGCTCTTCCTCTCCATTTCGCCAAAAACATTCATTTTTCCTCATCTTTTCACTAATGCTGTAGAAAACTAATAACCTTCCGACATTCTTTTTCAAAGGAAGTCCTCATAAAAGATTGAAATGATATATACGATACTTTTTGGGGAGGAACTATCATGGAAGCTATTTATAAAACGAAAGATGTTACAAATAAAACAGGTATCCCAAAACATATAGTCCGAAAATATAGCCAACTCTTAGAGGAACACGGTTATATTATTTCCAAAACAGCTGATGCTCGTATTTATAAATTGGATGATTTAAAACTATTGAAATCTATACATGAAAGAGCTGCTACATTACAAGAAGACATTTCAGAAACAATACCTATTATTTTAAAAGAAAAAGAGGCCCCACCTGTCCCTGTTATTCAAGATAAACAAGAGATACAACCGAAAGAAGATGGACGTAACTTTGAGGAGTTCATGTTAAAACTTGAAATGCTTGCTCAATTAAATGAAGCAATTATTCATCAAAACTCTACTCTCATTACACAAAATCGTTTAAAAGACGAGAAATTAGATGAACTAATGCAACAAGTTTATGTAAAAGAAGGCTCTCAAGAAAAAATGTTACAAGAGCTAGTTGTTCACGCCGCTCAAACAGATGCACTCCAAAAAGAAAAGATGGACTTATTAATGAATCATATGTATAAGCGAGAATCCAAACAAGAAGAAAAAATGAATAAACTTGTCAATCAAATTTACAATAAAGATAGCAACCGCGATGCACAACTTATGCAAGTTATTCGCGAAATTCAGGAAACAAAAAAATTAGTCGCCGCCTCAAAAGAGCAAAGCTTCTTTCAATCATTTAAAAGTTTATTCGTTCGAACAAAACAAGATAAAATAAATGAATGAAATTTCGTATATTTTTCTAATGCAAGATAAAATAAAAAGTTACCTTCTACCGGTAACTTTTATTCCTTATATCGTACAGCTGGCAATATAATAATAGCTTCAGTTCCTTTTCCGCTTTCACTTTTATATTCCAATGTACCATTATGCGCTTGTAAAATACTAAATGTTACCATAAGACCTAATCCTGTTCCTTTTTCTTTTAAAGAATAATACGGTTGTCCAAGCCTTGCTAACTGTTCTTTTGTCATTCCAACACCACTATCTTTAACTCTTATTATTATCATTTCATCTTTTTGAATAGCCGTTACTTTTAAATACCCTTTGTTTCCTTGAATTGCTTCAATACCGTTTTTAACAACATTCATAATAGCTTGCTTCAATTTCGCCTTATCGCCGATAGTATAAAGGCTCTCAGAAATCTCAACTTGCAAATAAACGCCCTGCATCGCTGCAAATGATGACATAAGAGTTGTCATTTCAATTAATTGTGCTGATAAACAAATATGTTCTTTTTTTTCAATTTGAGGCCTTGCTAAATTTAAATAATCTGAAATAATCTGTTCAGCACGATCCAGTTCAGCTAATACGAGACGCATATAATCTTTGTTTTTTACGTCTTCCGTACTCTCTAGCAATTGAATAAACCCTCGTACAACAGTGAGAGGGTTTCGAACTTCATGTGCAACACTTGCAGCTAACTCACTTATAATATTAAGTTTTTCTGATTTTTGCATTTCTGTACGCAATAATGCATTTTCGTTTAAATACTCAGTCAAATACACTTGAAATACCATTGTCATAACCATAATAAGTGATGCAAATATATACCCACTATATAGATTAGATATGTACGGTGTAAAACCTGTTTCTAAAAGGACATTCAACATCCCGACTACTAATGAAACAAGAACATAAAATGATGCAATCATAAAAGCTAATATTAGCTTCTTATCTCTTGAAAACAGAGACCATTTCTTTGACAAAAACAATGGAATTATCGAAAGAAATATAACTTCTACGATAGGCAACCAACTGAGCCCCTTAGAAATCCATTCATATGCAACAAAAATAATGGCAGGGATGAGCCCAACAATCCCACCATATAAAAAACCACTAACAATTGGGATTGGATGGAAATTGTATCCGCAAACGGTACCAAAACAAATAGAGTATGTCATGGAGAGAACGAGTGTAACGCTAGATAAAAACATAATAAAGTAGCGATTAGGCTTCGGAAGCATTTCTTGATAACGATTTAAACGAATCGCTTCATATAAAAATAGTGGTAAAATAATGATGGCAATTTGGATCATTAAATCACGAATCAGCTCCATAGCCTGTCATCCCCTATATGTATTTTGATATGATTATATCATTTTATAAGTCTATTTGTTTTAAAATTTTGATTTTTCTTAACATTTTTGTTAATTATTTGTTAACAACTAATAATAAATGTTACAAATTTCCGAAATGATTGTAAACCCTGTACCAAATTTCCTTCGTGCAGTATACAATGAATACGGATTACAAAGAAAATAAAAAACACTTCACTAGACGGACAACTATTGCAAAATACAGCATATAATCCATACTATCTATGTTTACAAATAAGTGATCATTACTTTAGTAGGAGGAAGATAAATATGGCGGGTACTACGCTTGTTTTAAAAGAAGAAAATTTGGTTGTGCTAGAAAACGTTGAAAAATCAGTATACGAAGAATTGCAACATAAAGCAGGGGAAGAAGATTGTACATGTGCTGTAAATGAATCCGTTGTCCATCTTGGCAGAGTATCTTCCGTACTTTGGAACGAAGATGAAATAGATTGGGAATACGGTTATTAAAAGTCGCTTGCAGCGGCTTTTTTTTTGTTTATGCTTAAACAAATGGAGTGAAGCTTTAATTAACTCACACAACTTATACTCTTATGGACATTTGGATCCTCACATAATTTCTTACTTCCACTGAATTTTAAAAATAGCGGGGGAATTTTATAAACAAAGCGTAATAGTTAAAAATATGATAAAATGAACTTAATTTTCAAACGGAAGAAAGGGAGATACAATGGAACAATTCATTAATCCTAGAGTGAAGGACATCCAAATTTCTGGAATCCGTCAGTTCTCTAACATGATTCAAAACTATGATAATCTCATCTCTTTAACAATTGGGCAACCCGACTTCCCTACACCTTCTTTAGTAAAAGAAGCTGCTAAACGGGCCATTACAGAAAATTATACAAGCTATACACATAACGCTGGTTTACTAGAATTACGCGAGGCGGCTTGTAACTTTGTAAAAGATAATTACGATTTACATTATTCACCTGAAAACGAAACCATCGTTACAATCGGTGCTAGTGAAGCGATTGATGTTGCATTTCGAACAATTTTAGAGCCAGGAACGGAAGTGATTTTACCTGCTCCTATTTATCCTGGTTACGAGCCGATTATTCGACTATGCGGTGCAACTCCCATTTTTATAGATGTTCGTGAAACTGGATTTCGTTTAACAGCTGAAGCTCTGCAAAATGCAATTACAGAACGAACAAGATGCGTCGTTTTACCGTATCCTTCTAATCCAACTGGTGTTACCTTATCAAAAGAAGAATTAGAAGATATTGTATCTATCTTAAAAGATAAGAATATTTTCGTTCTTTCCGATGAGATTTATAGCGAACTTGTATATGAAGGGCAACACACATCTATTGCTCAATTCCCAGAAATGCGCGAGAAGACTATTGTCATTAATGGCTTAGCCAAATCACATTCTATGACAGGATGGCGTATTGGATTTTTATTTGCTCCTAATTATTTAGCAAAGCATATTTTAAAAGTTCATCAATACAATGTGACATGCGCTAATTCAATCGCCCAACATGCTGCAATTGAAGCGTTAACAGCTGCTAAAGATGCACCTAAGATGATGCGTCATCAATATAAAAAGCGCCGTGATTACGTATATAATAGACTCATTCAAATGGACTTAACAGTCGAGAAGCCAACGGGTGCATTTTATTTATTCCCATATGTCGGAAACTTAACATCTTCATCATTTGATTTTGCACTTGATCTTGTAAAAGAAGCTGGGCTGGCCGTCGTTCCTGGAACGGCATTTTCTGAATATGGTGAAGGCTACCTTCGCCTTTCCTATGCTTATAGTATGGAAACTTTAAAAGAAGGCTGCGACCGTTTAGAAGCCTTTCTAAAGCAAAAAGCTAAGAGTTAAACTCTTAGCTTTTTTTACGCATAATGATCACAAGTTTGGCGCTTCAATAATTTATGCGGAATAATAATGCATTTTGAAGTAGACTCAGAATGCTCTACCTTATCAACTAAAGCTTTTGCCGCTTCATACCCTAATTGATAAATATTCACATCAACTGTTGAAAGCGGTGGACTAGCAATTTCTGATAATAAAGCATTATTAAAACTTACAATAGAAACATCTTTCGGTACAACAAACCCTTTTTTAGAAAGTGCGCTTAGTACGCCAAGTCCAATTAAATCATCAGTTGCGATAATTGCTGTTGGTGGTTGCTTTAGTCCCATTAATTCCTCAACAGCCTGTTGACCACTCTCTCTTGAAAAATCAAAATGTAAAATGTACTCTTTCGGTAGTAGAATATCTCCTAATTTCAAAGCATCACTCATACCTGCCAAACGATCTCTCGTTACAAGTAAATCTGATCCCCCACCAATGAATGCGATTTGTTTATGCCCTAATGAAATTAAATACTCGGCTACTTCTCTTGCAGCTGTATAATTATCATTATCTACATATGTAATTTCATCTTTTCGATCATATGGTTTTCCGATTAAGACAAACGGGAAATTTTGATTATGCAGATATTGAATGATCCGATCGTTTTCTCTTGAATACAAAAGAATAATTCCACCAATTTGGCGCCCTTGTACCATCTTTACAACACCATTAAAAATTTCGTCCTCCGTTTCACCTGTCGACATATAGAGCGCATACCCTTCCATATGTGCAAATGAACTAATTCCTCTTATAACTTCTGGAAAGAATGGGTTTTGGAAAGCTTTACTTGCTGAGCTCGGCATAACGAGCCCAAGTGTTTTCGTTGTTTGATTTGCAAGGTTTCTTGCATTTAAATTTGGGTGATAGCCTAGTTCACTCATCACTTTTCGAACACGGCGCTTTGTCTTTTCACTTATACTTGGATTATCAGCAATTACACGGGAAACTGTCGATGGTGCAACATTTGCCTTCTTCGCCACATCTTTAATTGTAACTGTCATAAAAATCCCCCCTCTCACTTCTCTGCCATATTTCATATATTGTTATCTTGCAATCGGTGCAAGTAATAGGAGAAGTCGTAAACTTTCATCACTTTGTTTTATCTTGCAAAAATCATCTTATTCTCCCTCTCCATGTATTGTAAGGGATATAGCTCTTTTTTCCTATACTATAATATACTATTTATTTCACATTTTTTCACATTTAATGTCAAATCTCTTTTCATCTCCCTACAAATCCTTTTATAGAGAGATGAAAAGAGAAATGGGACGTAATGTCCCATTTTCATCCTTTCGTACCACCAGCTGTTAAACCAGAAATGAAGTATTTTTGTAATGATAGGAATAAAATCGAAATTGGTATTGCAATTAATACTGAACCCGCTGCAAACGTCGTAAATTCATTACCAAATTTTTTCGCTACCATTTCATATAATCCAACTGCTAAAGTGTAATTTTCCGGCGTGCGTAAAATAATACTTGCTAAAATGAAATCTGTAAATGGACCGATGAAAGTGAATAATGCTACAACCGCTACGATTGGCTTTGCAAGCGGCATAATGATTTGCCAAAAAATACGGAAGTGTCCTGCTCCATCCATGCGGGCTGACTCATCCAACTCTTTCGGAATCGTATCAAAATACCCTTTCATAAGCCAAGTATTCATTGGAATTGCTCCACCTACATAAATTAAAATTAATGCAAGATGTGTATCAATTAATCCTGTTAACTGCGCTAATACGTATAGTGCGATTAACGCTGCAAAGTTCGGAATCATTTGTAGAATTAAAAATGTTAATAAACCATTTTTTCTTCCGACAAAACGATATCTCGAAAATGCATAAGCAGTAAAGCTAATTGCTAACACCGAAAAAATCATCGTCATAACACTAACTTTTAACGTATTTTTATACCAAAGTAAGTACTTACTTGAATCAAGATCAAGTAGCTTACGATAATGATCTAACGTAGCATTTTTTGGAATAATGCTAGAACCAGACAAACTATCTCCTGGATTAAACGATGAACCAATAATCCATAGTAATGGATAGAAAATAATCGCACACATTATGAAGATAACTAAATAACTTAATGAAAGACGTAACATCTTTTGTCGTTTAATATTCATTTACATCATATCCTCTTCTTGGAATGATTTTGTTCTCTTAAATTGCCATAATGCAACTGTAATAACGATTAACGATAAAATCATTGTAAGAGCTGCTGCTTTTCCGTACTGCGCTGAAGTCATCGTTAACTTATAAATCCATGAAATTAAAATATCCGTTCCACCTGCATCTTGCCCCGCTACAGCAGGACCTCCGCCGTTAAATAGATAAATGATACTAAAGTTATTAAAGTTAAACGTATATTGTGTAATTAAAATTGGTGCTGTTGCGTATAAAACAAGTGGCAATGTAATTTTGCGGAACTGTTGCCAAGCAGTTGCTCCATCTACTGTAGCAGCTTCATATAATTCTCCTGGAATCGATTGCAATATACCTGTTGTCATTGCAAAGACGAATGGGAAACCGAGCCACGTTTGGATCATAATTAAAGCAATCTTCGCCCAAAACGGATCTGTCATCCAAGCAATCTTTTCAATCCCGAATAAAGCTAATACTTGATTATTAATTGCTCCAAATGTTTCATTAAACATACCCGAGAAGACAAGAATAGATACGAATGCTGGAACAGCCCACGGTAAAATGAAGATTGTTCGAATAATTGCCTTACCTTTAATACCAGGCTGATTTACGATAATTGCTAAGAAAATACCAAGTGCAACTTGTAATGTTGTTGCAACAAATGTCCAAATGACAGTCCAAGAAAATACACTTAAAAATGTCTCTCTCCACATTGGTAATGTGAAAATATCAATAAAGTTTTTAAAGCCCACCCAATCTACTAATTTAGCTGGAGGAGAGTGATATAAGTCATAGTTCGTAAATCCAATTAAAATTACAAAAATGATTGGAAATACAACTACAAAGATAAGTAATAGAAATCCTGGTGAAACCATTAAATATGGAAAACCTTGATCTAATAAGTTACGGTATTGCTCTTTTACTGAGTTTAATGGTGTTCCTATATCACGTTTCTTCCCATTTTGGTATGCATCATATAAGTTAAATCCATATATTCCTAGTCCAAACACTATGACGATAAGTGCCAAAATTCCTTCTACTAATAGAAAGACAGAATGGTCACGTGGAACTTCTGTACCGAGCGTTACAATTCCCCATAATCCCATATTTAACAAATCAGCAAATGCTACAATAAATGAACCTGTTAATACTAGAAAAATAAGACCTTTTACAAATTGTTTATTATATATTTGACCCATGCCTGGAATAATAGATAACATGGTCGCCATTTTCCTATGTTTCGAACCGTTCATATCTTTCATTGGTTCCATAGATGTTTGCATGTTCCTTCCCCCTTTTTTCTTCCTACTTGGAAGGGAGAGAATTCGTGCCTCTCATATTAGAGGCACGAATTTCACCTTATTTTTGCTTACTATGATTTGCCTCAATATTTCCTTTAATTTGTTTCACTGCACTATCAAGCGCGGCTTTTGGTGCCTCTTTATCTGTAACAACTAACTGAAGAGCGTCTCCAGCTGGTTTCCATACTTCTTGCATTTCTGGAATATTCGGCATTGGAATTCCATTTTCTGATTGAGTTGCAACTGCTTTTGCAGCTTCGTTATCTTTAATAATCGGATCTTCCATTACTGATTTTACTGGAGGAATTTCTTTTGTCTTCTCAAATCGAATTTTTGCATTTTCTTCATTTGTTACCCACTCAGTGAACTTTGTAGCTAAATCATTTTGTTTAGAGAAGCTTGTTACATGCCATCCTTTTACCCCAACAAATGTTTTCATCGGTTGACCATTTGGTAATTTCGGCATTGGAGCAACACCATAATCAATTCCGTTCTTTTCCATCGCTTGGAACGCCCACGGTCCATTCATAATAGATGCTGCTTTTCCTTCATTGAATAATCCGTCAGCAGCAGGTCCACCAGATTCACCGATAATACCTTTCGGGAATAACTTTTCTTTGTACCATTTTTGAAGATATTCAGCACCTTGTACTGCTCCGCTATTATTTAATCCAACATCACTTGCATTTGGCTTTCCGTCTTTCTCACCAAATACATATCCGCCCATACCTGCCATAAACGCGTTAGCAAAGTAGAAGTTATCTCCTAATGTTAAAAATCCGTACTTGCCATCCTTCGTAAAGTCTTTTGAGAAGTTAAATAGCTCGTCCATCGTTTCTGGAGCTTTTTGCATTAATTTTTTATTGTAAATAAAAATTGGTGTTTCAATTGCTTTTGGTAAACCATATAATTTCCCGTTGTATGTTTGTGCCTTTATTGATAAGTCAGTAAATTTACTCTTCACTGTGTCATCTGCTTTTACTTCAGAAAGTAAGCCTTCTGTTACTGCATTTCCGATTTGATCGTGTGGCAATGTTACAACATCTGGTCCCGTCCCCGCTGGTCCATCAAGACGTAACTTTTTCACTTGATCTGTCATTTGCATTTCAACAACTTTTACTTTTACTTTATATTTTTCCTCAAAGCTTTTCACTGCTGGTTCTAAACCAACACCTTTTTTATCATCTTCCCAAACGAGAAGATCATAGTCTTTCTTCGCTTTACTTTCCTCTTTTTTTCCTGAATCTTTCGGTCCACATGCAGATAACATGCCAATTGACAATGCTGAAATCGTTAATAGTGATAATGCTTTCTTCATCCCAAAAACCTCCCTAAATTGTCTATGTACCTCTTTAATTGAAAACGTTTGCATTTAATAGTTTAATAGAAGCGCAAACAATATCTAAATCTATGAAAACGTTTGCGCTATTTGTCTATCATTATACATCCTTTTATTCATTTTGCAAATATTAATTTTCAAAATAATCTTATCATACTCTTTATTCATTGACTTTACATAAAATGAATACTACTCTTATAAGCAATATTAAAGTTATGTGGAAGGCAATCGTTTGCAACATAATCTTTATTATTTCGTTTAAGGGAACTATATGTATAGAGATATTAAAGGGGGATTTTCTATATGCTTAAAGAAGCGATCTATCATAGGCCAAAAGATAATTATGCATACGCTTACGACGAAAAAACAATTCACATCCGAATACACACAAAAAGAGATGATGTTCACAACGCCGCTCTCATCTACGGTGACCCGTACGAATGGCAGGACGGGAAATGGATTACAGCGAGTACACCGATGAAAAAAACTGGATCTACTGAGTTATTTGATTATTGGTCCGTTTCAATCAAACCAAAATTTAAACGCTTACGTTATGGATTCGAATTAAAAAACGACGTAGAAACTTTTATTTATACAGAACGAGGATTTTTTTCTAATATCCCAAATGACGATGTCGGTAACTTTTTCTGCTTTCCATTTGTTCATGCAAAAGACGTTTTCAGGGCACCATCCTGGATTAAAGACACAGTATGGTATCAAATTTTCCCGGAACGATTCGCTAACGGGGATAGCACATTAAATCCGGCAAACACCCTTCCTTGGAGCAGTGCAGAGCCAACTGCTACTAATTTTTTCGGAGGTGATTTTGCTGGTATTCTTCAAAATCTTGATTACCTTGTGAAGCTTGGAATCTCTGGCATTTATTTCACTCCTATTTTCAAAGCTCATTCGAATCATAAATATGACACAATTGATTACATGGAAATCGATCCACAATTCGGGACGAAAGAAACTTTCAAAGAACTCATTGAAGCGTGTCATAAACGTGGTATAAAAGTAATGCTCGACGCTGTTTTTAATCATAGCGGATACTTCTTTGATAAATTTCAAGACGTGCTGGACCAAGGTGAGAATTCCGCCTATAAAGATTGGTTCCATATTCATGAGTTTCCAATTATAACCGAGCCACTTCCTAGCTATGATACTTTCGCATTTACACCATATATGCCTAAATTAAATACGGCACATCCAGATGTAAAAGAATATTTACTTGAAGTAGGTCGTTATTGGGTAAGGGAATTCCATATAGATGGTTGGCGCCTTGATGTGGCAAATGAAGTCGATCACAGTTTTTGGAGAGAATTCCGAAGTGAAATAAAAGCATTAAATCCTGAAGTATATATTTTAGGAGAAATTTGGCACGATGCACTCCCCTGGCTACAAGGTGACCAATTTGATGCTGTAATGAGCTATCCGGTTACAAACGCTCTACTTTCTTACTTTGCTAACGAGTCCATTAATTCAAGTGAATTTATGAAACAAATTACAGATTCTCTACATTTTTACTCTATGAATGTAAATGAAGCGGCATTTCATTTATTAGACAGCCATGACACACCTAGAATTTTAGCAACATGTAACGGGGATAAAAATAAGTTAAAGTTACTCTATGTATTTCACCTTTCTTTCATCGGTTCTCCTTGTATTTATTACGGCGATGAAATCGGTATGGATGGTGGAATGGACCCTGGCTGTCGCAAATGCATGATATGGGATAAAAAAGAACAAGACACTCTTTTATTTACACATATACAAACATTAATTTCATTACGGAAACAATATAAATCATTTGGAGGACACGGTACTTTTCAATTCATTGAGGCAAATGATGAACATAATTATATTTCTTATACAAAAACATATGAAGATGAAACTATCTTTTTCGTTTTAAATCCTACTAACAGTGAAGTTACAACTTCACTCCCTCTTCGTATTACTGGGAAGAAAATAATTAACATTTATACAAATGAAGAATTTTCAGCGGAAGCAAATGTATTACAAGTTACACTTCCACCGTACGGATTCTCTATTTTAAAATGGTAATAGAAAAAGCCTTATGCCAGGGTGGCATAAGGCTTTTTCTTATTTCAATTTAAATACCATTGCTTCATATGGTCGTAACGTAATGTTTTCTATCGATACATTTTCTACGTCATAATTGTATATTAATAACTCTGATTCACTATAAATAATATCCTCAGGCAATTCAAATACACATTCATCTGCAGTGAAGTTTGCAATCACCAGAAGCTTTTCTTCTTCATATGTTCTTACATAAGCAAAAATAGAAGGGTTATTTTCTAGTATTAAATCATATGTTCCATACACAACTATTTCATTGTTTTTGCGTAACTCAATCAATTTTTTATAGTAATAAAAAATCGATTCTTCGTCTTGGATTGCATGTTTCACATTAATCTCTTTGTAGTTAGGGTTTACCGCAATCCAAGGCTCACCCGTTGTGAATCCAGCATGTTCTCTATCATCCCACTGCATCGGGGTTCTAGCATTATCTCGTCCCTTTATATATATAGACTGCATCACTTTATCTATATCTTCGCCGCGCTCTATAACTTTTTCTTTATACATATTTAATGTTTCAATATCTCGATATTCATCAATCGATTCAAATCGAACATTGGTCATTCCGATTTCTTCTCCTTGATAAATATATGGTGTCCCTTTCATCATATGAAGCACTGTCGCTAACATTTTTGCTGATTCAGTATGATAAGCTCCATCATTACCAAAACGAGATACAACGCGAGGCTGGTCATGGTTATTCCAATAAAGGCTATTCCAGCCTGTTTGTTCTAATGCTTTTTGCCACTTTGTTAAATTTTGTTTCAAAGTAATAAGTGAGCATGGTTTTACATCCCATTTCCCACCTTCTCCAGAATCTAAATCCATATGTTCAAATTGGAATACCATTTGCAGTTCTTTTCTAGCTTCTCCTGTATACAATTTAGCTTCTTCTGTCGTTACACCAGGCATTTCCCCAACCGTCATAATGTCATACTGAGACAATACGTCTTCATTCATTTCATGCAAATACTTATGAATGTTCGGACCGTTCATAAAATGTTTATGCCCTGAAACATATCCTTCTTGATCCGTTTCAACAGCTGGTAAGCCATCTTCTTTAGAAATAAAATTAATAACATCCATACGGAACCCATCAATTCCTTTTTCTAACCAAAACTTCATCATGTCATAAACATCTTGTCTTACCTTTTCATTATCCCAGTTTAAATCTGGCTGTTTTTTAGAAAACAGATGCAAATAATATTCATCTGTCATTTCATCATATTGCCATGCAGAGCCACTAAATGCTGCTCCCCAGTTATTCGGCTCGTTCCCTTCATTTCCAGGACGCCATATATAATAGTCTCTATATTTATTTTCTTTTGATTTACGTGATTCAATAAACCAATTATGTTCATCTGAAGTATGATTAACAACTAAGTCCATCATAAGTTTCATATTACGTTTATGCATTTCATGTAATAGTTCATCCCAGTCTTCCATTGTTCCGAACTCATTCATAATTTTACAATAATCACTTATATCGTAACCATTATCATCGTTTGGAGATTCATAGACTGGTGATAACCAAATTACATCAATACCTAGTTCTTTTAAGTAATCTAGCTTTGAAAGAATACCACGAAGATCCCCTATGCCATCACCGTTACTATCCATAAAACTACGAGGATAAATTTGATATACTACACTTTCTTTCCACCATTGTTTTTCCATTATGCTACCCCATTTCATCTATACTATTGATTCTTTTTTCTTTTTTTAAGGCGCAAACGTTTTCATTACTGAATGATAACAGATTCTATCCAAATTTAAAATAGCGCTTACAATATTTATTTTCTTTTTCTGATAAAACATGTGGAACTTATTATATATTCATAGGAATAATGAAAACGTTTTATTTTTTTATAGTGTTTTTATTTCTTTTTTGAATCTATTCGTTTATAATAAATTCAAAGAAAACGTTTGCATAAACTTTCTAGGGGGAAATATCATGGCAGAACTTAAATTAGAAAATATTTATAAAATATATGATAATAACGTAACAGCCGTAACAGATTTTAATTTACACATTCAAGATAAAGAATTTATCGTATTCGTTGGTCCTTCTGGCTGTGGAAAATCTACAACACTACGAATGGTAGCTGGACTTGAAGATATTTCAAAAGGAGAATTTTCAATTGATGGTAAGCTAATGAACGATGTTCCTCCAAAAGATCGAGATATCGCAATGGTCTTCCAAAACTACGCTCTTTATCCACATATGAGTGTGTATGATAATATGGCATTTGGATTAAAACTTCGAAAAATACCGAAAGATGAAATCGACCGTCGAGTGAAACATGCAGCTCAAATTTTAGGGCTTGAACAATATTTAGATAGAAAACCGAAAGCTTTATCAGGTGGACAACGCCAACGTGTCGCATTAGGTAGAGCGATTGTTCGAGACGCAAAAGTCTTCTTAATGGATGAACCATTATCAAACTTAGACGCTAAACTACGTGTTGCAATGCGATCAGAAATTTCTAAATTACACCACCGCCTTGGTACAACGACAATTTATGTAACACATGATCAAACTGAGGCAATGACAATGGCTTCCCGTCTTGTTGTTATGAAAGACGGAAAAATCCAACAAATTGGAACTCCAAAAGAAGTATATGAAACACCTGAAAATATTTTCGTTGGTGGTTTTATCGGTTCACCCGCAATGAATTTCTTCCGTGGAAAATTAACTGAAACCGATTTCGTTATAGACAGTTCACTAAAGATTAAAGTATCTGAAGGAAAAATGAAGTTATTACGCGAACAAGGCTATGTAAATAAAGAAATTGTTTTAGGTATTCGTCCAGAAGATATTCATGATGAACTATTATTTTTAGAAGCTTCACAATCTACTACTTTCACAACAAAAATTGAAGTTGCAGAGTTGTTAGGGGCTGAATCCATTTTATATATGAAACTTGGAAATCAAGATTTTGCAGCACGTGTTGATGCCAGACATATCTTTTCACCTGGTGACCAAATTAACCTTGCTTTTGATATGAATAAAGCACATTTCTTTGATAGTCAAACCGAACAACGTATTCGCTAAGTATACATGCAAATACAACACCTTCTTTTTTAGGTAGAAAAGAGAACCTAGCCATGCATAGAAACGGTCAAATTCTCTTCCTACCCCATACCAAATTAAAACAAAGAAAATAGTGGGTACGAAATCACTTGTATTCTGTATAGTTTCTACTTATACGATAAGAAATTAGAATGGCTGAAAATACACACAAAAAAACCGTCCACATATATACTGAGGGCGGTTTTCCATTATTATACTAGGGCTTCTATTGTATGAAATGATTGTCCTCTCGTGCTAATAATACCGAAAACTGGTAAATCACTGAGCACCACTTCTTCTTGCTGTTTCATAAAAGATGACGTTAATTGTTTTATCTCTATCCAAACGTCATTAATACAAAGTACATTGGAATCGTTCTCTTGTTGGCGAGAAAAAATAGAATCTATTTTATACAGACCAGCATTTTGAAAAAGCATATCAACACGACTATATGCCTCCATAGCAAAACTGATAACACGTTGCCAATCTCCTTGTTTTCCCATATCGTAGGATACAAAAAGTGCCTCTCCGCCTAGATTCGTAATTTCCTCAGCTGTTGCTTGTCCACTTTCTTGATCAATGTCCGTCACAATTACTTTTGCGCCTTGCTTAGCCAACAAAAGAGCTGTACTACGTCCAATACCGATGCCACCACCAGTTACAATGGCAACCTTTCCTGCAAGCTTCATTTTCATTACCCCTTCTATAAGTCTTACCGTCATTCAGTATACTCTTTTATTAGATTAATCCGCAAGCAGGAAAAGTTAACTCGAAAACTTGTAAGCGATTACTTGTTTGTTTCTTTTTTTTTCTTACTATTATACTGATCGAAGGTTAAACCAATAAAAATAAGAATTCCCCAAAATATTAAGCTACCTCCAGTCATTGCAAATCCCCCTTTGTTATATAACGATATTATTTATATCCATTATACCATTCTCTTAATTTTCAATCTATTCAAAACAGAAATAGGGTGTTTGAATTAGCTACCGCTTCTTTAAACATCCTTCAGTAATATGAAAGGTACTATATAGGAGATATCCTCCCTATATAATCAAACTTTTTACGAAATTAAAAATAAGACTTTTTATATACAAACAATAAAAAGTCTTATTTCATTAGTAGCACCTATAATTTAAATATTAATTATACAAGACTCATCACTTTCGTCTTTGCAATTAAATCATGGAAGCCACAATTATCTTTGCGGAATAACATCATATATACATTGCATATTAATGGAACTCCAAGTAATAATATGCTTGGTAATAATAATACCAAAAATCGTATTATTAATGTTTGTAACGTTAGTTTTTCACTTGTTAACGAGATTATTTTTGTTCTTGTTACCTTTTTACCAAGTGTAGAACCGTTCCAAAGAAAAGGTAACACAATAAAATTTATAGCCATTAATACGAAAACAAGTGTAAGGTCATATCTATAGTCACCTAAACTTATATTAAAACGATTGAAAATAGCACTATAGTTCCCGGTAATAATAGCTACTACTGCACCGTACGTAACTGAGATTAAAAACATGTCAATAAGGGAAGCACCTATGCGATTCATTACAAGCGCTGGACGATGCATCTTTAACTTCATTTTGTGTCGACTCCTTCATATCCTTCTTTACCCGTTTCATCGTACCACTTCTAAAAAACATTGTAAACTGGCGTTTCGCTTACTTTTCTTGTACAATGTGTTACAACAGCATTGTAAAGGAGGTTCCCATATTGAAAAGATGGATAATCCTATTTGCCGCACTCTTATTAACAGGTTGTACAGGCAATACAAACCATTTAACTTATACAATTAACGATGAATATGAACTCATACATACTTCTGGAGATGCATTTGAACTTTTCCCCTCTCAGGATGCTGTATATGCTACACAATACATCCCTGCAAAAATTACAGAAATTGCTTGGGACGATAAATACATTATCACAAAACAAATTGAGGAAAAATCAGATCCAAATAATCCTGACGCAGCAATTACAAATAAAAAAAGTGAACATTATTGGATTATCGATGTAAAGCATAATAAACGATTCGGTCCTTATAATGAAAAACAATTTAACGAGCAAAAAGATGCTTTTAAAATTACAGTACCTTTTCAAAGTGTAGATTCATATGTGAAAGAGCTAAAAAAACAGTCAGCATAACTTTTTATGCTGACTGTTTTCGTTTAAGTACACACCTTACTTAGAAAATGAGATATTGAAAGTTTGTGGCTCTTTAACAGCTTCATGAGTATCTCCCACTGCTAAATCATCTGTTGTAAACTTAATATCCTTTACCTTCTCTTTTCCATCATCGAGTATTAAACCGATAATTCCTTCTCGTGTCTCACCAGGCTTATAATCTTCCCTTGATACACTCTTTGTGCCTACAAGTGTGTCTTCTTCATATAAAAAGTTTTGAGTCGCTACCTTAAAATGCTGTTTGTCATTAATAATAACATCATTCATAGAGAAGAATTGCATGTTCTTATTTCCACTATTCTCTACCTTATATGTAATTTCAACATACCGAATCGTATCGCTAATCTCTGTTCCACTTAACGATGCATATAATTCAGCGTCTTCTTGACTCACTTTATCTCCTAATCTACGCTTTACTTCTTCAGGAGTTAATGCAGTATACACTTTCAATGTATTTTTCGCATCTTTGCTCATTTGTGATAATGAGATAACTTTAACGTCTTGTACGTGAATTTTCATTGGGGCTACTTCAAATGTCTGATTCACAGAATGAATCTGTTCTAATTCAAATGTCCCCCACCCTTTTTCTTTCACTTTTTGTCCTACTTTTTTAAGCTCACGCCCACCATACTCTTTTGTTTCTGGAATAGATTCTTTCTTCTTAGGTTCTGCCTTCTTTTCTTCTTGATGGAAGCAACCACTTAACATAAGAAGAAAACTACATAAAACAAAAATACTTTTCCATGCTTTCATCATTTAATTTCTCCTAACACTATCATTCATTAAAATATATTAGTCCCTTGATTTGTAAACTATAGAAACAATAAGAAGTCCACAAAACGAACTTGTCAGTCCAGATACTATTATACCTCCTATTTGGAAAATATGAAAATAGGGGTCTAATAACGCGTGCACGATAAATATAATGGCCGCCACAACGATAGATGAAGCCCAATATTTCTTTTTTTCCGAAGTTAAACTAATATCTTGATCAGTTTCCCTCCTATATTTCCATAGTACATATATTAGTAATAGTAGACCAAAACATGTACTCCCATGCTGTAAAAATTTATACATCGGAATACTATATACTTCTTGCTGTAACAGCGGCATTTTCATAACAAAATAGCCTGTCTTATGGGTAAAAGCATCCCAAACGACATGCGTCACCATACCGAATAAAGCAGAATAGCAAAATACAAAAAAATCTTTCCAAGTATAAAGCCCCCACTTCTCATCTACTACATATTTATAGTAACTAGCAAAAGGCTTAGGTAAATGGGTTATAAATGGTCCTTTTAAAATACGATGATATGCATATGCTAATAAAAAAACGAGTGGTAAATTCAAATATAAGAAACCAGCCCATGTATGGCCAATAATACCGTATGGCCTAAAATGTAAAAAATATTCAAAATCAGGTGCCATACTACCTAATATAAGAGCCGTCACTGAAATATAACTAGAATGTTTCTTAGCAAAAGGGAGAACAGCTGCTGGATGCGCGAATGTAAATGGCATATTTTAACTCCTTTTCATATTTCCAATAGAATACATATTATCATAACGATAGGAACAATCTCTATGCAATATTTATTTTCACATTGGAATATGATAGTTTAAATGTTATAATCCACATGAAATATTCAGAAAACAAGGGAGGATCACGTGTCGTTAACACTTGTCTTTTTTCTTGTTCTTTCTATTCTTTTACTAAGTACGTACAATAGGATTTTTTCGCGGGCTAATAATCAGTGGGGGATGAACAAAACCCCCACTGATTATAGTTTCACTTTATTAGCAAGCTTTCTTACACTTGTATTCGCTGCTTTTTTAGAAACAAAATCCCTTATGAATTGAGGTTTATATATTGATTGACGTACCCTTTTTAAAAAGTGTCACATTAAAAAAAGAAGATATCCCTAGCTTTTCCGCATATCCTTACTGTTTACCCGCCATTCGAACATTACAATCGCTCCTTTTCCATCCAAATGTAACATTCATTATTGGAGAAAACGGAACGGGTAAATCAACATTACTCGAAGCGATTGCAGTTGCTTTAGGTTTTAATGCAGAAGGTGGAACGAAGAACTTCCATTTTAACACGTACGATTCACACTCATCTTTACATAAATACATTCGAATTTCAAAAAGTTTTAATACCCCAAAAGACGGCTTTTTTCTACGTGCTGAATCATTTTATAACGTTGCTTCTTACATTGATGAAATAGATGCTGATTCAGAAGCACGCGGAAATCCAGTTATTGACTCATATGGTGGTATCTCACTACACAAACAATCCCACGGCGAATCATTCTTCTCATTATTTATGAACCGCTTTTCAGGACAAGGTTTATACATTTTAGATGAGCCTGAGGCAGCTTTATCACCGATGAGGCAACTTTCAATGCTCATTCGCATGCACGAGCTAGCTGAACAAGGTTCACAATTTGTTATCGCAACGCATTCTCCCATTTTAATGGCTTATCCTGAATCTACTATATACTCTTTAACTCAAGAAGGGATTCACGAATCGACATTAGAAGAAACAGAGCATTATCAAACGACGAAACTTTTCTTTGAAAATCGCGATCGATTATTTCATCACTTATTTGAGTCATAAAAAAAGAGGCAGCAATCGCTGCCTCTTTTTTATAATGCTTCTATAAATAAAGCTACTCCAATACCGCCTCCAACGCATAGAGAGGCAATACCTTTCTCTAATCCACGTCTTTTTAATTCGTGAATTAAACTTACCGTAATACGAGCTCCTGTACAACCGATTGGATGTCCAAGCCCTACACCACTACCGTTTACATTCACTTTCTCACGGTCTAACCCTAACTCTTTCTCTACAGCTAGGTATTGTGCAGCGAAAGCTTCATTAATTTCAAGTAAATCTGCATCTTCTAATGACCAATCTACTTTTTCTAACCCTTTGCGAATTGCTGGTGCTGGTCCAATACCCATAATTTTCGGATCTACGCCTGCTACTGAATATCCAACAATTCGAGCTAACGGTTGTAAACCTTTTTCTTTCGCCTTTTCTTCACTCATTAATACTAAAACGGCACTTCCGTCATTAAGACCAGATGAATTCCCTGCAGTTACTGATCCATCTTTACGGAAAGCTGGTTTTAATCCCGCTAACTTTTCAGCTGTAATATCTGCACGTGGATGTTCATCCTTCGAAAATACAACTTCTTTTCTACGTTCTTTTATCGAAATAGGAACAATTTGATCGTCAAAGTATCCAGACTCAATCGCTTGCAACGCTAATGTGTGGCTACGAAGCGCAACTTCATCTTGTTCCTCTCTTGTAATTTCATATTGTTCAACTAAATTTTCCGCTGTTTCACCCATCATAATATGGTGAATCGGATCTTCTAAAACTTCCCACACCGTATCACGAATTTCTCCGTGCTGTAGACGTTGTCCCCAGCGGTGTTGTTTTAATGCATAAGGGCTCGAGCTCATTGCTTCTACTCCACCTGCAACAACAATATCACTTACACCTAATTGGATTTGCATTGCAGCAGACATAATTGCTTGCATACCTGAAGAACATTGACGTTGAATTGTATAACCAGTAACTGTGTCAGGAAATCCTGCCGCTAATGCAGCTGTTCTTGCCGTATTTGCTTCATCAGTTCTTTGAATACAATGACCTAAAATTACTTCATCAACTTCATGTGGCTCTACTCCGCCTCTTTTTACAGCTTCCTGAAGTACAGGAACAGCTAATTCTACTGGTGTTATATTTTTTAGTGCTCCTCCGAAAGTTCCAATAGGTGAACGAACTGCAGCTGTAATGACAACATTATGCATTTTGTACTTGCCCCTCTCTTATGTACCCTAGTAAGTTTTTAGGTGAAATCCCATAAGTTGTATGTCTAAAATTATCATACTATAAACATACCAAAAAATCAAAATATTTAATATAATAAAAATAGAAGGAATTAACCTTCTATTCTGTCAATGCGTATAAGAATTTTTGTAATATCTTCTCTGTCGTTTCATTCAATTTCGGTAACTTGTCTACTGGAAAATATTGAAGTTGTAACCCTTCATGATCGAGCTTTAATTCTCCGCTTACATGATGTGCCTGATACAGATGAATCACATTAAAAATTTCATCCCCATTTGGATAACGGAAATAAACTTCCTTTCCTGAAAGAACACCAAGAAATTGCATTATTTTTGCACTTAACCCCGTCTCCTCGAATAATTCTCTACGAGCAGTTTCTTCTGTCGTTTCTCCCAGTTCCATTGCCCCGCCAGGCACACCCCAATCATATGTATCTGAACGATATTGAAGCAATACTTCTTGATTATCATTTAATATAATAATTGCTGATCCTACTAAAATAAGTGGTCTCGTACCAACTACTTTGCGTAACTCTTCAATATACCCCAATATGTAAACTCTCCTTTCCTCACCCTTCCTTATCATAACAAAATTCTCTTCCTTTTGTTGCTGTAATTTTCAATAAAAAAAGGAAGCTTCCGCTTCCTTTTTTTACCGTTATCCCGCTATTTGCGGGCAGTAAGACCCCTACCTCAAAATTCAGCGAAAGCAAAGAAGTTAGGCGGGGGTCGGGCTGCCCGTAAAAGCCCGATTGGTGAAGGCTAATAATCAGTGGGGGATGGACAAAAAACCCACTGATTAAAGTTTCACTTTATTTCTTAAAGCTTTCGTATTTTACAGCTTCAAAAGCTTCTTCAATTTCTTCATTGCTATAATGGACATACGTAAAACGCCCTAATTCTACTAATCTAGCTATTTCTTGTAACGCTTTATGCTGATCATATGTTTCTTCAATTGTAATATGTACATAAAACTTCATTAATGGATGTTCATATAAAGGTTCTCCCACCTCTACATATACATCTTCAACCCCTTGCACAACTCTTACATAGCTCGCAAATTGATACAGAGCTTCTCTGTCTGAAACGATTTTTAATGTATACATATATTCTCCCCCTTTTCTTTACTATATCAAAAAGATGACCATACTACGTTATAGAACTATGAAATTTTTTCGACTTGTAGTCTATATATTCGTGTAATAAACAAGGCGTTTATCCATACATAGGACCTTTTCCCCACATATATTATAGAAAGAATTTTTTCATTTGAGGTGTTACTTATGGATTCATACGTTAATATATGTGTTTGCATTACTCCAGGCGCCGATATTTCTGACGACCGTATTGCAAAAGATTTAGCAGTTGCAGAATCAATTTGGCATCCCATTACATTTCAAATTAAAGAAGTAATTGTACTAAACGAGCTTTTCCGTTTTTCAAATCGGGAAATTAGTTATAAAAACTCCATTCAAAGTCAGGAAAAATTATCATCCTTTTTTCAAACTTGTGTTAACGAAGCTCCTGAATGTGACCTTTATATTTGTTATATTGGCAGTGATTATTTCAAAGAAACCGCAGTAATCGCTTGCGCTTACTCTCTAGCGAAACAACAACAACTTACTGGTTACATCGTTCTAACAAACTCAGCTGCTCCAATGAAAAATATATACACCCTCGCTCACGAAATTGGTCATATTTTATTCACAAGACGAATTCATGGAAAACTTACGCACGCAGATCCCCACTCTCCAACCGGTTCTGAACATCACCATTCACCATCGAACCTTATGTACCCTATAGTCCCTAGCCCTAATAAAGTTCACATCAATTCATTATTAACAAATGAACAAAAAGCGCTCTCTTTACAAAGTCCCTTATTACAAAGAAAAAAACAGTAACGATATTGTTACTGTTTAAAACAACATATTCCAATCAACAAACCAAATACCGGCTGCGAGAAATAAAAACATACAACTAAAAGTAAATGTAATCCCTCTAAAAATCCCAATATAATATTTCTTTGGAAATACTTTTTTGCATATCCAAAGCAGCCCTTTTCCTATTAAACCGAAAAACAAAACATATCCTGATGTATCATCTAATAAAGTATTAAAATATTCATCATGTATTCTTTTGGTGAAAGCAGTATAGATCCCTAAAATTGCTAATCCTAGAAACATAATAGTTAATATACATATAAATATATTTTGCATATTTGTACCCCACTTAATAGAAAATTCCGTTTGCTAATTATTTGCTCGTTACTTTCGTATCGTACAGCTAGTTTATACTTTTTCGCTCTTCAATTTTTAAATACCATCGCATTAATCCATATATACTTCCATACATAAGTAAAATCTTTGCAATTCCCCAAAATACATTTCTTTCTTCTGAGTCTTTAAATATAAACATAATTGCCAAAGGAACAATTAGCACCAAAACGCCCATCCAACCAAGAACATACACCTCACCAATAAGAAGTACTAAAAAGATAATTGCTGCTAATATATATATTTGTATTGTCGACAATTGCAAAATAGGTGTACCGTACCATTTATCAATAAACATCAATAATACTAATAATAAGATAGGAACCATTACTATTACGTAAATAATCCCAAACTCTACAAACTTATTTTTAAAAGAAGACATTCTAAAGGCAACAATTGTTCCAATAATCGTAATGATTAAGACGATAGGATAGCCAATTAACTGTATACTTGTTAGCGTAAATTGCTGATTCGGATTATTAAACAAAATATGTGTTAATATCCAGTACCCGCCAATCCCAATTATCATCGCAAGAATACTTTTTATACTCCCTCTTTTATCCTTCTCCATCTCTTTCGCCAATTCTTCCGCATACGCTTTTGGCGAATCACCAAATATATCACTTACTGTCTTTCCTTTTTTCTCACCTTCTATTAAATGTAGCTCTGCATCTTCTAGAAATGCATCCACATCTTCTACTTTAATTCCCTTCGTTATTAAATACAATTTCGTATCGATTAGAAACTTTTCCCCTTCTTTAGAAACTTGCATTATAACCCCTCCCTTATTTAATCGTTTCTCTTCTATTCGCCTTCATCATAATTTCAACGAAAATTAAAATAAACAAACTTCCGTATAAACATATAATTTGAAATAACATTGGCATAAGATCTTCCGATGTAAATGTTTTAAACACTAACATAATAGAAAGCGGAATGATTAAATATAAATTTTTAAACCATCCTTCAAAATATATATTTATAGCTACTGTGATGATAAAGATTCCTCCAGCTAACATATAACTTTGCACTTGGGTAAATGTAACCATCTTTGTAGGATATATTACATCTAATATCGTACTAGCTCCTAATAAAAACATTGGCGCGATCATGACTAAAGACCACATAGAAAACCATGTTTTTGTAAAACTTGTTACAAATGTCATTTTACGAAGCAGAAAATTAGGACCCACAACAGCTAAAATCAATGTAAAACTATAGCCAATACACTGAATAAGTGAAATCTGTAAAACCCCATTATTAACTATTAAAATAGAAGCAATAATCCAAAACGAAACGATATTCATTACCGTAAACCCAATTTGCTTCCACGTTTCCTTTCTATCCCTTTCCATCACTTTTACAAGTTCATTCGCGTATTCTTTCGGTGAACTTCCGAAAATATCTTCTACACTTTTCCCTTCACTCTCACCTTCTATTAAATGCAACTCTGCATCTTCTAAAAAGCTTTCAATATCGCTTTCTTTCACACTCTTTGCAGTTAAAAATAATCTCATATCCAATAAAAAATTGCGTGCTTCATTTGATAGCATTATTTTTTTCTTCCCTTCCCTTCAAGTAGACGCTCTACACTACTTTGCATCGCTTCCCAGCGATCCATAAATTCATCCAGTGCTTCCTCGCCTTTTTCTGTTAATGTATAATATTTTCGCTTTGGACCAGATGGAGATTCCTTCATTACACTTGTTATTAATCCTTCCTTTTGCATTCGTATTAATAACGGATAAATACTTCCCTCACTCGCCATTGTGAAACCATATTTCGCTAATTTTTCACTCATTTCATAACCATATATTTCACCTTCAGAAATAATAGCAAGTAAGCAACCTTCTAAAATCCCTTTTAGCATTTGACTTGTCGACATATTTCAAATCCTCCCACTATCTTGTTTTACAAGATAGATAAGCGTAAGTATCTTGCTTTACAAAATAGTATAGCAGAGACTATTTTGTAAAACAAGATAGCTAAATATATTTTTCCAAATGTTTGCAGGAATTTCATTATCACCTCTCTAAATAGACCAATAAGAGAACTTTTATTATGAAGGAGTGTTTTTCATCATGGTTACAAATCGAGTTGTCTTTTTAACAGGTGCTGCGAGCGGTATTGGTTATGAAATGGGAAGTGCTTTCGCAAAAGAAGGTGCTAAAGTTGTCATTAGTGATCGTCTTGAAGATCGTGCAAAAGAAGCTGCTGAACAATTGCAAAAAGAAGGCTATCAAGCTATCGGTTTAAAATGTGACGTTACAGCTGAAGAAGAAATTGCAGCAGCAATTTCTCAAACAGTTACTCACTTCGGTTCATTAGACGTATTAATTAACAACGCAGGCATGCAACACGTCTCACCAATTGAAGATTTTCCAACGGATAAGTTCGAACTTCTTATTAAAATTATGCAAATTGCTCCATTTATTGCAACCAAGCTTGCCTTTCCTATTATGAAGAAACAACAGTATGGACGAATTATTAATATCGCTTCTATTAACGGCCTTGTCGGATTTGCTGGAAAAGCTGCTTATAATAGTGCGAAACATGGCGTAATCGGATTAACAAAAGTGGCTGCTTTAGAGGGAGCAACTCATGGAATTACTGTAAACGCTCTTTGTCCCGGATATGTTGATACTCCCCTTGTACGAAATCAACTACAAGATTTAGCAACTACACGAAATGTACCACTTGAAAATGTTTTAGAAGATGTTATTTATCCTCTTGTACCGCAGAAGCGCTTGTTGCAAGTACAAGAAATTGCAGATTATGCTATGTTTTTAGCAAGTGAAAAGGCAAAAGGCATAACTGGTCAAGCTGTTGTTATCGATGGTGGATATACTGCTCAATAAAGTGAAACTTTAATCAGTGGGGGTTTTGTTCATCCCCCACTGATTATTAGCCTTCACCAATCGGGCTTTTACGGGCAGTTAATCTCCGACCTAACTTCTTTGCTCCAACCAAATTTTGAGGTGGGAGTTTTACTGCCCGTTAATGCGGGATAAAAAATAAAGTTTGCTCACGAAGAGCAAACTTTATTTTACTTTCTATCGCGAGGATCTTCCTACTTTAGTAATTGTTTAGGGAGTTTCTCAATTGCAACAATCACTCCGTCTAATTTACTTTCAATGCGATGTAGTAAATATAGCGTTACAACAATCGGAAACCCCACATTACCTATCATCCTGATCCACTCTTCCATCTTTCTCTCCTCCCTTCATTACATAAATAAGAGGAAAAGAGAATCTTAGGCATAAAAAAACAAGCTATTTGTGATTAGCTTGTTTTTTCAAATAATGACGTAATTTCTTGCTTATAATCTCCACGTAAAATACCTTTCTCAGTTATAATTCCTGTAATTAATCCATGCGGTGTTACGTCAAATGCAGGGTTAAATACAGGCGTTCCAAGTGGCGCCACTTGTTTCCCAAAAATTTTCGTAACTTCTGTTTCATCTCTTTCTTCAATGACAATTTCAGCACCTGTTTGTTTCGTAGTATCAAATGTAGATAACGGTGCTGCAACGTAAAATGGGATACCGAAATACTTTGCTAATATAGCTAAATTTAATGTTCCTATTTTATTAGCAGTATCACCGTTTTCAACGATTCGATCTGCTCCTACAATAATCGCATTAATTTCTTTCGTTCGAATTGCATGTGCTGCAGTATTATCCGTAATAAGCGTTACATCAATGTCTGCTTGCTTCAATTCCCATGTCGTTAAACGACCACCTTGTAAAACCGGTCTCGTTTCACACGCATAGGCATGTAAACGTACACCCTTCTCTTTCCCAATATAAAATGGGGCTAATGCTGTTCCATATCTAGCAGTTGCAATACTTCCAGCGTTACAAATTGTTAAAATTTTATCACCGTCTTTAAAACATGTTAAAGCATGTTCTCCAATACTTCGGCACACCACTTCATCCTCTTGCTGAATACGAAGTGCTTCCTCTTCTAATATTTTTTGTGCTTCTTTTATTGTAGAAATCCCTCGTATAGCTTCTCTCATGCGATCAATTGCCCAAAATAAATTGACTGCCGTCGGACGTGATGTCCCTAAATAGTTACAATCTCTATTAAACTTCTTTTGAAATTCATCGATATTTGTAGCATCATATTTCTTTGCCGCAAGCGCCAAACCAAACGCAGCTACAATTCCAATTGCAGGTGCTCCGCGTACTTCTAACATAATGATACTTTTCCATACATCTTCAACATTCGTTAATGTTTTGTATTCAGTGACATGCGGCAACTTTGTTTGGTTTAATACCGCGATGGTATCTCCTTTCCAACTTACAGATCTCGGAATAGTAATGATTGTACTCATGCCTTTACGCCTCCTGAAATTGTATGTTGAAATAATGTTCGGAACAGTTGTATATCTGCGCTCTTTGATTCATATTTTAATAGTTCTTTCCCTAAATAAAGTGCTTGTTTTTTAGCTTGAATTCTTCTTTCTTTATCTGATATTTCATCTAAATCTGCCACGTGTGCTAGACCAATTGTTCTACGAATAAGTTCACATCCAGCAAATCCAACAATATCACTAAAAATATTTTGCAAAATAATTGGTAACCATTGTTTCTCTTTCGTATATACTTCTACACCTTCTCCAATCCATAGCTTTGTAAAAGCTTCTACAAAATAACTCCATGTTTTCTCGATATGGAAAAATAGCACACTTCTTTTTTCCTCTTCACGCGATAACGCATTTAATAATAAATTTGCAATAAATTGGCCAAGATCAAATCCAAATGGACCGTACGTTGCAAATTCTGGATCAATTACTTTCGTTTCAGAAGGCGATGAAAATATACTACCAGTATGTAAATCCCCATGAATGAGCGCTTCTTTTCTCGTTAAAAACTTATACTTATACTGTGCTACTTTTAATTTTAAATTTTTGTCACTCCACAGTTCATCAACCGCTAGTTGTAACTCTGGCTCATAATCATTCGTATCATAATGACCAAACGGATCTGTAAACACTAAATCTTCTGTGATTTTACTAAGATCTGGATTAACAAATTCACTATCTAACACTCTTTTCTCATCTGAACGTACGCCGAAATCTGAAGTATAAAATAAAACATGTGCTAGAAAGCGACCAATATGCTGGGATAAAAGAGGATACTCTTCTCCGTCTATTAATCCTTTTCTTGTAATCGTTAGCCTTGATAAATCTTCTATTACTGTCACTGCCAACTCCTCATCATGACTGTATACTTCTGGAACGTATTCCGGTACATACTTCGCGAAAATTTGTAGTGCTTTACTTTCAATTGTTGCTCTTTTTATTGACAATGGCCAGCTCTCACCAATTACTTTTGCATATGGAAGTGCTTGTTTTAATATAATTGTCTTCTCTCCATCATCTAATTTGAATACGTAATTTAAATTGCCATCTCCAATTTCATGGCAGATTACATTCGCTTTCTTATCAAAGTATCCATGTTCTTTTGCGTAGTGTACAGCTGTTACTTCTGTTAATGAATAATATCCCATCGTCTTCTCCCCCTTTTAATTCAGAGGTTTTTCTAGCACAGAAAAACCTCTTCCCACAAAGAAAGAGGTTTGAAGTTTATCTTCTCCCCTCTTATCTGCCAGAAAGTTTACTTTCTGCTGGAATTAGCACCGTGCCTTTTGACGTCATAAACGCCCCATTTCACAATGGTATTGCGGTCGGTTGCTGGGCTTCATCGGGCCAAATCCCTCCACCTGCTCTTGATAAGAGTTGTATAATTTTTTGAATTTTTAACTTTATGATGAAGACTATATCAAGAATAAAAATCACTTGTCAACATTTTATTTGTATAATTCTGGACGACGATCTGCAAAAACTGGGATTCCTTTGCGAACCTCTTTAATTTTCTCGAATTTCAGCTCTCCAAATAAAATAAATTCCTCTTCATTTGCCTCTACTACAACTTCACCCCAAGGATCGACAATTAAAGAATGACCTGCAAACTCATTGTTCGGATCCTTTCCTGCTCTATTACATGCTACAACATAACACTGGTTTTCAACTGCTCTCGCCTGTAAAAGCAAACGCCAATGCGCTAAACGTACTAATGGCCATTCTGCTACAACAAATAAAACTTTTGCACCTTTAGCAGTATGAACACGCATCCACTCCGGAAAACGAATATCATAGCAAATTGTGCCAGCGCACTCTACATCATCTAGCTTAAATTCACCTGTCTCATTACCAGCTACTAAATATTTATGTTCATCCATAAGCTGAAATAAATGTACTTTACTATATTCATTGACTAGATTCCCTTCATTGTTTACAACATACATTGTATTTGTAACACCTTGCTCTGTTTGCTTCGCTATGGAACCACCAACAATATGTACACCATATTGTTTCGACCACTCTTTCAACTTTTCTTTCGTTTCCAATCCATCCCTATCTGCAATTTCAGAAAGTCTTGTTAAATCATATCCTGTTGTCCATAATTCTGGTAAGACGATAACATCTGGTCTTTCCTTCATCGCTTCGCTTATTTTATTTTTAGCGTTCTCAATATTTTTTTCTACATCACCAAAGACAATATCCATTTGAATACATGCGACTTTCATTTTGTCCGCCCCATTCCTAATTTTTTCTTTACAAAATACTGGAAAGATTATATCATTTGTCACTAGAATTGTAACAACTTTCAAAAGAGGTGAAAAGTATGAAAAATTTTCAACCTTCCGAAGTAGTAACATCATTGCCGACACAATTTTTCGCTTCACTTGTTGCAAAAGTTAACAAAGTCGTTGCAGCTGGTCACGATGTTATTAATCTAGGTCAAGGTAATCCAGATCAACCAACACCACAGCATATCGTAAAAGCTTTACAAGATGCTGCTGAAAAGGCCATTCATCATAAATATCCGCCATTTCGCGGACATGAAAGCTTAAAAGAAGCCGTGGCAACATTCTATCAACGTGAATATGATGTAGTAGTAAATCCAGAAACTGAAGTTGCTATTTTGTTTGGTGGAAAGGCTGGATTAGTAGAATTACCAATTTGTTTTACAAACCCTGGTGATACCATTCTCGTTCCAGATCCAGGCTATCCAGATTATTTATCCGGAGTTGCTTTAGCAAAAGCGCACTTTGAAACAATGCCGCTTATTGCAGAAAATAACTTTTTACCAGATTATACAAAAATTGATGACTCTATTGCCAAGAAATCCAAGTTAATGTTTTTAAACTACCCTAATAATCCTACCGGTGCTACTGCATCAAAAGAATTCTTTGATGAAACCATTCATTTTGCTAGTAAACATAATATATTAGTTGTTCATGATTTTGCTTACGGTGCTATCGGATTTGATGGTCAAAAGCCTGTTAGTTTCTTGCAAGCAGACGGCGCCAAAGATACAGGAATTGAAATTTACACTTTATCAAAAACTTTCAATATGGCTGGCTGGCGTATTGCTTTTGCAGTGGGGAATGAAAGTGTCATCGAAACAATTAACCTATTGCAAGATCATATGTATGTTAGTATTTTTGGTGCAGTTCAAGATGCTGCCCGCGAAGCACTATTAGGCTCTCAGTCTTGTGTGGTAGAACTTGTTAATAGTTATGAATCTCGAAGAAATGCTCTTATTAAAGCTTGTCACTCGATTGGTTGGAATGTAAATATTCCAACCGGATCATTCTTTGCATGGCTTCCTGTACCAGAAGGCTATACATCTGAGCAATTTTCTGATATTTTGCTAGAAAAAGCACATGTCGCTGTTGCCCCTGGTATTGGATTTGGTGAGCACGGCGAAGGGTATGTTCGTGTTGGTCTCTTACATACAGAAGATCGATTACGAGAAGCAATTAATCGAATTGATAAATTAAATTTTTTCGAAAAGGCATTGACAACATAAAAAAAATCTGACAAAATTCAGTTATCTTAAAAATTTAAACATTTCTAAATACTTCTTATCAAGAGCAGGTGGAGGGACGAGCCCGACGAAACCCGGCAACCGATCTACAATTGTAGACACGGTGCTAATTCTCGCAGCGTTACGCTGACAGATAAGGAGCTGGTTGTAAAAAAACCTCTCCTTAGCTGAGAGGTTTTTTTATTTAACTAGGAGGTTATAACAATGAGCGGAATTATAGCGACATATTTAATCCACGATGATTCTCACAACTTAGAAAAGAAAGCAGAACAAATTGCAATTGGTTTAACAATTGGTTCATGGACTCATTTACCACACTTATTACAAGAACAATTAAAACAACATAAAGGCAATGTCATTCATATTGAAGAGTTAGACGAACAAGAACATATTAACTCCTATCTTGGCAAAAAAGTATTACGTGGAATCATTAAAATTCATTATCCATCGCTGAACTTCAGCCCAGACTTACCAGCCATTTTGACAACAACATTTGGAAAACTTTCGTTAGATGGGGAAATTAAACTAATTGATTTAACATTCTCAGACGAATTAAAGAAACAGTTCCCTGGACCGAAATTTGGAATTGAAGGCATCCGAAACCTTCTACAAGTTCAAGATCGCCCTCTTCTAATGAGTATTTTCAAAGGGATGATAGGACGGAATATTGGATATTTAAAAACTCAACTACGTGATCAGGCAATTGGAGGCGTAGATATTGTAAAAGATGATGAAATTTTATTCGAAAACTCATTAACACCACTTACAAAAAGAATTGAATCTGGGAAAGAAGTTTTACAATCTGTATACGAAACCTACGGACATAAAACTTTATACGCAGTAAATTTAACAGGGCGAACTTATGATTTAAAAGAGAATGCGAAACGTGCGGTGTTAGCTGGAGCAGACATTCTTTTATTTAATGTATTTTCTTATGGATTAGATGTACTGCAATCACTTGTAGAAGACGATGAAATTCCAATTCCTATTATGGCACACCCTGCTGTAAGTGGCGCATATTCGTCATCGAAACTATACGGGTTCTCTTCTCCATTACTACTTGGAAAATTACTACGTTACGCTGGTGCTGATTTCTCTTTATTCCCATCACCATACGGCAACGTTGCATTAGAAAAAGAGGAAGCTCTTCTCATTACAGAAGCATTAACTGAGGAAGACCACTATTTCAAGAAAAGTTTTTCTGTTCCATCTGCTGGAATTCATCCTGGTTTCGTTCCCTTTATTCTACGAGATTTTGGTAAGGATGTTGTTATTAATGCCGGCGGCGGGATTCATGGGCATCCAAATGGAGCTCAAGGTGGTGGCAAAGCTTTCCGTGCTGCAATTGAAGCTACTTTACAAGGTAAACCACTCCATGAAGTGGATGAAATAAATTTGCATAGCGCACTACAAATATGGGGAAATCCTTCTCATGAGGTGAAATTATGAGTATTCAAGTATTTTGTGATTTCGATGGTACGATTACAAATAACGATAATATCATGTCCATTATGGAAAAATTCGCACCACCAGAAGCAGAGGAAATAAAGCAAAAAATTTTATCGCAAGAACTTTCTATTCAAGAAGGTGTTTCTCAATTATTTCGATTAATACCTATTAATCTACACGATGATATTATTCAGTTTTTACAAGAAACTGCTGAAATCCGTACAGGTTTTCACGAATTCATACAATTCATTAATGAAAATAATATTTCCTTTTACGTTATATCAGGTGGAATGGATTTCTTCGTCTATCCACTCTTACAAGAAATAATCCCTAAAGAACAAATTTATTGTAATGCAACTGACTTTTCAGGAGAATTTGTTGAAGTTAAATGGCCGCACCCTTGTGACGAGCAATGTCAGCATAGTTGTGGTCTCTGTAAATCATCATTAATTCGTAAACTAAGCTCTAAAGATGATTTTCATATTGTGATAGGAGATTCCATTACTGATTTACAAGCAGCAAAACAAGCAGATAAAGTATTTGCCCGTGACTTCCTTATTACAAAATGTGAAGAAAATCATATTGCTTATACATCCTTTAACACATTTCACGATATTCAAGTCGAATTACAACATTTGTTGGAGGTGAAATCATGAAACAACTTTTTCGTCAATGGTATGACTTAAGTGAAATAAAAAAAGAATTAACAACTCGGAATTGGTTTCCAGCAACAAGTGGAAATATTTCTATAAAAGTCAGTCATGATCCCCTTACTTTTCTTATTACAGCAAGTGGCAAAGATAAAACAAAAACCACTCCAGATGATTTTCTATTAGTAAATCATCAAGGAGTTCCCGTTTTAGAAACTGAGTTACGCCCTTCAGCAGAAACAATATTGCATACACATATTTATAACAGTACGAATGCTGGGTGCGTACTTCATGTTCATACAACTGATAATAATGTCATCACAAATTTGTATAGCGATAAAGTCACCCTTCAAAATCAAGAGATTATTAAAGCTCTTGATATTTGGGAAGAAGGTGCAACGATTAACATTCCTATTATCGAAAATGATGCTCATATCCCAACGCTTGGAGAGCAATTTCGAAAGCATATACAAGGAGATTCAGGAGCAGTATTAATTCGAAACCATGGCATTACCGTATGGGGCCATGATAGCTTTGATGCAAAAAAAAGATTAGAAGCTTATGAGTTTTTATTCCAATTTCATATAAAATTATTATCAATTCAAGGAGGCGTTTCTAATGGCGCAAATTCGTATTCATGAGGAAAATACTCGTATTGAGAATGAAGTAGAAGTATCAAACTTTCTACAAGGAGAAGATGTTTTATATGAGAAATGGAATATTTCTAAACTTCCTACTCATTTAAAAGAAAATTACTCCTTAACAGATGAAAACAAAGCTGAAATATTAATGTTGTTTTCAAAAGAAATTGCGGATGTTTCAGAGCGCAGAGGTTATAAAGCATATGATGTGATTTCACTTTCAAATAGCACACCTAACCTTGACGAGTTATTAATTAATTTTCAAAAAGAACACCATCATACTGACGATGAAGTTCGCTTTATTGTCAGCGGTCATGGCATCTTCGCTATTGAAGGAAAAGATGGTCGATTCTTTGATGTTGAACTTGAGCCTGGTGATCTTATATCTGTACCTGAAAATGCAAGACACTATTTTACCTTACAAGATGATCGCCAAGTTGTAGCTATTCGTATTTTTGTTACAACAGAAGGCTGGGTTCCAATTTATTAAGGTAGCTAGTTGAATAAAAGAACTTGGAACCCCTTTTCCAACCTTTTATTCACTCTACATATATACATCCTCCTATGGAACAGGCTTATTTCATAACATTGAAGTAAGCCTGATTTTTTATTTACTAAAATGATTTGTCCCTTTCGTTTGTTTAAATCAAATATCTCGAATCATACTTCCACTTTATCAAGTACATTTCGGAATACTTTTTGAACATTTATTGAACTTTTTTTGAATCTTTTCTGAAAATTCTGTTTTATGTATGATATACTACAACTAATAAGAAGGAAAAGAATATTGCAAACAGAGGGGGATAATCATGAGTTTACTTATCGCACTTATACTAGGAGTTATATGCGGAGCTATTCCTGTCATTTTAGGAGCTATTATGGAAGAATTAGAAGTTGGTGTTTTAGGTTTTGCTGCATCTTGTGTAAGCGCTTTATTTTTCGGTTTATATGGTGCTATTCCTGTTTCTATTCTGTGCGCATTTTATATACTACGCCATGCTCGCGCGAAACAGTTGGGTCCTAATCACATTGCACAAGTTATTCCATTCCCAATTGAAAGATGCCGTCGCGCTTCCAGCCTATAGATTATCCAACTTAAATATTATGCCTGCCTAAATAAATAAAAAGTCCTCAAATGAGGACTTTTTATTTATTTTCTTCTAGAAATTGAAACAATTCTTGTAAATGAAGTGCATCTTCACTATAGCTAACTGATACATGACATGTCCCTTCAATCTCAGCATGCATATAAAGGGCAATTCCATCCCGATCATATTTCAATGCCAAATAAAACTCCATTTCCTCTAACATCTTTTTCGAGGTTCGGATAACATAATGCCCTTTCTCATCTCTTCCATATTCAAAATTTGGTTCAAAATCGTATTTTTGTTTAAAAGCTTCTTTTTGCTTATCATTAATCTGTACACAAGTTGCTCGCTGCACAGCATCAATCATTTCGTCAAACTTTTGGAGATCCATTTCATTTACCCCCTTATATACTTTTTGTATAATACTTGTGTTCCGCTATTCTCTTTTCCATCTGCGATTAGCTCTTCATACAATTCCTTCGCTAGGGTTAAACCCGGTACTGGTAATTGTAATTTTTCAGCTTCATCTAAAGCAATCTTCATATCTTTCATAAAATGCTTTACATAAAAGCCAGGTTCAAAATCTCCTTTTAACATTCGAGGAGCTAAATTACTTAATGACCAGCTACCTGCAGCTCCTGTCGAAATACTCTCTAATACTTTATCTGCATTAAGTCCCGCCTTTTTCGCATACGCTACCGCTTCACATACTCCTATCATGTTAGAAGCAATTGCAATTTGATTGCACATTTTTGTATGTTGTCCACTCCCAGCAGGGCCTTGCAACTGAATATTTGTTCCTAGTTTTTCAAATAGAGGTAAGCAAATATCATATATTCTGTTCTCTCCACCGACCATAATTGCTAGTCTAGCTTCTTTAGCCCCAACGTCCCCTCCAGATACTGGTGCATCTAATGTATATATATTCTTGCTTTTCGCAACTTCATTAATACGTTTTGCCAATGTTGGTGTCGATGTTGTAAAGTCAATTGCTATCGTACCTTCATTTGCATGTTCTAAAATTCCATCTATCCCAAAGTACACTTCTTCTACATCATGAGGATAACCAACCATCGTCATAACAACATCAACTTGCTTTACTAACGCTTTCGGTGTATCACACCAAGTCGCACCCTCTTGCACTAAAGAATCCGCTTTTTCCTTCGTTCTATTATATACATATACTTTATAACCACTTTGCATTAAATGGTTAACCATACTTTTTCCCATCACACCAATACCAATAAAACCTATTGATAAATTTTTATTTTCCATCTTCTCATCCCCTTTGTTCTAATAAATCATTTACCATCTTCCGAAATTCCTTATTAAAATCATCATCCAAACCATTCTTCACATTTGAAAATAAAATAACAAACGTTCCTTTTTCTTTATTGAAATTATTAAACGTATTCCAACCAGATAGTACACCATGGTTATGGAAAAAATCAGGATATATGTAAAAGCTAAATGCATATTTTCTTTCTTGTGAAGGTGTAAACATCGCTTGTATACTTTGTTCAGAAAGAAGCTTGCCATTTATAATCGCTTCATCTAATTTCTTCATATCTCCTACTGTCGTATACATCTCACCAGAGCCATATAACCAGTCCATCCCTAATTTTTGCGCTGGTACAA
Source organism: Bacillus sp. RIT 809 (assembly GCF_016892495.1). Lineage (NCBI taxonomy): Bacteria > Bacillati > Bacillota > Bacilli > Caryophanales > Bacillaceae > Bacillus > Bacillus sp. RIT 809. Next base: position 177,557 of record NZ_JAFEMR010000004.1, on the reverse strand, counting down.
GTTCTTGATCTTTCTTCACATAACCCTTCGTGAAGTTTTTATCTCCAGGCACCATATTTCCCATACCTGATTCATGCATCTCTGCCTTTGTAAATATATTTTCTTTTATATAATCTCCTAAAGGCTTTTTCGTTATATTTTCTATAATATAAGCGAGCACCATATAATTATAATCCGTATACTTCCAACCTGTTCCTGGTGGAAAATCTAACTTTTGACTTCCAATCCAATTTATTAAATTTATACGTGAAGCTACATTAACCTTTCCTTTCCCATTTTCCGGTAAACCAGATGTATGCGTTAATAAGTGATATAACGTGATGTTTTTATCTGCTGGAAATGAAGGAATGTATTTATTTACATTATCTTGGATATTTAACTTCCCTTGTTCTTGTAACTGTAGAATGGATGTAGCAACAACTGTTTTCGTAATAGAACCGATACGATATTTTGTTTGAGGTGTATTTTCTATTTTATTTTGAACATCAGCATATCCATATCCTTTATTCAATATAACATGCTCTTTATCTGTCACCAAAACTGTCCCATTAAATTGCTTTCCTACTAAATACTGATCTAACTTTTGAGATATACTAGCATAATCAATTTTTTGTACTTCTTCTATATTATCTTGTACCTCTGACTCAATAGCAGGCGTTACCTTTGTTGTTAATACTGCTTGTTCCTTTGGATCTGGACTATAGAGAAAATAGTATACTCCGCCGCAAACTACAGCAGACAGTGAAACCATAGCCATTATTTTTTTTATCATATTGTTCCTCCGTCGTTACTTCATTTAAAATGGTCCCCCATATTCTATTATCAGGTAATAAAAAAAAATCGCAACAATTTGTTGCGAAAAATCACATTTTTTCTTTCCTATATATACATACTTGATTTTTCCCATTTTTTTTTGCTTCATATAATGCAATATCCGCTCTTTGCATTAATTCTTCTTTAGTAATCCCATTCTCATGTAACGCAACTCCAAAACTCGCTGTTAACTTTGAAATTCCAGAGAATTGCTTTGTTTCAATAAAAAATCGTAATGACTCCGCAACTTGAAACGCTTCTTTTTCTACCGTATTTGTCACTAATATTATAAATTCCTCTCCTCCCCACCTTGCAAATATATGTTGATTTTCAACTTTAGATTTCATAAGATCTGCAAGCTGTACTAATGCTAAATCGCCAAAATCATGACCATATGTGTCATTTACTGATTTAAAATTATCTATATCAAACAAAATAAGTGCTATTTTTTCATCGTTACGTATTACATTCTCCCACTCTTTCTCCAATATTTGTTGGAATTTCAAACGATTATATATTTCTGTCAATGAATCTATCATTGCAAGTCTTTCTTGCTCTTGATAGATTTCATCTAATTCTGTAATCTCTGTGCATTTTACTATAAATCGCGATAAGTCTTCTGGTAATGGTATCGCACGTAATAGAAAAGTCAATGCTTCTCCTTCATGATTGTACATTTTAATTCTTCTTCCATTTGATAAAGTATCATCCAACCATGTTATATCGTGAGTCGTCGAATAATATCCGTTCTCTCTAATAAGATGTTCTGCAAACACTAAATGTTGTTCGCGATACGTAAATAAATTATCATATCCGAAGAATTGTAAAAAATTCGTATTACAATCAACAATCTCATCATCTTCTACTATAAATAATAAATCATTTTGAAAATCAAACATCGTTTGAAGCAATTCTTGTTGTAAACCTACTTGCCGCACTAAAGAAAGTTGATATAAACTCTTATTCACTTCCTCTAGTACCACTTGTGGGGTTACTGGTGCTATAACAATATTACGTATTCCTAACATTAGTAAATCTGCAAACTCATTGTTTATCTGTTGATCCCAAATGATAATGAATGTACTCCGCGAATCATATATATTCTTTATATATTTTATTTGAGCAAAATCTGTTACATACATAATTACAATATGCGGTCTAGTTCGATGAAACAATATTTCTCCTTCTTCAAAACTATTTGCTATAAACATACATTTTGGATGGACATTTTCTATCGTTTGTTGATGTGTACATCCATCTTCTATATAAAGGACATTCAACTGAAGATCTTGTAATACATTTTGGAAAACAGTATTCTCTAATAAAAAATGTAGTATGTTCATCACTAGTCTTCACTCACTTCATATATCTTGTTTTACTGAATTCCTCACAATCATTTTATAAAAGATTGTTCTCAAAAAAATTCGATTAGTGAGGGATACATATTAACAAGCTAATTGAGAATGTTATCTTCGCCTTTTTACTCAATAAATTCCTTTTTTAGTGTATGATTGTAGGAATTGTATCGTTTGTATGAATGCCCTCCTTAGCACTTAAAACTTGACAATTAAAATAAAGTTATTATATTCTTAAATTCAATAACTTACAAAATGTAAGTAGAATATATTACATGTATTTTAAATTAAGCTGCTATGTAATTTGGAGGATATATAATGACAAACAGTGACTTTTTTAACGTTTTATATGAACGCACATCTACACGTGCATTCAACCCCGAAAAAGAAATTTCATCTACAGAATTACACGAAATTTTAAAAGCAGCTGCTCAAGCACCTTCTGCTTGGAACCTGCAACACTGGAAATTCCTTGTTTTCCAAGGCGAAGATGTACAAAAACGATTACATCCAATTGCTTATAACCAACAACAAATTCTCGATGCTTCTGCCGTAGTCGCTATTTTAGGTGATTTAGAAGCATATAAAAATGTTGAACCTGTTTACGGTCCAATTGTAGAACAAGGATTTATGAAAGAAGAAGCTAAAGAACGCTTAGCTAAAAACATTGAATCTGCATATACTCGTGAGCAATACCCACGAGATGCTGCCTTTTCAAATGCTGCTTTAGCAGCAATGCAACTTATGCTTGCTGCTAAAGCAACTGGCTGGGATACTTGCGCAATTGGTGGTTTCAACCCACAAGCACTAATGGAAGAATTTAATGTTTCATCGCGTTACGTACCAATTATGCTTATTACAATTGGTGAATCAACTTTAAAAGGTCACCCTGCACCACGCATGAGCGTAGAACAAGTAAGTGAATGGGCGAAATAATAAAAACGAAGGTAATTTCATTACCTTCGTTTTTTTATATTCTGTCACACATCCGTAATATTACAATGTATTATTCGACATCTATACATAGAGAAATCGTAATTTTCATGCTATCCCCATAAACAAATATGGCGTTTTGTGTCGAAATTTGTTAAAGTATCGAAATATAACCGTGTATTTTTGTTACAATTGTGATACAATGATAACAAATAGATAACAAGAGAGGGATTTTCATTGAGTTCATACGGAAGCTTTATCGCACTTTTAAGTTACATAGTAACTGTACTGCTGCTATATTTTATTGGCGATGCTGCAAACATATCAGTGTTACAATTCCCTAAAGAAGAAGCGTTACAATTAGAAGCAGAAAAACATACTGCACGATCCATTGCACCACTACTCTTAGCTCTTCCTGTATATATCATCGTTTTATATAAAAGCAAAAAAGTGTAAAGGCTACCTATTTCATTCATTTCGGTGGTCTTTACATTTTTTTGTGATATTTCCCCTATTTTAAACATCATTCCATACTAAACACCCATCTAGTCATTTAAAATGAGAAAATCCCCTAGAAAAATTTCCATTATCTGTCCAGTCACCGACTGCCAAACTTACATAGATTATAAGTGTGAAGGGGGTGATGAGGATTATGTTTGGATCATTTGGATGCTGTGATAACTTTAGAGACTGTCATCATCGTGAAAGAGAGTGTGACCATCGCGAACATCGCGAAAAAGAGAGAGAAGAAGTTAGACCACAACGAACTGCTGTATGTAACGTACTTGCTAGCATTTCAGTGGGAACAGAAATTTCCCTTTTAAGCATTAGAGGCGACGGATCATTCCGTAATTTAATTTTTGAAGGTTTCGCTAACGGTGTTGCTCTTTTCTCTGCTTTAGCTCGTAATGACAAAGATGACAAAAATAACAATAACGACGATAAGAACAATCAGAATCAAAATCGTTTTACTGGTATTTTACGTGTATGCCCAACTGATATCGTTGCAATCGCTATCTAATTCTGTTCTTTATCCTCAATAGCCGCAAAATAAGATTTACTTTTCTCATAGAAAAAACCTGAGATCGATTTCGAATCGTCTCAGGTTTTTTTACTATTATATGCTTTTAACTAATTCAACAACTTCTTCAGCAGTTGACATTGTTAATGCTTTTTCTGCTAATGTTTCCATTTCTGCTTTTGACAACTTGCTTAGTTGTGTTCTTGCAGGAAGAATAGATGTTGCACTCATACTGAACTCATCTAAACCTAAGCCTAATAATAATGGGATAGCAAGTGAATCTCCCGCCATCTCACCACACATACCAGCCCATTTGCCCTCTTTATGAGCAGCATCGATAACCATTTTTACAAGACGTAAAATAGATGGGTTATACGGTTGGTATAAGTAAGCTACACGTTCGTTCATACGGTCTGCAGCCATTGTGTATTGGATTAAGTCATTTGTTCCGATAGAGAAGAAATCAACTTCTTTTGCGAACTGATCTGCTAATACTGCTGAAGCTGGAATTTCAACCATCATACCAACTTCAATAGAATCAGAAATAGTTGTATCCGCTTGAACAAGTCTTTCTTTCTCTTCTAATAAGATTGCTTTCGCTTGACGGAACTCATCAAGAGTTGCAATCATTGGGAACATAATTTTTAAGTTACCGTATACGCTAGCACGAAGTAATGCACGAAGTTGTGTACGGAACACATCTTGCTCATCAAGACATAAGCGAATTGCACGGTATCCTAAGAATGGGTTCATTTCTTTTGGTAAATGTAAGTATGGAAGCTCTTTATCTCCACCGATGTCAAGTGTACGAACAACGACTGGTTGATCTTCTTTTACACCTTCAAGAACTGCTTTATACGCTTCGAACTGCTCTTCTTCTGTTGGAAGATTGTCACGGCCCATGTATAAGAATTCTGTACGATATAAACCAACACCTTCTCCGCCATTATCGATAATACCTTGTACATCATTTGGTGTTCCGATATTAGCAACAAGCTCAACGTGATGTCCATCACTTGTTACAGTTGCTTGGTCTTTTAATTTTGCCCATACAGCTTTTTGCTCTTCAAATTTCGCTTTCTTTTCTTCAAAAGAACGAAGAGTTTCTTCAGATGGGTTTACAATTACTTCTCCATCTAAACCGTCAATGATTACGATATCGCCGTTTTGGATTTTCTCCATAACAACTTTCGTACCAACAACAGCTGGAATTTCCATAGAACGAGCCATAATTGCAGAGTGAGATGTACGTCCACCGATATCAGTTGTGAAACCTTTTGCATACTCACGGTTTAACTGAGCTGTATCAGATGGTGTTAAATCTTCAGCAATGATGATTACTTCTTCAGAAATTGTACCAGGATTTGAGAAGTTAATTCCTAGTAAATGTGCAAGAACACGTTTTGTTACGTCGCGAATATCCGCAGCACGTTCTTTCATGTATTCGTTATCCATGTTTTCAAACATAGAAATAAACATTGATGCAACTTCATCCATTGCAAATTCAGCATTTACTTTTTCGCCATTTACTTTATCTTTTACTGGATTTACTAATTCTGGATCATTTAATACTAATAAATGCGCTTCAAAGATAGCAGCTTTATCAGCACCTAGCTCAGCAAAAGCATGGTCCTTAATAGCTTCTAGTTCAGATTTTGCTTTCTCAAGCGCAGCGTCTAAGCGTGCAATTTCAGCAGCTTCGTCTGTAATTGATTTCTTTTCAATGTTAAATTCAGGATTCTCAAGTCTGAAAGCCTTTGCAATAGCAATCCCACTTGATGCAGCGATCCCTTGGATATTAAGAGTCATTATTCTCCTAATCCTTCGTTTTTCATAGTTTCTTCGATAGCTGCTAGTGCTTGAGCTGCATCATCACCATTTGCAGTGACCTTAATTTCCGCGCCTTGTTGAATTCCTAAAGACATAACACCCATGATTGATTTTAAGTTAACGTTTTTTCCGTTATACTCTAAGTTAATGTCAGAACCAAATTTGCTTGCAGTGTTTACAAGTAGAGTTGCTGGACGAGCATGAATTCCTGAGTCGCTAGTTACTTTAAAGATTTTTTCCATGATAATTTATCTCCTTTAAATACAGTATTTTTTTAGTTGTATAGACGTGAGTACTACATCATCTATTGTATATAATAGGCGATGTTCGGTCAACCACATCGCCTATTATAATTATAAACATTTTGCGTCAAATTCCTACTGAATGTCAATAATAGCGTTTTCGCCCTTCTTAACATTTCCATCTTTTTTCAATTCGACTTGTTGCCCTTGTTGTAAATTCGTAAAGACGATTGGTGTAATAATAGATGGTGCATTTTCTTTTACAAATGCAAGATCTACTTTTAATAATGGTTGTCCTTGCTTCACTTTATCACCTTGTGCTACAAGCGCTTCAAAGCCTTCACCATTTAATTTTACAGTATCAATACCGAAGTGGATTAAAATTTCTTTTCCGCCTTCAGACTGAATACCAATCGCATGTTTTGTAGGGAATACATTTACAATCTCACCATTAACCGGAGAAACTACTGTTCCTTCTGTTGGCTCAATCGCAAATCCATCTCCCATCATTTTTCCTGAGAATACTTGGTCAGGTACTTCTGTAATCGGTAAGATTTTTCCTTCAATTGGTGAAACGATTGTTTCATTTTCATCAACCTGTTGAGGAGCTTCTTCCGCTTTTACAGGCGCTTCTTTTTCAACATGAGGTGTACGACCTGACATAATATCATGAATTTGTGATTTTAATGTGTCAGATTTCGGTCCGAAAATAGCTTGAATGTTATTTCCAACTTCAAGTACACCGGCTGCTCCAAGCTCTTTTAAGCGGTCTTTATTTACATTTTTTTGTTCGTTAACTTGAACGCGTAAACGAGTAATACAAGCATCTAACGAAGCAATGTTTTCTTTACCACCAAGTGCTACTAATACTTCACGTGGAAGTTCTCCTGCTTCTGTTTTCCCTGCGCCTTCATTAGCATTTGCTACTTCACGACCAGGTGTTTTTAAGTTCCATTTACGGATTGCGAAACGGAATCCGAAGTAGTAAATAACTGCTAGTACAAGACCAACAATAATTACCCACCACCATGCCGTACGACCTGGTAGTACACCGAATAATATGAAGTCAATTAAACCACCAGAGAATGTCATACCAATTTTAACACCTAAAATTTGCATTGTCATAAATGATAGACCAGCGAATACTGCATGAATTCCGAATAATACTGGTGCTACGAATAAGAATGAAAATTCAAGCGGTTCTGTAATACCTGTTAAGAAAGATGTTAATGCAGCAGATCCTAAAATACCAGCTGCTAATTTTTTATTTTCTGGACGTGCTTCATGGTACATTGCTAAAGCTGCTGCTGGAAGACCGAACATCATGAACGGATACTTACCAGTTGTAAATGTACCAGCTGTTAATTCTACGCCGTCTTTTAACTGTGCCATAAAGATTTTTTGGTCACCACGGATTAATTCGCCAGCTGCATTTGTATACTGACCGAATTCGAACCAGAACGGTGAATAGAAAATATGATGTAATCCAAATGGAATTAATGAACGTTCGATTAAACCGAATATAAATGCTGCTATCGTTCTATTTGCATCAATCATTTGATGTGAGAACGTATTTAAGCCACCCTGAATGTATGGCCAAATGAAGCACATGATAATACCTACTACTAAAGAGAATGTTGCAGTTGCGATCGGTACGAAACGCTTACCTGCAAAGAAACCTAAGTATGATGGTAATTCAATGTTGAAGTATTTATTATAACAATATGCCGCTACTATCCCGACGATAATACCACCAAACACTCCTGTTTGCAGCGTTGGAATTCCTAATACGTTTGCATATGCTGGATCTGAAAATCCAATTTTCACTGGATCTGTTCCAGTGCTTGTTACTTTCACTAGTTTATCTACTTCTAAGAACACACTCATCGTTTTGTTCATAATTAAGTAGCCGACGAACGCTGCTAAACCAGCTACTCCGTCTCCACCAGCTAAACCGATTGCTACCCCAACTGCGAATAATAGCGCAAGGTTAGCGAAAATAATATCACCAGATTGTTCCATAATTTTTGCAACCATTACGAACCAATCTGCTTTTAAAGCAGGAATAACATTTGTTAGTTGTGGATTTTGAAATGCATTACCAAATCCAAGTAAAATACCTGCTGCCGGTAAAATCGCTACTGGAAGCATAAGCGCTTTTCCGACTTTTTGAAGAACACCAAAGATCTTCTTAAACATGGAAACCCTTCCTCTCTTATCTATATTGATACTTTTCGACAAACGCCAAAAAGGCATGAGGAAAAAAAAGATAGAACGATAGCTATACAAAGGGTAGTATGTCCCTTTCTTTAGCTTACATTCCCAGCTTTTCTCCACTCATGCCTGATCGAATCAGTAACACGTGTCAAAAATAGGATTACGTATAAGTTCACTATAATTAAAGCAAACGTTTTCGTTATTTACCTTAATTTGTTTGTCGAATTTTGTATAACTTTGCAATAGTTATTATACATAACTATTGTAAGCGATTCAATCATTTTTTTTAACGTTTTCATTTTAGACAAAAATATATGTCTTTTTACACATGTTCTGCTTTCACTAATCGTTGTAAATGCATCGTTAAATAAATACTCTCTGCTTCATAAACAGGAAGTTGTAATTCTTTTTGCATTACCTTAACTAGCTTCCAAGCTAAGTTATAACAGACTGGATATTCTGCCTTTAATAAATCAGCAAAACTTTGTGCTTCTTCTACTTTTTCTCCTTTTTTCACCCGTTCAATAGCATATTGCAAATGACGAATAAGGCGTAAATAATGAATGCTTTCTTGGTCTAATGTAATTTGTAGGCTTATCTCAATTAAAGAAACAAGTTGTGCAATAAGACGGGAATTTTGATTAACAGAAGATAAATCAGAGTTTGTAAGCGAGCTGTAAATATGGAGTGCGATAAAGCCAACTTCTCCTTCTGGCAATGTAATTTGCAAACGAGAATTTAAAAGTTGCACAACTCCTTCAGCAATTTCATATTCCTCTGGATATAGCATTTTCGTTTCAACTAAAAAAGGATTATCTATTGTAAGTCCTTGTTTTAGCCTTTTAATTGCAAAAGAAATATGATCTGTTAAAGCGATATGAATATGTTCATTTAATGGAGACTCCGCTTTTTCTTGAATGTATAACATAATATCATTCATCAATTCAATTAGCTTTTCACTCACATGTGGCACTAAAAGTTTGTATTGTTCTCGATCACGTTCATTTTTCAAAACAAACATTTTCTCAATTTGTTCTTGCTCCAACACATCTTCAGCCTTTTTTCCAAATCCAATTCCTTTACCGATCACTACTACTTCCTCGTGTTCAGGATGGCTAGCAATGATGACATTATTATTTAAAACTTTTTTAATTTCTAGATAATTACTCATATAACACCACCCTCGTACTTAAATACCCTACTTTTATGTTACAGAATATTCTTCTTTGTCGTCAATGTAAAACATCTACCATTTGATAAAAATTCATTTTTTAGACATGTTTGTATATGATGCGTATAATGTAAGAGCAACTGTACATAGAAAGGAGATAGCAACATGATTAAAATGTTTGTAAGTGATATCGACGGTACAATGATGCAACATGGAGGTCTAATTGATGAACAAGATATTGTAGCACTTCGCAGTCTTGCTGAGCAAAATGTTATTCTTTGTTTCGCTTCCGGGCGACTTGATAATGAAATCGCAGACTTAATGAAGGCTGTAAATACAAATTTCCATCGCATTAGTGTGAACGGTGTTTTCGTATATACACAAGAAAATAAACAACTATTATCTGCAACATTCGATTCCAGTATTCTACCTGATTTGTTATCAATGACAAATGAAGACCCTTATTTCCGTTATGTAAGTGATGAGCATAATTACTATATTGAAGAAAAGACACCTTTTATTCATGAACTCGAAAAACAAATAACAATGACTTCTGTTGAAGAACCAAATTTATTACAGAAAATCGATGATACAATTTTTCCAAATAAAATTTCTATCGGTGGAACAAAGGAAAACTTACAACTCCTTCAAAAAAAGATTGATGAAAAATTCCATGGAAAAGTTAGTACTTTCATTTCAGCTGAACAATGTTTAGATGTAATGCCACCAAATATTAGTAAAGGTTCTGCTATTTCTGTTTTATTACAAGAGTTTCAAATACAACCAGAGGAGGTTGCGTGCATAGGGGATTCTTACAATGATATTCCAATGTTTTCTTTAACTCCTCATAGTTTTGCTATGTCTCAAGCTGATGACGCGGTAAAAGAGCACGCTCACTATGTAGTAGATGCTGTCAAAGATGCCGTTAACCAAGTACTTGTTTATAATGAAGAAGCAAATAAAAATACGACTCGATCCTTATAAGGATGAGTCGTGTTTTTATTTCTTTACATGTTGAAAACATCAAAGTTCACTGTACTTCACAAACTGAAATATATTACTTGTTACGTGCGATGTTCGTAATAAACTTGTAACGATCTCCACGATAAATACATTTCACATACTCTAACGGTAACTCACCTTCTGAATATGACCATTGACGCATTACAAGTACAGGCGCCTTTTTAGGAATATGCAGATGTTCAGCTTCATTATCCGTTGCAATTGAAGCTTCAATTGATTGAGTAGCGCGAACAAGCTTAAAGCCCAGTTTTTTCTCTAAATGTTCATATAAAGATTGTTGCAATATTTCTTCGTTAATATCTTTCACAAGAGTTGGCGACAAATATGTCGTCTCAAATGCAATCGGTTCGTCATCAGCTAAGCGCGTACGCCTCACTTCATAAACCGATTCTCCCTCTTGTATTCTCAGCCGGTCTGCTATTTTAGCAGTAGCTGGAACTAGGCGGAAACTTAATAACTGGCTGCTCGGTTTCATACCACGAGAAATCATATCTTCTGTGAATCCCGTCATTCCTTGCAACTTTTGCTCCACTTTCGGAAGTTGGACGAACGTTCCAATCCCACGTTTCCGGTATAAATAACCTTGTTCCACTAAGTTATTAATCGCCTGTCTGATTGTCATACGACTCACTTCGAACTTATCACAAAGTTCATTCTCAGATGGAATTTTATCTCCCGGCTTCCATTCGCCTTCCTCAATTAGCTGTTTCACCCACTCTTGAATCTGATAATAGATCGGAAATGGTGAATACTTGTCGATGTTCATCAGCAATCGCCTCACTGCATAAAGATAGAGCTTCTGGATCTGCGATTACGGTTACATTCGGATGACGTTGTAAAACTGTAGCAGGACACGCCTCACTATATTCACCTTGCAATAACTCTTTAATAGCTTCTGCCTTTTTAGATCCCATAGCAACAAGTAGAATTTGTTTTGCTTTCATAATACTTCCAATTCCCATTGTAATCGCATGAGTCGGCACATCTTCTTCATTTTCAAAGAAGCGAAGGTTTGCTTGGCGCGTAGATTCTGTTAATTCTACAATGTTAGTTGGAGAATTAAATGGTGTTCCTGGCTCATTAAATCCGATGTGACCGTTTTCACCGATTCCAAGAATCTGTAAGTCAACTGGGTTAGCTACTAGAATGCCTTCATAACGCTTGCACTCTTCCTCTAAATCACTTGCCATCCCATTCGGTACATAAGTTTGTTTAAATGGAAGATGATCAAACAACTGTTCTTGCATGAAATAGTGATAGCTGTTTTTATCTTCGTGTGGTAAATTTACGTACTCATCTAAGTTTACAGTGGTTGTATGACTTGTATCAAGTTTATTTTTTCGCATTTCTGCATAAATACCTAATGGAGAGCTTCCTGTAGCCATTCCTAAAGTTGGATTTTCTTTTAATTTTACAATCTCTTTAATTAACTTATAACCTGCTTCTGCTAATTCTTCTGGAGTTTTTACAACAAGAATATTCATCTTATTACTTCCCTTCCTTCATATGAATTCCTAAACGAACCGTATCATATACATGTAATTCTTCAGTCATAACAACAAAGTCTGCATCTTTCCCTGCCGCTAACGCGCCTTTATTATTTAATCCAAACTCTTCCGCTTGATTAACTGATGTCATCAACACTGCATCCTCGATTGAACATCCTGTAAATTCAATTACATTTCGGAAAGCTTGATCCATTTTCAAAATACTACCAGCTAACGTTCCATCTTCTAATCGGGCACTGCCATCTTTTACATGTACTGGCTGTCCACCAAGCTCATATAATCCTTCTTCAAGACCTTTTGCACGCATTGCATCTGTAATGACACTTACTTTTTTCGGCCCTTTTAATTTATACGCTAATTTCACCATATCAGGGTGAATGTGAATACCATCTGTAATTACTTCAACCATTACATCTGGATTTAATAACACATGACCAACAACTCCTGGTTCACGATGATGTAATCCACGCATTTGGTTATATAAATGTGTTGCATGTGTAATTTTTCTATTTTTCAGTTGTGCATCAATCGCATCTGTATGCCCCATTGTGCCAACAACACCTGTTTCAGCAAGATACTGTTCAAACTCTAACGCACCTTCTTCTTCCGGTGCATATGTTACTAATTTAATTAGATTACCGCTTGCTTCCTGCCATTGTTTAAATTGCTCGATACTCGCAGGTACAATATGTTCAAGTGGTTGTGCACCCGCACGTTTTTTTGAAACATATGGTCCTTCTAAGTGAATATATTCGAAATGTGCTCCTTTATCTTTCGCTTCCTTCGCAGCAAGTAGCGCCGCTTCAATCGCTTCTGGAGCTTGTGTCATTGTTGTTGGGAAGTAAGTTGTAACTCCTTCTTTTAACATTTCTTTACCAAGAGTTACTAATCCATCGCTATTTGCATCCATCGCATCAATATCGTATCCACCATGAATATGAACATCAATCATACCTGGAATCACAATCTTTCCTGCCGCATCTAACACAGTTTCATTTTCTTGTGATACATATTGAGCCATCAAACCAATTTCTTTAACTGTTTCTGCGTAACGAATAAATCCGTTTTCCACTACTTCTTTACCTGTATAAATTTTGGCATTGATGACAACTTGCGTTTTCATTTTCATCGATCCTTTCCCATGAAATACCTACTTATTATTATTACCTTATTCGCCTAATCCCATCTTAATATACACACAAGTAGTTGTCTATACATTCTAATGAAATTTCCTCTTCGTTCAGCGAAAAAAGGAAATTGATTTCTTTTTCATTATAATATATATTATCCATTTTTTCCAAAATGGATAATACCCTCTTATATAATTAGTTACTTAAGTAATGGCATAAGACCGCTTGCCCCCATAGTAATATGTTCACCATCTGTTTCTATTTCTACAGTTCGCTTGTTTGTTCCGTATATCATTATACCACGCTGTTTTAATCGTCTTACTACACTTTGATGAGGATGCCCATACGGATTTCTACTCCCGTACGAAAGAATAGCGAATTGTGGATCTACTTTTTTTAAGAATGTTTCACTCGTTGAAGTATACGAGCCATGATGCCCAACTTTTAATACATCTGCATGTACATCAAATTGCTTTAATATTTCATTTTCCGTCCGGATATCAGCATCACCCATTAATAAAAAGTCCGCTTTACCATATCGAATCTTTAACACAATTGAGGACTCGTTATTCTCGTCTTTTGATTTACCATTGTTCAATACTTGTATAGAAACATGTGGATCTAGCGGTATGTATTGTCCTTCCTTCACTGAAATGAAAGGAATGCCTCTTTTTTTAATGTTATTCCGATACGTATGATAAGTAAATGAACTATATGTTTTCCCACTATCTAATACGAGTGAAACTGGCATTTGTTCTACAATTGGAATAAGCCCCCCTATATGGTCCATATCAGGATGAGTACTTACAATCACATCTAAATGATTAATTCCTTTTTCAATTAGTTTTTGAATAATAACCTCTCCCGCTTCATAAGGGCCCCCATCTATTAACATCGTTTGACCATTTGGCAATGTAATAAGTGTCGCATCACCTTGTCCAACTTTTAAAAAACTCACTTTCATTTTACCGAAATGTTGCCGCTGCATATGTATAGAAGACGTAGTATGAATAGACATCATATATCTTTTAGCCGATGCGCTGTTTAACGAAAAACATAATAAAACAGAAACCAACAATAGAATACTCCGTACACCCTTCATAGCTCGTCTCCTTTTTTCATTTAGTATGGCACGCTCTGTAATTGATATACAAAAAAAGCTTAGCAAAATGCTAAGCTTTTATTTTGATAATTCCTGTAAAGAGCCAAAAAATAAATCTGCTTCATTCATTTGTTCATTTTCTTCCGAAAGAGGTGGTAAATCATCTAACGTTTTCAATCCAAACGTATCTAAAAACTCTTTCGTCGTTCCGTATAAAATAGGGCGCCCTGGTCCTTCCGCCCTTCCCGTTTCTTTTATAAGTAAGTGTGAAACTAACGTTTGTAATGCCTTGTCTGTTTTCACGCCTCGAATCTCTTCCATTTCTGTCCTTGTAATCGGCTGACGGTACGCAACGATTGCCAACGTTTCAAGAGCTGCTTGAGACAGTGACGCCGTTGTTGGGGTATCTATTAATTTTTGATAGTATGCAGCATGTTCTTTCTTTGTTGCAAAACGATACATTTTTGCATATTGCACAATTTGCAGACCGCGATTCGATCCTTCACCTTCTTTTTGCATTTCCTCTATACTGTTTATTACTTCTTCCACTTCAACTTCCAGAACTTTAGCTATCTGTTCCGGATAAATCCCTTCGTCACCTGCAACAAATAAAATCCCTTCAATAATCGCTTTTTGTTCTTTTCTATCCATTTTACGAACTCCTTCCTCCTATTTCCCATAAAAAATACACATAAAAAAACCGAATCACAGTAAATGCGTTCGGTTCAATATTTCTTCTCTCGTTCCAAACGATACATTAAAACCTAACATAAGATAAAATATTTCTATCCCATCTTCACTTGCTGGCTCTATACGGATTTATTAGAGCTTGATACGAAAATTTCATCAAAATTATGTTCTTGCTCAATTATGATTTGTTGATTTTTCATTAGCTCAAGAACCGCTAAAAATGTTACAACCATTATTTCACGTTCTTCATCAGCAAACAAATCATAAAAACTTTGACGACCGCCTCTTACTTCTAACTGTTGTAGAATATCAGTCATTCGCTGTGCAATTGGTATTTCTTGGCGAGTAATTCGCGTTGTTACGGGGGTCTTTGCTTTTTTACGACGCATTAGCTTTTGAAATGCCGCTAACATATCATATAACGTAACATCAAGAGGTAAGCTTGTCTCCTCTTCTTGTTGAAATGATGTAAAATCAATTGGCGGACGTGTATATAGCTGTGCTCTTTCTTGTTCTCTTTCTTTTAACTCAGTAGCAACTTGCTTATATTTCTTATATTCAATTAACCTCTCCATCAATTCTTGACGAGGGTCATCTATAAAGTCTTCACCGTTATCAGGTACATCTTCTTCTTGTTTCGGTAACAACATTTTACTTTTAATTTGTAATAACGTTGCAGCCATTACTAAATACTCACTGGCAACATCTAATTGTAATTCTTTCATCGTATGGACATAAGATAGATATTGCTCTGTAATTTCCGCTACAGGAATATTATATATATCGATTTCGTAACGATGTATTAAGTGTAACAATAGATCTAAAGGCCCTTCAAAAGCCTCTACTTTAAAATTATACTGCACAAAGCATCCCACCACATTTTTTCTATAACACCATAAGTATAGAGCATACTCATGTTCTATCCAACCTTTTTAAGAAATTTAATTAAAAATAGACCTATGCCCATGTCATAATGCCCACCGCTTCATATGATAACAATGTAGTAAGAACAATGTAGGAGGTCAAAAAACTATGGGTCACGTTGATTGTGGTTTTAGCGGTGGGTTCGCATTACTTGTTGTACTGTTCATTTTACTAATTATTGTAGGAGCAGCTTGCTTCTGCTAATAGGACGCAATAAAGCGACTAGGGATACTTCCCTAGTCGCTTATTGTTAATATTTCTATGATAAACTGTACATATAACCGTTAGACAGGAGCGAAAAAAATGTATCCTACCGAGTACATACAATTTTTAATTCATTTTCACGGAGACTGTGATTATTTTGAATGTCATGAAATATTAGAAGAGTATTGGAAATTAAAACCTAGAGGAGAACGCGACACTTACTTAGTCGGTCTCATTCAAATTGCTGTTTCCTTATACCATCACAGACGATCCAACTGGAATGGTGCAGAGAAGATGATAAAAAGCGCAATAGCACTTTTAGAAAAGAACAGTACATCTTTACATCAATTAGGAATAGATCATAAACAACTTATATTCTTATTAAATGAAAGGTTACAATCTATCCACAAAAAGGAATTTTTCGTGCCGTTATTTTTACCATTATTAGACGCATCGTTAGAAAAACAATGCATACAGTTATGTAAGAAACAAAACCTCTCTTGGAAAGATGTGAATTTCATTCCTGGTGAATACATCATAAATAAGCACACATTGCGCGATCGAACAGAAGTCATTTCTGAACGACACGAACAACTACAAAAAAGAAAGCAGAGATAATAAACTACTTATCCCTGCTTTCATGAATGTATATTTTGTTCAAGCTCTTTACACTTTTTGCAAAAACTTGCTGTTTGCTCATTTCCGCAAATTGTAAACTCAAGAAATTTACTCTTAAGCCCTTGAACCATCTTCGTCCCAATCCCCATATGACGGTGAGACGGATTCACGCTCAAATGCTGAATTTCCAATACCTGATCTTCTTTTTTTATAATCCCCATTATCCCAACAAAATCTTCATTTTGTTTCCACAAATACAATTGCCAATCCTCTTTCGCTTCATATTCTTTCATTGTCAATTGTAATGTTTTTACATCTTTTTCAGTTGGCATAAATGAAAGAAGCCCCATTGCAATTTTTTCATAACTTTTTTTAAAACGAATTAACATAACCCTTATCCCTTCTTACAAAAGTTACAAACTATTTATCCCATCAATCACTCTTTTCATATCACATTCATTCTACAATATTTTTACCAGAGTGAGAAGAGGCTGAAACAACTTGATAATCATACAAAGCGTTAAGAAGAAAGTCAAATATATGTTTCCACGCTATTTCTTTCTATTACACCGCTCAAAAAAGAGACAATACTGTATAGGAACTAAAAGGAGAATCCCTTTCTCATCACATTTCACTTATTAACCACTTTTGAACAAAGTAGTTCTACCAAAAGCAATATGTTAAGAGAAATCCATTCATTGAAGCATATAATTCGTACTCCATCCTATGTGTTTTGTTAAAAGTGTGTTCTCATGAACAATATAATTTAACGTTAGTAGCCGTCCTATTTGTGTCATATACTTTAAAATATATACCAATTCCTGTTTATAGGAAATAAAAAAAGAGAGCAAAATCGCTCTCTTTTTCTCACAACTTATTCTTCCCAAACTTTAACTTCTTTCATTACATCGCCTTGACGCATGTTTAATACCGTTTCAATACCGCTTGTTGCTTTACCGAATACAGTATGTACGCCATCTAAATGCGGTTGTGGCTCATGAACAACAAAAAATTGGCTACCACCTGTATTACGACCAGCATGTGCCATAGAAAGTGATCCAACAAGGTGTCTACGAGGATTTCCATCAGTCTCACATGGAATAGAGTAACCTGGGCCACCTGCACCTGTGCCTGTTGGGTCTCCACCTTGGCTTACGAAGCCAGGAATAACGCGGTGGAATGTCACACCGTCATAAAATCCTTGCTCTGCTAATTTCTTAAAGTTTTCTACTGTTTTTGGTGCCTCTTCTGGGTAAAATTCTAAATCGATTTTTTCGCCATTTTCCATTAATATGTATCCTAAAGTTTTCATATGTATATGTCTCCTTTCAACTATCTCAGCACTATATTACCATATTCATGACGAGAAACAAAAAGAATCCGACAATCTGCATACTTCTTTTTCGAAATGTGGAAAAAGCTAGGTGACAAATTTTTAAAATATACTATAATAACTGTGTTGCCCGAAAATTTCAGAAAGAGAAAGGGAGCGATTTTTCGTGAAAGCGAAATTACTAGCTCTGCTATTAGCTGTAGCCGTATTTATTATGCCAACAGCTTCATTTGCAGACATCATTGAGGGAGAATCAATTGTTACACTAGGAGAAAACTTATCTGAACAACAAAAACAAGAGCTGTTAAAAGAAATGAAAGCACCAAAAGATGCTACAATCATCACTGTGTCTAATGCGGAAGAACATAAATTTCTAGAAGGAATTGTTCCAAAAGCACAAATTGGTACAAGAGCAATTTCCTCTTCTATGATTACATACACAAAACCAGGGTCAGGTCTCATTGTACGCTCAAAAAACATTAATTCGATAACAGATGCAATGTACACAAATGCACTTATTACAGCAGGTGTGAAAGATGCAGAGATTCAAATTACTGCACCATTTAAAGTTTCCGGAACTGCTGCTTTAACAGGTTTAATGAAGGCCTATGAAACAACATCGAACAAGGAAATTCCAGAAGATGTTAAAAAAGTAGCCAATGAAGAAATGGTACAAACAGCAAAACTTGGTGATAAAATCGGTGAAGACAAAGCAGTTCAACTTGTTGTAAAAATTAAAGAAGAAATTGCAAAAGAACAGCCAAAAACAACTGAAGATTTACGTTCATTAATTAAAAAAATTGCTGATCAACTTGGCATTACATTAACAGATGAACAGTTGGATAACTTAGTATCGTTATTTGATAAAATGAAAAATCTTAATATCGATTGGAACCAAGTTGGTAGCCAATTAGATAAAGCAAAAGACCATGTGTCTGCCTTCTTAGGATCTGAAGAAGGGCAAAGTTTCCTAGATAAAGTAAAAGATTTCTTCTCTAGTATCATTGATTTTGTTAAATCTTTATTCAAGTAAAAAGAAGCTCGTCAGTGACGAGCTTCTTTTTTATACAAGTAACGGTAATTTCATAACAGCTTCTTCAACCGAACGAACAACATGATTTGCTTTCTCCTTCACATACGGATGAGCATGATGGAGGGTGAAGGAGTGCGGAGTTACTTCAAACATAGAAATATCATTGAAAGAATCTCCAATACATGCAACTTCATTTGCTTCAATTTGTAAATGTTCCATTAATCGCTTCAGAGCGCTTCCTTTACTTACACCTCTTGGCATAATGTCAACATAGCGCTTACCCGATATAAAGACTTCCGCTTCGCTATGAAATGTATCTCGCAACTCTTGATCTAATGCTACAATTTTTTCTTCTTCTCCAAAAACAAATAATTTCGCAGGATGTACAGTCTTCCCAAATTCCTCTTCTAATTCTTCGATTTCAGCAATATGCACTCCCATATACTCTTCAAAAGTATGATGATGTTCATTCTTCCTTTTTGTATATCGCTGCTCATTTGCACAAACAATATCTGCTAGTCCCTTTTTATGTATATATCGATATATTTCCTGGGCAACCCCATCTTCAAAACTCGATTCATGAAATACTTTTCCATCCGGTAGTATCATTGTCGCTCCATTTAAACTAGTTGTGTAATACGGGAACGAAAACCTTTTTACCGCCTCATCAATTCGGTGAGTAAAACGGCCAGAGGCAAAACAAATATTTGTCCCTTTTTCAGCTAGCCAACAAAGCGCTCGTTCATCTTCTTTTTGCATATGATTCACATTGTAAACGAGCGTATCATCTAAATCACTTACAAATAATTTAATCATGTCCTCTTCCCCTTTCATACACAATATCTACTCTAATTGTACAAAAAAAATGTTTGATTTTTGTTAAAAAAATAATAAATTTTCAATAAAAAATAAGCAGGAGCATAACCCCGCTTATTTTTGTCTTCGCACATTTTGAGGTCTTACAATACTTGGACGAACCTTTAAACTAGACATAGTTGGACGAAGTAAAATTTTCGTTAACGCGCCCCAATCAAACGGTAAAAACGGCCATAAATATGGTGTTTGCAAGCTTCTTATAGATGTTAAAAATAGAATTAATATCGTCATTCCAATGACAAATCCCATTTCATGAAATATGCCTGTTAAAATAATTACAAACAATTTCCCTATCTTATTCCCAAGCCCTAGTTCATAACTCGGCGTAGCATATGCACCGATCATAGAAACTGCTACGTACAAAATAACTTCTGGTACAAACAAACCTACATCAATTGCAATTTGACCAATTAATATAGCTGAAATTAATCCTGCTGCAGAAGACAATGATGTCGGTGTATGAATGGCAGCCATCCTTAAAAATTCGAGTCCGATTTCCGCCATCAAAATTTGTAGTAAAATCGGTAAATGCGTCATTTTATTCGGTCCAATGAAAGCAAGACTTTCCGGTAAAAGAGTTGGATCAAAAACAAAAACTAACCAAAATGGCAGTAAGAACAGCGAAAATATAACACCTAAAAAACGTACCCAACGTAAAAATGTACCTACAGCTGGATTTTGTCTAAACTCTTCTGCATGCTGTAAATGGTGGAAATATGTTGTTGGAGTGATCATAGCACTTGGCGATGTATCAACGAGCACTAACACATGTCCTTCTAACAGATGATTTGCTGCTACATCTGGTCTTTCTGTGTATCGGATAAGCGGGAATGGATTATAACCTTGTTTGACTACAAATTCTTCTACTGTTTTATCCGCCATCGTAATCCCATCTACTTCAATACTATTTAATTCTTGTTTTATAATCTTCACTAAATCCGGATTTGCAACATCTTGTACGTATGTAATACAAATATCCGTTTGCGATCTATCCCCTACTCGAATCATTTCATTTCGAAGACGTGGATCGCGTATTCTTCTACGAATTAAAGCTGTATTTACAACGATATTTTCAACAAAGCCATCCCTTGCACCGCGCACTACCTTTTCTGTATCTGGTTCTGTCGGTGTCCGGCCCGGATAACTACGAACATCTATTGCGAACGCTTCCGTTTCACCTTCCACAAATATAACAATGAGTCCCGATAATACTTGGAGCATTACCTCATCCATCGTTTTTACTTTACTTACTTGTTGATGAATTAAACGATTCTCTAAAAGCTTTACTGTATCTTCTTCTACATCCCTTATTTCATTTGTATCCACCGCTTCTTCTAAAATAGGAATAATATAATTCGTATCACAAAGTCCATTTACAAATAACACACCAATTTCTTTATTTAAAATTTGAAATTTACGAATACCAACATCGTATGTAACACCCAGTCCAACTGTTTGCTTTAAGTAATTTTCATTATCACTTAAAAAAGATGAAATCGGGATATTCACTTTTTTAGGCTTCGTCATAAAACCCACTCCTTTCCAAAATTAATTGAATCGCTTTTCTAGTAATAGGTGATCCTCTCTCCCATTCATCATTTCCGCACATCTTGCCAATATCACCGACCCCCACTATGACAGGAACATTCAGACCATCTAAACAATAAATCGTATCCCCACTAATCCTGCCAACTTCACCATCTGGGAGTCCAAATTTATCAACGCCGTATTCTGTCAAATTCCCATTTCGATCTACACTTACATCTACACGCGCCCATTCCCAATGATGTGTATTAGATGCTACTGCTAAAATACCCAGTACATCAACTTGTTTATGTGTTGCGACATACTTTAACGCCTTTTCACCAGATCCTTCTCCTATAAATCCGCTGTCATCAAACATGACAAATACAGGGTCATATGGCGTTTGCATAATAAGCTCAACAACTTTCTTCCCTGTCAATTTGGTCGGATTACTTTGCGATGCCGAAATACACCTTCCCCCAAATTCCTTTGTTAACAGCTCAATTGTCCGCTTTGCATATTCATCTCCATCTGTGACCAAAACAACCCTTCGTCTCATTTGATTTATCCTTTCGGTTTACATATAAGTGCAACAAAAAATGAAAATAATATCGCTGCTGAAATCCCCGCAGACGTTAAGCTAAACATACCGATTCCAATTCCTAAATATCCATGTTTTTCTGCCGCATGCATTGCCCCGTGCAATAGTGAGTGTCCAAAACTTGTAATAGGGACCGTTGCCCCAGCACCTGCAAATTTTATAAGCTTATCGTACAATCCGAATCCGTCTAAAATAGCTCCGGCGACTACAAAAGTTGCCATTAAATGTGCCGGTGTTAACTTTGCGAAATCCAGCAACACTTGTCCAATTACACAAATAGCTCCTCCTACAAGAAATGCGTATATAAAATCCACAATTCACTCTCCTTTAACGCTTTCAAACACAACACCATGCGCAATCGTTGGAATCGTTTCCTTCTGTTGCATCATCATGGGGCTTAATAAAGCTCCAGTTGCAACGACAAAAATTCTTTGTAAATTCCCTTTTTGCATTTCACGCAATAAATGGCCGTATGTTACAACAGCTGAACAAGCACAACCACTGCCCCCTGCAAACACTTCTTCTTGATTTGAATTGTAAATCATTAATCCGCAATCATTGTACACATTCCCCAAATCATACCCTTCCTCAAGTAAAAGTTGTTTCGCAATTGGTGTCCCAACAGCTGATAAATCACCAGTAACAATAAGATCATAATCAGCTGCACTTCTTCTCAAATCTTCAAAATGCTGTTGAATTGTATGAGCAGCAGCTGGTGCCATCGCTGATCCCATATCTAAAGGATTCGCAATTCCTAAATCCTGTACTTTGCCGATTGTTGCTGCTGTTATTTTAATTGCACTCTCCTCATTGCTAATTAATATTGACCCTGCTCCGGTAACAGTTGAGTTTGCTGTCCCTGGCTTTTGTCCTCCGTATTCTGTTGGGTAACGAAATTGTCTTTCAGCCGTCGCATTATGACTACTTACTGTAGCTAAAATACGATTCGCAAATCCACCATCTATAAAAGCTGATCCAACAGCCAAAGTTTCCATTGACGTCGCACAAGCGCTGAACATCCCTAAAAAAGGAATACCATACTCACGAGCAACATAATTTGCTGTCACTGTTTGGTTTAATAAATCTCCCGCTAAAAAGAAATCAATTTGCGATTTTTTTATATTCCCTTTTTGCATCGCTTGTTGAATTGAGTCTGACATTAACCTTCGTTCAGCAAGTTCCCAGTTTTCCTCTCCGCAATGTAAGTCAGAATATGAAATATCAAAATCCTTTCCAAGAGGGCCTTCAGCTTCTTTCGGACCGACAGCAGTACCAGTTGCATTCACGAAGATATCATTTTGAAATACCCACGTTTGTTTTCCTGTCAATCTCATATCTGTCCCTCCTTTAAGACATTAAAATTTGAAATGTATATCTTATTAGCCCGATAACGTATGCACCGACGACTCCAAATACAATGACACTTCCTGCAAGCTTAAACATGTTAGTAGCGATTCCTAGAACAATCCCTTCACTCCTATGTTCTAGTGCCGCACTCGCCATAGAATTCGCAAATCCAGTAACTGGTACTGCTGATCCCGCTCCAGAAAACTGCCCGATTTTATCATATACACCACACCCTGTTAAAATCGCTGATAGTAAAACAAGAGTTGCAACTGTCGGATTTCCTGCCTCTTGTTCACTAAAGTGAAAATAATGTATATAAAATTTCATCAATATTTCTCCGACTGTACAAATGAGCCCACCTACAAGAAATGCCTTCGCACAATTTAGCAAATAGTTTGGCTTTGGATGGTACTCCTTCACTTTATTTATGTAATCATCTTTCAGTTTTCGCCTTGTCATATATATTGCCTCCTACTTTACGAAATAAATCCAGTGAAACAATGAGCCTATTACTTTCCCAAGTACAAGAGCAACCAGTAAAACAATAATTTTCCCCTCTACCCTTACTCGTTTCGCTAAAATAGGTAAAACGTTTAATACTTCCGTTAACGCCGCAGCGAGCATTCCAATGAATGTGCCACAAAATATCCCTAATATAACAAGCCAATATTGTGACGTTTGAAATGTAATATTTTTCAAACTACACCAAGCCCCTGTTAAAGTACCTGCAATGACCGCCCACTCAAAATATTGAATATGCTTTCCACTTCTCGTTAATTGAGCCAAGCGCGGGATTATACCAAGTACAGCTAAAAACGCGACATATCCGCTACCTACTGCAATCCCTCCAGCTAAACCAATTAATACAACAAATGCACACTCAATCATCAGCAATCTGTTTCATATTATCCTTGTTTTCATGCACAATTACATATTGATCAAGCGACTGCTGATATTGAAACATCTCAACTTCTAACGGGCTCGGCTCTTCATTAATTCTCTTTTGAAATACATGATTAAAAAATAAGACCATACCTAATCCAAGACCTAATGAATAAGGAATTTGAAATAAAAGTGGTTGCGCCTTAAATTCTCCAGTAATCATGTAATATAACCGTTGGTGTACTTGTTGCATACTTACATCTTCATGGAAATAAATGATCGCAAGAGCCGCTCCAATGAAAAGTAACAACCATACAAGTCCGAAGAAAACCGGATGCACTTTCTTTTTTTCGTATATAATTTCAACAAGAGTTTGTCCAGAACCAAGTAAATTAATTTGTATGTGAGCCGCTTTTTGTTGAATAATCTCAATCACTTTCATAACATCAATTACAACATGTGTTTTATCATGCGCTGTTATTTTGTAGACTATCTCATTTTGTAACGACTCAACTACCAAAGAATCTCCGGCAAGTTGAGCAACATCGCTCAGCTTTACTTCATACGTAGGAGACACTTTTAAGCGATTGCGCATTTTAATATAAATCGTTTGTTCCAATTTTCATTCACCCCTTCACTCTTCCTCGTAGTTGTAGTATGGTTATTGGAATTTTTTCTAATACAATTTTTTCATAAAAAAACATCTGTACCATTTCGGTACAGATGTTTTTAGCTTATGCCTTTTTCTTAAATAAATTTGCAATACTTAATGCAAGTCCTCCCCAAATGACTACCATACCTATAACCATCATCATAATCGCTGATCCGCTCATCATGAAACACCTCGGTCCTTCCATTCTTTTTCAAGCTGGGCAGAGTCTGAATGTATTTGTGCATTCCATTTCTTCAGACTAATGACTAGTGCAACTATAAGAAACGCTGCCGCTATCGACCAACCATACGTTACAACAAAAAAAATCGAATAGATAGCTATTCATCTATTCGATCTTTCATCTGTTTTAATATTTTCTTTTCAAGCCTTGAAACTTGTACTTGCGAAATGCCTATGCGCTCCGCTACTTCTGATTGGGTTTGGTCTTTATAATAGCGCAAATACACAATTAGCCGTTCTCGTTCATCCAATTCTCTAATTGCTTCTTTTAAAGCAATTTTATCAAACCATTTCGTTTCCGATTGATCTGCAATTTGATCTAAAATAGTAATTGGATCTCCATCGTTTTCATACACAGTTTCATGTATCGACGAAGGAGCACGACTCGCTTCTTGCGCCAGAACAACTTCTTCCGGCGTTAGTTCAAGAGCCTCTGCTACCTCATTAATCGTTGGAGCCCTTCCAAATTCTTTCGAAAGCTCGTCTCTCATCTTTCGGACTTTGTTTCCTGTTTCTTTTAAAGATCTACTTACTTTCACTGATCCATCGTCACGTAAAAATCGTTGTATTTCACCGATAATCATTGGAACTGCATATGTTGAAAATTTCACGTCGAAAGATAAATCAAATTTATCTACCGATTTTAAGAGTCCAATACATCCAATTTGAAATAAATCGTCTGGTTCGTATCCTCGATTAAGAAATCTCTGCACAACCGACCATACGAGACGCATATTACTTTGAACGATTGTATCTCTCGCTTGTTGATCTCCATCTTGACTTTTTTGAATTAACGCTTTTAGCTCGTGGTCCTTTAACTGAGGTTTCTTCTTCTCATTTCTGACCTCTATGTCCATTGGCTATTCTCCTTAATTGCATAGAGCGTTACTATTTGATAAGTATTTTGTCAAATGGATTGTTGTCCCGAAAGATTCGTTTGAAATAACTTCTACTTCATCCATAAAATTTTCCATGATAGTAAATCCCATTCCGGAACGCTCTAATTCAGGTTTAGTTGTAAAAAGGGGTTGTCTTGCCTCATCTAAGTTAAAGATACCAATCCCTTCATCTCGAATCGTGAGTTTCACCATCGCTTCTTCCAAAATCACTGAAATATAAACAACACCTTCTGCATTTCCTTCATACCCATGAATAATTGCATTTGTAACCGCTTCTGACACAACTGTTTTAATCTCTGTTAGTTCTTCCATCGTCGGGTCTAATTGCGCAATAAAAGCAGCTACCGTAACACGAGCAAATGATTCATTCTGACTTAACGCTGAAAATTGAAGGTTCATTTCATTTCTCATCTATGCCACCCCCAACGTCGCGAGCGCATGCGCTTCACTTTCTTCTAAACGAACAATTTTGAATAGACCTGACATTTCAAATAAACGTTTAACAGGCGGTGAAATTGCACAGACAACCATCTCTCCACCTAATCCCTTTACATGTTTATATCGGCCTAATATAACGCCTAAACCTGAACTATCCATAAATGTTAAGTTCTCTAGGCTCAAAACAATATGATGAACACCATGTGTCTCAATCATATCTGTTACTTTCGTTCGCAACTCTTCAGCAGTATGATGATCTAATTCACCCTCTAGCCTCACACATAAGACGTCACGTTTTACTTCTAAATGCATGGAAAGACTCACACGATTTCCTCCTTATGCTCAAACTTTATTCTTTAACATAAGATTTTCGTGATATAAAACCAGAATCCTTCCTACTGACAAAAGAAGAACTATTTCGCCATAAAGTGAAACCTTTCAGCAATTATCCCCGTAAATACGAACAGAAAAGCGGCAAAATTTTCACCGCTATTTTGATGTTGAAAACATCCCAAAGCTTCGTTTAAATAACTCCCACCAGCTAGCTGCATCAACATCTTCTTTCGCTACAATTGTTTGTTTTAATAAAACATCTTTATCTCTTTTAATAACAAGTGTGCCAAGTGCATCACCTTTTTTAATCGGTGCCTTCACTTTCTTTTCAGCAATCACTTCTTGTTTAACTTTGTCCATATTTTCGCCCTTCTTCATAAGAAGAGACACATTGTCTGACGCAACTAAATCTACTTTTTCTTCCTTACCTTTTCCTACTTGTACAGTCTTAATTTTTTCGCCACGTGTATACAATTTTTTTGTCATATATTGACCAAATGCATAGTCAAGTAGCTTCGTTACTTGATTGTTCCGTTCTTTTGAAGTAGGTGCTCCCATAACAACTGAAATGACACGCATTCCATTTTTTTCAGCTGATGCTGTTAAACAATATTTCGCTTCTGTCGTAAAGCCTGTTTTCACTCCATCTACTCCAGGATAAAAACGTACTAGCTTATTCGTATTAACAAGCCAAAACTTCTTATCCGTATTTTCACGTAAATAGTCTTCATATTTACCTGTGTATTTTCGAATAAGTGGATACTTCATCAACTCTTTCGCCATAATAGCCATATCATTCGCTGTAGAATAATGATCTTTGGCCGGGAGACCTGTCGGATTTTGAAAATGTGTATTTTTCAGCCCTAGATCTTTCGCTTTTTTGTTCATCATATTTACGAAACCTTCTTCTGAACCAGCGATATGCTCAGCTACTGCAACAGATGCATCATTTCCAGATGCAATTGCAATGCCCTTTAACATTTCATTTACAGTCATCTCTTCCCCAGGTTCTAGAAAAATTTGTGATCCGCCCATTGAAGCTGCGTGTTCACTCGCTCTCACTTTATCTGTCAGTTTTAATTTTCCTTTTTCAACTTGTTCCATAATTAAAAGCATTGTCATAATTTTTGTCATACTAGCAGGTGGTAACTTTTCATTCGGATTTTTATCAAATAAAACTTTACCTGTATCTTGCTCAATTACGATCGCTGACGACGCTTGTTCCGCTAACTTCGGCGTGGCTTCTTCTGTTTTCTCCTGCTTCGTTTTCTCAGATTGTGCAAAACTAACTGAAGTACCAGAAAGCAATAACATGAAACAAACAAGTATTCCAAAAACTCGCTTCATGACTAACCCTCCATTCTATATCAAACCTATTTTTTCCAATTTATTCATTTTTAATACCATATTTTTCTATAATTTTCAGTTGACAAATAAATTAATTGCTTATATTGTATTAAGTGTATTACACACAGTAGTACACTTAATACTCATCAGGAAGGAGACATTGCTCTTGCATATTCAACTTGATCCAAGAAGCAACACTCCGATATGGGAACAAATTGTTCAAAATATAAAAGAGCTCGTACTAAAAAACATGTTAGCTCCAAGTGATAAGCTTCCTTCTGTACGCGAGCTTGCTTCTTTGCTCGTTATAAATCCAAATACAGTAAGTAAAGCTTATCAAGAATTAGAGCGACAAGGGATTATTGAAACATTACGAGGAAAAGGAACATTTGTAGCCCAATCGATTACCCCAACATTAGACGAAAGGAAAATCGCTATGGTTGAAAAGCAATTTCATCAATTATTACTAGAAGCCTCTTATCTTGGGATTACGAAAGATAAAATTCACGATTGGATAGATTCATACTATAAAGAGATTGGAGGAAATACGGATGCTGAAAGTGACAAACTTGAAGAAAACAATTGATAACCAAACGATTTTAGACGATGTTTCTTTCACATTACAAAAAGGTAGTATCGTCGGATTGCTCGGAAGAAACGGTGCGGGGAAAACAACTTTATTACGAACGATGGTCGGCATTTTAGACCCAGATGCAGGAACTGTTACATATGAGGATACGGATGTTCATAAGCATCCTGAAATTAAACAAAAGGTTGTATACGTTCCAGACTCTACTAACATACTAAACGGTTATACAGTGAAAGAAATCGTTAAGTTTTATAAAGCAGTTTATACAGCATTTGATGAACAATATTTTTATGAGATATTAGAACGTTTTAATTTACCAAACAAACGTATTCGTAGTTACTCAAAAGGAATGAAAGCACTGCTTGCGATCATTTTAGCTTTCGCTGCAAAAGCAGAATATATCATTTTAGATGAACCGACAAACGGACTTGATCCTATCGTTAAAAGACAGATTCTACAATTTCTCGTTGAAGAAGTAGCAGAAAAAGAAATTACAATTTTCATCTCCACTCACCATTTAGATGAAGTTGAAAAAATTGCCGATACAATCATTATTTTAAAAGAACATACCGTAGATTCTATTACATCACTAGATGATGCAAAATCACAATTTGCTAAAGTCCAAGTTGCTTACGAACGATCACTACCTCAAAAACTAGAAAACTTAAGCAATATTAAAATATTAAATCAAACAGGAAAAGTATATACAATCTTAATTGAGGGAAATGTGGCTACAACACTGGAGAAGTTCTATAAAGAGCAACCAATACTCATTGAAGAATTATCAATGTCACTTGAAGATGTCTTCGTTACGACACTTGAGGGGGATGAGTATGTTTCATAAGGCGTTATGGATGTGGAATTGGAAGCGCGGGAAATATGCTGTATCACTCTTTTTCTTGAGTACACTTTATCTTTTATCTTTCGGATACTATAAAGCAGCTCAGCAACAACTTGCTAATTATTATAAATTGCAAGAAAAGGGAACGTTCTATTACTATTATGCTTTTTTGTCAAATACAGGTAATAGTTTTTGGCTAACTATTCTTATTATTTGTTTAGCTTGTCTATTAATAGGATGGGAACGTAGCAACCAGTCTAATACCCTACTTATGGAAATGCCATTTACAAGAAAAAATATTTTCTTCTCTAAATGGGCTTTCGGTTCATTCTGGATTATAGGGTCTCTCCTTATGAACTGGATCCTTATGTACATTATTTATAGAACAACAATTCATTTTGAGTATCAAACATTCAGCCCATTTCATCGATACTTTCTTTATGCGATTGTTTCTTATGTTGCAGTCTATACAGCTGCATTATGTATCGGTACTTTTACTGGGAGCATTGTTTCGCAAATCTTTTTTTGTATTCCATGGCTGCTAATGGGACTTACATTTACTTCATTATTGTACAATTTTACAATAAACCATTTACAGGCTACAGATACTAGAAATACCAACTTGTATCAACAGCTTGATGAAATCAATCGAAAGACAAATATAGTTGCACCGATATATAACTTTACGATCTATTACCAATATAATCCAGAATCACGCAAAAAAGAAAATGACCCAACTACTTTAAGAGATCCAGCATCTTATACGTATTATTCGGCTAAATCAGTGTTAGTCCCTATTTTGTATACAATATTTTACTTACTACTTGGCGCATATTTATATACACGATCGCCTAATGAAAACACTCAAAAGATATTTATTTTCCAAAAACATTTACGAATATGGATATGGGGAACAACCATTTACTTTGCATTACTAGGTGGCTATAAAATAAATCAATTTAGTTTCTTATTTAACTACTATATCGGTTTGTTTCTCGCTGGAATCATTACTTATGTTGTATTATCACGCCTAACAAATTATAAAGTTTTTTAAAGGAGAGATCCTATGTTTCAAAAAGCACTATGGCTAAGAACGTATCAACAAAGTAAATATGTTGTATGGTTATTTTGGCTCGTCAGCTTCTATACTTTGTCATACAAATACTATATAACATCGATTGAACAAGAATACCTTCTGAAGATGCCAAAAGAAGGGGAATATGTATATCATTACAATTTCGGTTTATCACTTATGGACCCTGTCATCTTTCAAGGTGGTGCACTTATCATTCTGGCCTGTACGTTAATCGGTTGGGAAAGGCAAAATAACTCCATTGATTTTCTTTGGTCTATGCCTTTTAAACGTTCCCACCTTTTTATGACAAAATGGTTGTTTGGTACTTGTAACATTGTAGCAGCTGTTAGTATAAACTGGGGACTATTTGCTATTATGAAAAAGTTGACTTTTCATAATAAATATCAAGTATTTTCCCCATTTCATTCTTATTTTATATACATGTTAATTGTATTAATTGCTATTTATACACTTGCCTTGTGTATAGGAACAATAACTGGGAATGTTATTTCGCAAGGATTTCTCACTGCAGCTATATTCATGTTCCCATTATTACTTCCACCACTTATCTCAGGAGTCATCGCTGTTCACTCAAATGTTGACTTTCATGAGAACAATGGCAATATGCATCGTGTTATGGAAAACATACGGATTTCTGGTCCAGTAGAAGAGTTTACTATTCGCTTTAATTACGATCCTCAAAGCGCTTTTACTGATGAGGATGGAGTGCGTCATAATGAACCAAACTTTACAAAAATCCCTTCAGCAAAATTATTGATTGCACCTATCACATATATCATTATTTTATTACCACTCGGTATATATTTATATGTTCGTTCAGTCAATGAGCTAAATGGAAACTTCCTCCTATATCCGAAGTTACAAAAAATAATTATGAGCATTGGTATTTTCGTTATAGGAATAGTTGGTGGTTTAGTCTTAAGGGGAGACAAATCATTACTTAATTTTTACATTGGATTTTTTGGGGCAAGCATAATTAGCTATTTTCTTCTATCCAAACTATTGAAATGGAAGTTCTCTTGGAACGCTAAATAAACTCATCATTATCACAATTTTGTACTGGAGGGATTACATGTTTCATAAAGCTTTATGGCTCCATCATTACAAGCAAAGTAAGTACATTCTTTTACTCTTTGCTTGTAGTAGTTTTTGGTTTTTACCTATTAGCTACTTTAATGATTTACAGGTTCAACCAAACGAAGATGGCTATTTCTACTATAGTTTAAATGGGGATACTCTTATCATCCCCTTCATTCCAATTTTCATATTACTCGCCTGTTCATTAATCAGTTGGAAAAGACAAAATCAAACAGACTATCTGTTATTTGCAATGCCATTCACGAGAAAAGAGCTTTTTCTTTCTAAGTGGCTGTTCGGGACAATCGCAATTCTATTCATAATGAGTCTTAATGGCATCTTAATTTATTTCATCCTAAAGATTAATCTTTTTAGCCAATACCAATCTTTCGGGCCAATGGGTACATTATTATGTTATGTTACCATTACATGGATTGCGATTTTTACAATAGCTATTTTTATCGGAACAATTGCTGGCAATGTCATTTCGCATAGTATATTAAGCTTAATTTTCATTATATTACCATCTGGAATAGGCATGTTACTGTTTCATTTTGCTTGGATTCACACAAATGTATCTACAACTGAATTTTTCCTTAAGAAAGCGAATTATGCATCATATATAGAGAATATTGAAGTTTTTGCACCTACTAATAATACTTATATATCTTATACATTTAATCCAGAAGTAAAGGAAGTAGACATTAATAATTTAAAAGAATCCGTTAAGGAGCAGCATCAATTCCAGCCCATCTGGAAGCTTATCACTCCGATTCTATATATTCTCATTCTTTTACCATTAGGAGTATTTTTGTATAATCGGACTCCTAATGAAAATAACGGTAAAATATTATTATTCACTAAACTACATCGACTATTTATACCTTGTGTTACAATATGTTTTGCTCTATTAGGAGGCCGGATAACAGGTGGAAAAAACGATCCGCTATTAAGTTATTACGCTGGGTTCATAATAATAGGACTATTTGGCTATGTAATACTTCACTATTTGATAAATAAAAAATTTTTACTTCATACGAAATAACCTCCTTCAAAAGGAGGTTATTTCACATTCTCTCTTCTTTTCCCATACTCCTTTTCTTGCTTTGTTCCAAAGCCGTCACCATTTGCCACGATTTGATCTGTTGGCGCAACTATACTTTCAGCAATTCTCCATTCTCCTCCTTGTTGAATAAATACTTGCATGAAATAATTCATTCCATTTAACTGATACGAATTCTCTTTTTTCACTTCATAACGAGCTGCTACATAATACACTTGAACATTCTCAGCCTCAAACTTAGAAATGTATTGAGATAATCTCGGAATATACTGTGAAGCTTTCTGAAGTGGAAGTTGTTTTACTTTTACAAGGGAAGATTTTGTCACATTGCTTATCGTATCTTCATGCCGGACGTTATCACTATGATGAAATAAAATCGTATTCTGCATAGAGCGAATCCATAGTTTCGAATATAAAACAGGTTGCTTATTTGAAATATGTTGTAATTCTTTTTGAACTACTTGAATTGGCGTTGCAGCATCCACGAATTTATTAAAGCAGACAACACTTCCAATCATAATGAGAAGCGTAAAAATACGTTTCATAATTTTTCACTCCGATTCTTTTTAATTAGAGTATTGGAGTTTCAAAGTGTTTTTATTCAAAAGAAAAAGGATAGGAAAGCTCTCGCTTCCTATCCTCATTTATTATAATACGCGGCCAAATAGTTCTAAAACCATTTCTATCTCTTGGTCGCTCCAACCTTTAAATTTCTCTTTATAATATTCTTTACGCACAGCTTCAAGCTTTTCAGTTACTTCTCGTCCGTTTTCAGTAATTTCTAAGTATACGATACGACGGTCCGAATTTGAACGTTTTCTTTCAACAAACCCTTTTCGCACGAGACGATCTGTTACAGCTGTAATATGACTGGAGGTTACGTTTACTTCACTCGCAATTTGCGAAGCCATCTGTGGACTTTTTAAAAATAACGCACGTAATACAGAGAATTCATTATAGGGCATATGCTCTGAAAAACGTGTATTAATATCATTTTGTAATAAACGTATCATCTTTCGAAATGATGCAGATAAATCTAAAATCAGTGTTTCTCTATTTTCGTTCACTAGCCTCGTCCCTTTTTTATCATATTTACACATATTATAATCTATAAATACCTATATTGTATATGCTTTCTTCTCACAACATTCTCATTTATGTAACTTTTTTCATACGATTTTCTTTTTTGTTCACACATATACATGTAAAAAAGGATGGTGAGCATAAATGCAAGGTGGAATGAATCCGTATTTACATAATATCCGTACGACAAATACTGGTAAAGAAGCTACTATTACTGTACAAGGAGAAGGCATTATAAAGGCAAAACCAAATGTTGTCATATTAACACTGGGCATTCGAACAGATAGTAAAAATGTAAAACAAGCGCAAGAAGAAAATGCAGTGCAATCGAAACAATTGCTTGATGCACTCAAACAGCTAGGTATTGCCGATAAAGATATAGAAACCATTTCTTATACAATTACTCCTCAATACGAATATGTAAATGATAAAGCATTACTACAAGGCTACCGTGTGGAGCATTTGTATGAAATTACCGTTTTAAATGTGCAAAAAGCAGGGGAAGTATATGATATAGCCGTTACGAATGGTGCAAACGTAGCAAAAGGATTACGTTTTCGAATATCTCATCCAAATAAATATTATGAGCAAGCTCTCATTCAAGCTCTGCAACAAGCAGTAGACAAAGCTCGTACAATTGCGAGTACCTACAATTTAAATATTAATCCTGTTCCCCTCTCACTCGTTGAAGAATCTGTCCAATTACCGCGAGAGATCGCATCATATGCTACTTTGCATGCGCAAGCAGCTCCGCCCATTCAATCGGGAGAATTAGAAATTATATCTTCTATCCGGGCTATTTTTACGTATTTATAAGTAATTTCACTTGTAAGTAACCGTTATCATTTTTATTGTTGTAAAAACATGATGTTCTGATATAATAAAGGTCGGTGAGCTCTTACAGAAGAGATATCACGGGTGGGAGAGGGATATGAAAAAGAAGGTTTAACATGAAAGGAATACTTGAAAGAACATTTAAATTAGGTTTACACCAAACATCACCAAAACAAGAAGTTTTAGCTGGCGTTACGTCATTTTTCACGATCGTATATATTATGATTGTAAATGCATCAATCTTATCAGATGCTGGCATTCCTCTTGAAGCTGGAATTTTAGCAACTGTTTTCAGTTCATTCGTCGGATGTCTGCTCATGGCATTTTGGGCAAATGCACCTGTTATTCTTGTTCCTGGTATGGGTGTAAATGCATTCTTCACGTACACTGCTGTCCATACGCTCGGGTTAACTTGGCAAGAAGCATTAGCGGCTGTCTTTATCTCTGGTATTATTTTTGCAATTGCCGCTTTTACACCGATTGCTCGCGCGCTTTCGGTATCGATTCCAAAGTCATTAAAGGAAGCGATCACTGTCGGTATCGGGTTGTTTTTAGCTTTCATCGGCTTGCAAAAAGGTGGTTTAGTCGTTTCGCATCCTAATACTGCTGTTGCAATGGGGAAATTAAGTAGTCCTGTCGTTCTTGCCACACTACTTACTCTTATTGTCGCACTTGTGCTATTTGTGCGTAACGTACGTGGAAGCTTTTTATGGACGATTGCAATTGGCACTGGTATTGCATGGCTGTTTGGTCTTGTTGATACGAGTCAACTGGGAAATAGTTCGTTTTCATTCGCTAATTATGGCGATGTGTTTGGAGCTATGTCATTTGGGAAACTTTCTTCCTTGCCATTTTGGATTGCAACATTC
Organism: Bacillus sp. RIT 809; assembly: GCF_016892495.1. NCBI lineage: Bacteria > Bacillati > Bacillota > Bacilli > Caryophanales > Bacillaceae > Bacillus > Bacillus sp. RIT 809. Next base: position 141,819 of record NZ_JAFEMR010000004.1, on the reverse strand, counting down.
TCCTTAAGCATGGTGCTTATTTTTGAGAACATGGGACTACTGCACGGTTTATTAGAAGATGACCGTAAATTCCCACGTGCTTACCAAGCAAATGCAATTTCAGCAATGACATGTGGTCTATTTGGCACAAGCCCTACCGTTTCAACAGTAGAGAGTGCCGCAGGTATTACTGCAGGCGGAAAAACAGGTCTGACGTCTATCGTTACAGGGTTGTTATTCTTCGCATCACTGTTTGCGCTTCCGTTTGTCAAAATAATTCCTGATAGTGCCATTGCACCAATCTTAATTATTATTGGCGGGCTGATGATTACAAGCATTCAACAAATTCCTCTGAACGACTTTTCAGAAGGATTTCCAGCGTTTTTAATTATCGTTATGATCCCGCTCACATATAGTATCGCTGATGGCATTGCGTTCGGATTTATTGCTTATCCTATCTTGAAAGTTGCTCTTGGAAAGCGTAAAGAAGTCGCACCGTCCATGTATATCATTACATGCTTATTCTTAGCCATGTTCGTATTACACGCTATTGGCTAAGAAAAAACACCGAGGATTTCCCTCGGTGTTTTTTTACTTAAACCAACCTTTTTTATAAAACCAAGCCATCATTCCGCCGCCAATTAACGCCATTAAAATTAAGCAAATAAAATAACTATACTTCCCGCCAAGCTCTGGCATATGTGCGAAGTTCATGCCGTATACCCCTGCAATAAATGTTAACGGCATGAAAATAGTTGAGAAAACAGTTAATGTTTTCATAATGTTGTTCATATGGTGGGAATTCAACGAAAAGTAACTATCTCGAATATCTGCTGTTAATTCACGGCTTGCTTCAATCATCTCTGTCAGTTTAAGCAAATGATCATGTATATCTTTAAAATAAATTTCATGATCGCTTATACCGTAAAAACGTGTTGAATTTAATATACGATACAATAAATCACGCATCGGAATAATCGTACGCCTTAGCTTAGATAAATCCGCACGAATATCAAATACTTCTTCTAGCACGCTTCCTGCTGTCTCACCCGTTAAATTATCATCAATTGCATTTAAATGGTCTTCAATGTAATAAACAGGTGCGAAATAATCATCTACAATTTGGTCAACAATTGTATGTGCTACATGTAAAGGACTCTTCTTAATACGTTTCTTTTCACCGAGCGTTTTCCATACTCTTTCAATCGCATTATTATGAGAGAAATGGAAAGAGACTATATATCGATCACTAACAAATAAATCGATTTCATGCGGTTCTAATCCATCTTCTCCGAATGCATGAAGAACTAAAAAGTTATATCCATCATAAAAATCTACTTTTGGCCTCTGTACATATTCTACACAATCTTCAATTGCAAGGGGATGGAACTTGAAGTGATCTTGTAAAATATATGTATACTCCTCTTTCGTCGGCTTATATAAATCAAGCCAATACCATACAATGTTTTCTTTTTTCGTTTCTTCTAGCGAAACATCATATAAAACTTCATTTTTTTTCGTTATTGCACAAATTCTAATCATAATTTCACCCATTACTATTATAAACAAAAAATAGTAAAAAAAGCCAAGGAGAAATCTCCTCAGCTTTTTTTATCCCGCTATTTGCGGGCAGTAAGACCCCTACCTCAAAATTCAGCGAAAGCAAAGAAGTTCGGTGGGGGATCAACTGCCCGTAAAAGCCCGATTGGTGAAGGCTCATGATCAGTGGGGGATGAAGCCCCCCACTGATTAAAGTTTTACTTTATTACTTCGTTACAATACCGTGTACTAAAGTTGGTGCATCTACGTGGTCTTTAGCGATTTTCATGTTCTCATAAATTTTCACTTTTACATCTTCAACGTTTTCGCGGTTTGCGTAAATTGTAACAAGAGAGTCACCTTTTTTCACGCTATCGCCTACTTTTTTGCGAAGCATTAGACCAACTGCTAAATCAATTTCAGACTCTTTCGTTGCACGCCCTGCTCCTAAAAGCATTGCTGCTGTTCCGATTTCATCTGCAACGATTTCCGATACGTAACCGTCTTCTTTCGCTTCCACTTCAATTTTATATTGTGCTTGTGGCAATTTAGAAGGATCATCAACAACAGAAGCATCGCCGCCCTGCGCCGATAAGAACGTTTTAAATGCTTCTAACGCTTTTCCATTGTTCATTACTTCAATTAATTTTTCACGTGCATCTTCTAAAGATGAAGCTTGTCCAGCAAGGTATACCATTTGACTTCCAAGTGTTAAACATAACTCTTCTAAATCTTTCGGTCCTTTACCTTGTAATGTATCAATTGCTTCTTGTACTTCTAATGCGTTACCGATTGCTTCACCAAGCGGCTGACTCATATCAGAAATAACCGCCATCGTATTACGACCAACGTTATTACCGATGCGCACCATTGCTTCTGCTAAACGCTTTGCATCTTCATCTGTTTTCATAAATGCTCCTGCTCCAGTTTTTACATCAAGAACGATTGCATCTGCACCAGCAGCAATTTTCTTACTCATAATCGAGCTTGCAATAAGCGGAATTGAGTTTACTGTTGCCGTGACATCACGAAGTGCATACAATTTTTTATCAGCAGGTGTTAAGTTTCCACTTTGACCGATAACAGCAATTTTATTTTCATTTACAAGACGCATGAATTCATCATTTTCAATTTCCACATGGAATCCTGGAACTGCTTCTAACTTATCAATTGTACCACCAGTATGTCCTAAACCACGTCCAGACATTTTTGCAACTGGTACACCTAAAGCAGCTACTAATGGACCTAATACAAGTGTCGTTGTATCACCAACTCCACCCGTTGAATGCTTATCTACTTTTACCCCTTCAATGGCTGATAAGTCAATTGTATCACCGCTATTTACCATTGCCATCGTTAAATCTGCACGTTCTTGATCATTCATATCTTGGAAGAAAATTGCCATTGCAAGTGAACTTACTTGATAATCAGGAATATCACCATTTGTATATCCTTCAACAATAAAGTTAATTTCTTCTGTCGTTAATGCTTGTCCATCACGTTTTTTTGCAATTAGGTCCACCATTCTCATTGTGAGGTCACCCCTTCATTTGTTTTACGATTGCTTTTACTAATGCTAAGAAGTTAGCTTTAACACGTTCTGTCGTTTCAATTACTTCATCATGGTGAAGTGGTTGATCTAAAATACCAGCTGCCATATTTGAAATACAAGAAATACCAAGTACTTTCATACCCGCATGACGCGCTACAATTACTTCAGGTACTGTTGACATACCAACTGCATCTCCGCCAAGTGTACGAAGCATACGAATCTCAGCAGGTGTTTCATATACAGGACCTGTCATTCCAACATATACACCTTCTTGTACTTTAATATTTAAATCTGCTGCAACTTGTTTCGCCATTTCGCGAAGTTCTGGCGTATATGATGTAGACATATCAGGGAAACGTACACCCATTTCAGAATCATTTGGTCCGATTAATGGGTTCGTACCCATGAAGTTAATGTGGTCTGAAATTAACATAAGATCGCCTGGTTCAAATGATGTATTTACACCACCAGCTGCGTTTGTTACAACAACTGTTTCTACACCTAGTTCTTTCATAACACGAACTGGGAATGTTACTTTTTGCATATCGTATCCTTCGTAGAAATGGAAACGTCCTTGCATTGCTACTACTGTTACACCTTGAAGTGTACCGAATACAAGTTGACCTGCATGTCCTTCTACAGTTGAAACTGGGAATTCAGGGATTTCACTGTATGGTACTGTTACTGCGTTCTCGATTTCATCTGCTAGTACACCTAGTCCAGATCCAAGGATTAGTCCTACTTGTGGTGTCTCTTGAAATTTCTCTTTTAAGTATGAAGCTGATTTTGTAATTAGTTCACGATTCATCTGTTTATCCCCCTATTTCTTTAGCTCGTTTAAGAAGCTTGTTCCATGTTCTGGCATTTTAACATTAAAGTTTTCTGCTACAGTTGCACCAATATCAGCAAATGTTTGACGAAGTGATAACTCTTGTCCGCCTTCTTTCATGCTTGGGCTATATGCTAATAACGGTACATATTCACGTGTATGATCAGTACCGTAGTGAACTGGATCATTACCGTGGTCTGCTGTAATTAATAATAGATCATCTTCTTTTAGTTTTTCGAATACTTCTGGAAGACGTGCGTCATATTCTTGTAGAGCTTCTCCGTACCCTTGTGGGTCACGACGATGACCAAATAAGGCATCAAAGTCAACTAAGTTCAAGAAGCTAATACCTGTAAAGTCCATATTTAATGTATCTACAAGCTTGTCCATTCCATCCATATTTGATTTCGTACGAAGTGATTCGGTTACACCTTCTCCATCATAAATGTCAGCAATTTTACCAATAGCAATTACATCATAATCGCTATCTTTAAGTTCATTCATTACTGTGCGACCAAATGGTTTTAATGCATAGTCATGACGATTTGGTGTACGTGTGAAGTTTCCTGGCTCTCCAACGAACGGACGAGCGATAACACGTCCTACCATGTACTTCTCATCTAATGTTAATTCACGTGCGATTTTACAAATTTTATATAGCTCTTCAAGTGGTACTACTTCTTCATGAGCTGCGATCTGTAATACACTATCAGCAGAAGTGTAAACAATTAAAGAACCTGTTTCCATTTGTTCTTGACCAAGCTCATCAAGAATCTCAGTTCCAGAGGCTGGTTTATTACCGATAATTTTACGACCTGTCTTTTCTTCTAACTCATCAAGTAATTCTTTCGGGAATCCTTCAGGAAACACTTGGAATGGCGTATCAATGTAAAGGCCCATGATTTCCCAGTGACCTGTCATTGTATCTTTACCTGTAGATTTCTCTTGCATTTTTGTATAATATCCAAGCGGTTTCTCTACTTTAGAGATTCCTTTCATTTCACGAATATTACCAAGGCCTAATTTCACCATGTTTGGCATGTGTAATCCATTCATATGTTCAGCGATATGACCAATTGTATCAGAACCTAAATCACCAAACTGCTCAGCATCCGGTGCTTCACCGATTCCCACAGAGTCCATTACGACTAGGAAAATACGTTTATATTTATTCATAACTGCAACCTCCTATATGTTCAGTTCTACTTCTTGTAGTATGTTCAAAACGCTATAAAGTGAAACTGTTATCAATGGGAATTATCTTTCGTCCTCATTATTAAACAGTACTTCTTTAAATCATTCTCTAACTTTTTCGTTTTACTTTCAAACGAATCAAAAACATTTCTAGTTTTTTCTAAGTCAGATGTCAGACATCTGATATTGATATCATATCATGTTTACGCTTTCTTTTTAATACATTTTCGTAGAATTTCTCATTTTCTTCACACTTCTATTGTAATCCATTCTGCAAAGAAGTGCTAATCATTTTATAACATATTTCCTAATATAAAAATAAAAAACAGCTCTAAAGAGCTGCTTTTTATTTTACTTCTACTGTTTCTTCTTTATGTTCATGTAGTTCGCCTTTTCTTACATGAACTTTCACTTTATAAGCACCATTCTCTTTGAAAGTATGTTTACTTTCATACTCTCCTTTATTCCCCTCTTTCGCTGGAATAAATTCGTGTTTTTCAACACCATCTTTCCAAATCTCAAGTTGAACTTCAGCACCCGATAACGCTTCTTCTTTTTGCTTTAAATGAACTTTCATTGTTGATTCAGCATTTGCTTTTATATCACCAGCCATAAGGTGAATCATTGTGTCACTTTTATGATCGCCATGAGCATCTTCTTTCTTCGCATCTTCAACTTTAGCATTTCCCACAGCCACTTTTACTTCTGGCATAACATGCATTTCACGTGCATTTGTATGAGCAATAACATGATATACTCCATCCGTTTCGAATGTTTTTTCTACAGCATAAACACCTTTTCCTTTATGCTTAGCGTTTAACATCTCGTGCTTTTCGTCGCCTGCTTTCCAAATTTCAAACTTTACATCATCAGCATCTGTTACTTTTTCTTTTCCTTGTGTAACAAGTGCTTGTACTTCTGTTTTTTCACCAGGTTTAATTTCTTTCGGATTCGTTTGAACTGCTACTTTTACAGCTTCAAGTTTCTGTTCTTTTTTCGGTTCTTCTTTGTTTGTATTACAGCCAGCCAATGCTAGCATCGCGATAAATAACGTCATAATAAGTTTTTTCATCATCATTTCCTCCTTCATACTTTCCTTAGTATAGAGGAAATACATTGTAATATTCTAGTCTTCTGCTGAAAACAATGTACGAAATGTTTGTGAAGTTTCTGTGAAATGGTTCACTCTTCTTAATCTATGAAAAAAGAGCATAGTGACTATGCTCTCGGGTGAAACTGTTTATATACATCTTTTAATCTAGTTTTTGAAACATGCGTATAAATTTGCGTCGTTGAAATATCTGCATGTCCAAGCATTTCTTGTACAGCACGCAAGTCTGCCCCATTTTCTAATAAGTGTGTAGCAAAAGAATGGCGTAACGTATGCGGTGTAAGCTCTTTTTCAATATTTGCTTCTTTCGCTAATCGTTTTAAAATTTTCCAAAATCCTTGTCTCGATAATCGATTACCATGATGGTTTAAAAAGAGTGCATCTACTGCTTTTTTACCCATCAATTCTCTTCTTCCTTTTTCAATATACTTTTGAATCGCTTCTGTCGCTAAGCTTCCTAAGGGAATAATTCTTTCTTTATTCCCTTTCCCTATGCAGCGAACAAACCCCATCGTTAAGTGTACATCTTCTAAATTTAATGAAATTAATTCTGAAACACGAAGTCCTGTTGCATACAACAACTCTAACATTGCCTTATCACGAATCCCAAAAGCACTTGCCGTTTTCGGTGTTTGAAGCAATGCTTCCACTTCGTCGATTGATAATACTTTTGGTAATTTCCGTTCCCCTTGTGGCGTTTCAATATGTACCGATGGGTCATGCTCCACTGCTCGCTCACGAAGTAAAAATTGATGAAACGAACGAATCGATGCAATATGACGCGCCAATGTTTTTGAAGATTTTCCGTTTTCTTTTAAATACTGCAAAAAGTTAACAATATGCAAGCGTGTCACTTCATGAAACGTCTTCGTTTGTTCTACATTTTGCAAATACTTCACATAGCTTTTCAAATCGCGTTCATAAGATACAACTGTATTTTTCGCTAAACCTTTTTCAACAATCATATAATGAATAAAATCTTTTAATTGATCTTCCAATCTACACTACTCCCCATTTTCATAGAAAAACATCATTCTATTTACGAAAGCATCCTTTTCTGGCTCCTCATTCCCTGATACTTTTTCTACAGTCTCTTCTTTTGGCTTTTCATAACGATGGTAACTTTCATATTCTTCATTTATCCATAGTATAGCGAAATAAAACAAAATCGTACAACTTGTAAATAATAAAAATACTTTCATCCCATCAAAAGTTAATTTTAAAGCTCGGCGCATTGTAAATTCCTCCAAAATATAAGTTATTACAACATATGCCAAGCTTTCACCAATTTATACCTTATTCAAATAAAAAACCTCTTCCTAGTTAAATAGGAAAAGGTTATTTTTCATCCGTTTCATTTTCTTGACAATTTTTACAAATCCCATGGAATGTTAAACGATGATCTTTCACCTTAAAGCTCCAGTCTCGTTCCACTTTATTCTCCACTTCACCAAGTAAATCTTCTTGTATTTCTTGTACAGCACCGCATTGTGTACAGATTAAATGATGATGGAAACGCTGTGCACCTTCTTGGCGTAAGTCATAACGCGAAACACCGTCTCCAAAGTTAATCTTATCGACAACTTTCAACTCAGACAATAACTCTAAAGTTCGATAAACGGTTGCTAATCCGATCTCTGGCGACTTTTCTTTTACAAGGAGGTATACATCTTCTGCGCTTAAATGATCTTCTTCATTTTCTAGCAGCACACGAACTGTTGCTTCACGTTGTGGTGTCAATTTATAGCTCGCTGCATGTAATTGCTTCTTAATTCGTTCAATTCTTTCTTCCATTCGGTACTACTCCCTCCTCGCCACTCTTACACCATTATATCAGAAGAAGGGCTCCTGTCAAAAGAAAAACAATAAAAACAAATTGATAATTATTCTCAAAAAGTATTTATTGTTTGTTAATAGCCTCCACAACTTCTTTCATTAAAACTGGTGATGCATACGCTTCGACACTGGAAGCAATAGCTAATACCGCTCCAATCACGAGAAAAAAGCATGTATAGCGAATTAATAACGGTAATAGTGGCTCAGTTATTTTCCGGATAAATTGATGCCTAATCATTCTCAAGGAAAAGCTTGCAGCAATTGTTGTCATTACGAGAAATACAGGAATTATAATTAAATTTTGTGGCAATACAGATACAAATGCTAATAATAGTCCATTCCATCCGTGCTGACTTACTAAAAAACCTACTGTAAATCCAACAACTACCCCTTTTAAAAATAGTAAGATAAAAATGAGCGGCAACCCAATAATTGAAATCCCCAAAATCCAAATAAAGCCGATATATTTTAATTGCGAAAAGTAACTTTCTCGAAACATTTCGCCTGCGACAGCAAATTCTCCTTTAGAAACTTGTCCAAAAAAACGCTGTAAATAAAATGATAAATCTTGCTTTTGGTTTATTTGTAAACTATTCACAAGAATCGCTCCAAATATTACTCCCATCAGTAATAAAACCGCATTAAATATATATAGTGAAGAATTTTCCTGTATGTGAGACATTACACGGTCTTGCCACGTTTTTCGCCACATTTTCCTTCCCTCCGTTCACACTCTTACTAAAAATGTATGAAAGAAAGAAAAAAAGTATGACGAATTAGCATTGAAATTCCGCTCTACTTTGCTAAACTAAAAAGTAGAGAATAGGAGGGATTTCTCTTGAAACCATTATTATTAGATTTTCCAACATTATTTCAAACTGAGCGCTTGCAAGTACGTAAGCCGTTTCCAGGTGATGGCACAGAAGTATATGAAGCAATCCAAGCTTCTCTAGAAAACTTATTACCATGGATGCCAATTACAGCTGAAACAGAAGAACGTGCTGAAGAAATTGTTCGCGAAGCTCACGGACAGTTTTTACTTCGTGAAACACTTGATTTCCACTTATACGATAAAGTATCTGGTACATTCATCGGAGCTATTACTCTCAAGCCTGAAAACTGGGATATTCCAAAGTTTTCACTTCACTTCTGGCTACATAGCGCTTATACAAAGCATGGCTATATGACAGAAGCCATTAAAGGTGCGATTCAATTTGCATTTGATAAACTAGGTGCTAGAAGAATTGAAATTCGTACTGATGCAACAAATATAAACGCATGTAACTTAGCAGAACGTCTAGAATTTATTTTAGAAGGTACAATGGAAAATGATTTCCTAGCACCCGATGGCAGCTTACGCGATGCACGTGTATATGCAAAAATCAACTAAAAACACTCGCCTTAGGCGAGTGTTTATTTTTGTAATTGTAAATATTGTACTGCAAACATCGTCTTAGCATCATGTATGCGAAGGTCTTTCATAAGATCAATCGCTTCTTCTAATGACACTTCCATTAATTCCACAAATTCATCTTCATCTAAAGCTGCTTTATTTTCTTTTTGTTTTAACCCTGTCGCTTTATATACATATAAAATCTCATCTGCAAAACCAGGTGATGTATAGAAAGATGTAATAAGCTCCATATTTTCACATACATATCCTGTTTCTTCTTCTAATTCACGAACTGCTGTTACCTCTGGCTTTTCCCCAGGTTCTAACTTCCCAGCAGGAATTTCTACAATTGCCTTTTCGAGAGCTTTACGATACTGCTCAACGAGTACAATTTTCCCCTCATCAGTAATAGCAATAATAGCAACTGCCCCAGGGTGATTTACGATTTCACGTTTACTCATTTCTCCATTTGGTAATACTACATCATCAACACGAACTTTTATAACTCTACCATCAAAAATCGGTTCAGTTTTTACTGTTCTTTCTGCAAGATTACTCATACTACTTCATCTCCCTGTTCTATTTCCTAATCGTTCTTCATACATTTTACCACATTGAAAGGAGCGTGATAGAAATGAAAGTTTACATTTTACCAAATCGCGTCACTTTAGTCGGCAAAGCATGGCAAATTCGTCATAAGCTAAAACAATATGGAAAAGAGTATACAACTGTACAAGAGTGGATTACAGCAAATAAAAAGTAAAAGTTTGTCAACCTCCTTTCCCTTTCGTACAATAAAGATAAGGAGGTTGACCTATGAAAAAACGTCAATTAGGAAACTCAGATTTATATGTTACGGAAATTGGATTTGGCTGTATGTCTCTCGGTACATCTGAGGCTGAAGCTATGCGTATTATCGATAAGGCAATCAATTTAGGAATTAACTTTTTTGATACAGCGGACTTATACGATTATGGATTAAATGAAGAATTTGTTGGAAAAGCTCTGAAAGGAAAACGCGACCAAATTGTTCTTACAACAAAGGTTGGAAATCGATGGACAGAAGAAAAAAACGGCTGGTCTTGGGATCCTTCTAAAGCTTATATAAAAGCCGAAGCAAAAGAGAGTTTACGTAGACTTCAAACAGATTATATTGATTTATATCAACTGCATGGCGGGACGACTGAAGATCCTATAGATGAAACAATTGAAGCCTTTGAAGAATTGAAAAAAGAAGGTATTATTCGTCATTATGGTATCTCTTCTATACGTCCAAATGTCATTCGTGAGTATGCAAAACGTTCAAACATCATTAGTGTATTAATGGAGTACAGCCTTTTAAATCGTCGTCCTGAAGACTGGTTCCCACTGCTTAATGAACATCAAATTAGTGTCATCGCACGCGGACCACTTGCGAAAGGCATTTTAACTAACAACAATGCAAGCAAGATAGAAAGAGTAAAGGAAAAAGATTACCTCTCCTATTCTTATGATGAATTAAATACAACACTCGCGAGTGTAAAAGAAATTATAGGAGAAAGATCTTTAACTGGATCAGCCATTCAATACTGCTTACATAATGAAAATGTTGCATCTGTTATACCTGGTGCAAGCTCTATTCAACAGTTGCAAGCAAATGTACATGCTGGGGAACAAACGTCGTTAACAAAAGAAGAATATACACAACTTCAGCAAATTGTTAAATTTGATACATATACATTACATCGTTAAAAAAACGTTACCGTACAGGTCATAGCTATCAAGTTAAAAAAGAAGGTGTCCCAAAAGCTCATTAAAAATGACCTTTTAGAGACACCTTCTTTGTATTGATCTTTATATGGGTGAGAAGTTGTTTCATGAACTAATTTAACGTTATGTTTATCTACCGAGAATAAACGACTATTCTTTTTCTTATTTTGAACTAAAATCAATTGATTTGTAGAGTTCGGGCAACTTTCCCACCACTTTCTATAACCGTACAGATAGCGTTTTTATAACGTATCATATTTATCAGGATTCGTTCCTACATGTAAATTACGATTTAACGTATTAATTTGATCCATCTCTTCTTCAGTTAATGAGAAATCAAAAATAGTAAAGTTCTCTTTAATACGAGATGGCGTAACAGATTTAGGAATAGTCACAATCCCACTTTGAATATCCCACCTTAATATAACTTGTGCAGGTGACTTTTCATATTTTTTAGAAATAGCCTGAATAATTGGATGCTGGAATACTTCGCCGCCTCTCATTAAAGGACTCCACGCTTCCATTTGAATTTGCTCACCTTGACAAAAATCACGCAATTCAAATTGCGCTAACATTGGATGAAGTTCAACTTGGTTTACCATCGGCTTCACTTTGCAATTTGGTAATAACAGTTCTAAGTGATGTTTATGAAAATTAGAAACACCAATGGCACGCACTTTACCTTCTTCATATAGCTTTTCTAGAGCACGGTATGTATCAACATACTTCCCTCTTATCGGCCAATGGATTAAATATAAATCTACATAGTCCATTTGTAATTTCTTTAAACTTTTTTCAAACGCCTCGAGCGTCTCCTCGTACCCTTGATCGTCGTTCCAAACTTTTGTTGTAATAAACAAGTCTTCTCGCGGGATTCCTGATTCACGAATCGCCTCTCCGACACCGCTTTCATTTTCATATACAGTTGCTGTATCAATCGAACGGTATCCAAATTCTAATGCTGTTTTTACTGCTTGTTTAACTTCGTTGCCTTCTTTCGCTTTATAAACGCCTAGACCAATCATCGGCATTTTCACACCATTATGAAGTGTAGTTGTTGGAATATGCACACTCGTTCTCCCTTTCAATGTTACATTTTTTGTATACCACCACTTTATTTCAACAAGATTCATCCAAAAAGTCAAAACATACGTACAGTTTACATAATACTTTTATACACGTTTAAAAAAATAACGTGAACTCAGTCATTCACGTTATTTCCTTTCCATTCTTTCGCTTTTTCATCAACATTACGTACAAACTCATTTTTCCCTTCCGTATACATCGTGCCATCATATGTATATTTTTCCGCTAGTTCTTTCTTTAAAGTTGCATATGCCTCTGCTTCTTCACAGTGAGCCATCATGTAATCACGAAACGATAAATGCCTTGTAATCTCAGGATTCCCTTTTTCAAATACGTGCAAGTGATACGAGCGTTTCTCCTCCGTTCCATGAATAAAAAAACGACGACCTGAAATACCATTTTCCCCTTTCACGATGTAACCAAGCTCTTTAAATCGTTCATTCCAATGATCTACTCTGTCGATACTTTCTACTTCCATAATCATATCAATAATAGGTTTAGCTGCTAGTCCTGGCACTGACGTACTTCCAATATGATGGATTTTTACCGTTTCTGGCATCGCCGATTTTAATCTTTCGGCCTCCATTTGAAATTTCTCACTCCAATGATTTTCGTACGAAACAACTACAATTTTCCTCATTCTAACTCCCCTTTTCTTACAAACTCGTCAAAAAAATGATCAGCGGCATTTCACTGATCATCTTTTTATTATTTAAAGTCTTTCCAAGTAAGGCTACTTTCACTTAACAGTTCTTCAAATGATTTATTCTTTTCACGTTCTTTTTGTTCCTTACGCTTTCTTTCTTGCTCTGCTGCCTCTTTTTTCTCTTCTCTCACTTGCAACTCTTTTTTCTTATTCTTTAATTGTTGCATTAACGAATCGTTCAATTGATCACCTAGTGTAAGTGATTCTTTCTCTGGTTGATTCATTTGAGAGTGTCTTTGTGTTTGTCTTTGCTTCTTTTTCTTCATACTATTCACCTTTTACTTTTTTCTCCATTATAGAGGATACACGGCGAAATCGACAATAAAAAAGATACATGACTCCCCCGATTCTCTATTATTCTTTTTTTGTAAATGTGTTAATTTTTCGAAAAAACTAAATTTTATGGTAGCTATAATCCTAGTAATCTATTAAAATTATGTCGTATGATGTCAGATTATAAAAAAAGGAGAAATTAATTATGTGGAAAAAAATTATTCCTGCTGTTGCTGTTTTAAGCACTATTACTTTTTCAAGCGTATTCGCCGCTCCTCCATCTCAGGCTCCTGCCGAACAAAACCGATACATAGACGTACAAATGCTTGGTATTAATGATTTCCATGGACAACTAGATACTGTAAAAAAAATTAACAATAAAGAAGCTGGTGGTGCTGATTACTTAGCTACTTATTTAAAAGAACGCAAAAAACAAAACCCTAATACACTTCTTGTGCATGCTGGAGATATTGCCGGAGCTAGCCCACCAGTTTCTGCTTTATTACAGGACGAACCAACTATTGAATTTTTAAATGACTTAAAATTTGATGTTGGTACAATTGGAAATCATGAATTTGATGAAGGCATTGATGAAATGCGACGCCTTATTTATGGTGGATATCATGAAAAAACAGGGAATTTCAAAGGAGCAAACTTCCCTTATGTCGCTGCAAACTTCTATAATAAATCAACTGGCCGCTTATTTTTACCACCATTTACTGTAAAAATGGTAGATGGAGTTCCTGTAGGATTCATCGGAGTTGTTACAACGGATACACCGAATGTCGTTATGCCAACTATGCTAAAGAATGTACAAATTACTGATGAAGTAGAAGCTATTAATAAATCTACTCAGCAATTAAAGCGTCTCGGTGTTAAATCTATCGTAGTCCTTGCACACGTTGGAGGTACAACTGATGACACTGGTGTAACAAACGGTGACCTTACTCGCATTGCAAATGAAACAGATCCCGAAGTTGATGTTATTTTCGGCGGACATAGTCATACGTACGTAAATGGTACTGTAAATAATAAACTCATCGTACAGGCGAACTCTTACGGAATGGCTTTCTCGGACGTAGATGTAACAATTGATAGAAAAACAAAAGATATTGTGAAGAAAAAAGCTGAAGTTATCACAACATATCATGAAGGTGTAGAACCTGATAAACAAGTAAAACAAAAGTTAGATCAATATAAAGAAAAAATTGCACCGCTTGTAAATGAAGTTGTCGGAAAATCTACAGCACCTATCGACCGTAAACAAAACGATGCTGGTGAATCTACCCTTGGAAATTTAATTGCCGATGCACAGCGCCAAACAATGCAAACACAAATCGCTCTTATGAATCCTGGTGGAATTCGCAATGATCTAGACGCTGGAGATATTACATGGGGCGAGTTATATGGTATTCAGCCTTTCGGAAATCAATTAATTAAAATGGATTTAACAGGTCAAGATATTCGTGAAATTTTAAATCAACAATGGCAAAAAGGAACAACGAGAATGCTCCAAATTTCAGGTATCCAATACACTTGGGATGCAATTAAACCAAATGGTGAAAAGGTTACGAATATCCGTTTAACCAATGGTGAAGAATTAGTTTCCACGAAAACGTATAGCGTAGTTGCAAATGCCTTCCTAGCTTCTGGCGGCGATGGATTTGTATCCTTTAAAAATGGAAAAAATACTGAAACTGGTCCAAACGATTTTGAAGCATTAGTCGATTATGTAAAACAAGTGAAAGAACCAATTCAGCCAATTATTGATGGACGTATTCAAAAAATCAACTAAATACTATTCAAACTAGTGCGTGACACTCGAAAGAAGAAGCTCCTTTTTATATGCAAGGAGCTTCTTCTTTTAGAGTCATACGTATTGTCATTCTTCTAGTGCAGTAAAGGATAAGCACATAGCCCCTTGTTTCCTCGTAGTATATAGAAAACTATAATAGGAGGGTTTGTATGTATTTCTATCCAAACAATGACGATACATTATATCGACAAAATGACAAACTCATTCGTAGTATTGAGAAAGCAATTAATGGAGAATATAGCGCCATTCATTGTTATGCTAAATTAGCTAATTTAGCTCCAGACATAAATGAACGAAATCAAATCCTTGAAATTCGGCAAGATGAAATAAACCATTTTCACCAATTTGTACAAATCTACACCCTTTTAACCGGTAAAAACCCTCAGCCCCAAATCACTGAAGAATGTCCAACTCTTTATTTGAACGGATTAGAATTCGCTATACAAGATGAGCAACGAACAGTTGATTTTTACTTAGAAATTGCAGACGAAACGACAAATCAACAAGTGAAAGAAACATTTCGGCGCGCAGCAGCTGATGAACAAAATCATGCCGTTTGGTTCCTATATTACTTTTCGAAACAAAAAATGAAATGAAATAAGACAAAAAGGATACACGCTCTTATATGGAACATAGTATCCTTTCTTTTATTTCTCTGGATACGTTTCATGATTAACATCATACCGTTGCAAAAATTCATGTAGTGCTTCTTCTACAATTTTAGACTTTTGAATCCCTTTCGATTCCGATATAACATCTAGTCTTGCTAATACTTCTATATTAATTGAAAAGGTTCGTTTCTTTTTCTCTGTGCTCTTACTTATAATTTGAACACTTATTTCTTCTCTTTTTCTTAGCAATTCATAAATGCTTTGTAATTGTTCATAAATTAGTAATTGATAGTCTGTTTTTGCATATTGAAGGGCAGTAGCTTCTTGGATTTGCAAATGACGTGGCTCTTCACCATCACCTATAAAGATACGTTTTTTCTGCTCTCCATCATATTCATATCCAATCACCCTTAACTTCTTTGATAATGTATATGGGCTCATTTCAAGCCGTTTTGCTATAATAGCGATTGATTCGCGTCTATTTAAAGAGTCAATAATTTCTCCAATCGTCACATTCTCCCTCCTCTCTTAATCGCCTAAACTTGAAATCAAACCAGTATGTTATGATACAATGATTTTCTAGTAGTATATGCAAAAGAAAGAGCCTGTGCGATTCATACCATTTAAGAAAAGGAGGTTTACATATGCTTTTTCGTAGCTATACACCACAGTTTTATAACGAAAAGAAGCAATTAATCCCTAACAGTATCGCTACGATAGAAAGCGTTATGATTAATGACCGGAAACAATCTCTCCTTATACGTGGACAAAACGTGGAACAGCCTATTTTATTATGCTGTCACGGTGGACCTGGTATGGCACAAATCGGCTTTATTCGTCATTTTCAAAAAGAGTTAGAAAAGCACTTTATCGTTATTAATTGGGATCAACGCGGGGCAGGTAAATCCTTTTTATGGCGAGATATCCAAACAAATTTTACGATTGATCAATTTATTTCAGATGCAAAAGAAGTCATTCACTATCTTCTTAGACGCTTTAAAAAACAGAAATTGTTTCTCGCTGGGCATTCTTGGGGGAGTATTATCGGACTGCAAATCGCTAGTCAATATCCCAAATATATAGAAGCATACATCGGCATCGGTCAAATCGTACATATGAAGCAAAACGAAGAATTACTATACCGACATTTAATTAGCTCTGCAAAAAAACATGACCATAAAAAGGCATTAGCTTCTCTTTTAAAGTTAGGGAAACCACCCTTTTTAGATACGAGACGTCTCATTATTCAAAGAAAGTGGCTTGGTACATTTGGCGGAGCAATACAAAACGGATCTTCCTTTTCTTTCATACGAAAAGGTTTCTTTTCTCCTGAATATACGCTATTAGACTGGTTCAAATTTCTCGCAGGAAATTTAAAATCCGGAGTTTTATGGGAAGAGATGCTAACAATCGATTTCTTTTCGTCTATTTCAAGTTTATCTGTTCCTGTTTATTTTTGTTCTGGTCGCTATGATTATCAAACTCCTTATGCACTCGTTCAACAATATTGCGATATCATTCAAGCTCCTATTAAAAAGATGGTTTGGTTTCCAAACTCGGCACATTCTCCAGATTTAGAAGAACCTGAACTATTCGCCAAATCTTTACAATCAATTAAACAAGAACTATCTTTTCAACATACATAACGAAAGGCTCTTTTACATTTCATAGAAAACATTTTATAATGATATGTCGCAAGTATATGTCACTGCAAATATTTTCTTGCCTTAACAGAATAAAAATTAGGGAGATTACATTTATTATGAACGCTGTACTCATCGCAGTAGCAGTCATGCTACTGCTTAGTTTGTTACGTGTCCAAGTCATTGTCGCCATTATCGTTGGAGCTTTAACAGGCGGACTTATCGGCGGACTCGGTATTTCAGAAACAATTAGTACTTTTACAGCCGGTCTTGGGAACAGTGCTCCTATCGCATTAAGCTACGCAATGCTCGGTGGATTTGCTATTTCCCTTTCAAAAACAGGACTTCCTGATGCAATGATCCAATCAGCTTTAAAATGGATCGGCAACGAACAAGACACGAAAAAACAAGTCTATTCTAAAATACTTATATTATTTATCATTTTAACAATGGCTTGTTTCTCACAAAATATTATCCCTGTTCATATCGCCTTCATCCCAATCTTAATTCCAGCACTTTTGAAAGTATTAAATGAGCTGAGGGTGGATCGTAGGCTTGTAACATGTCTTATTACATTTGGATTAATTACCCCTTACATGTGGGTCCCAGCAGGATTCGGAAAAATTTATCATGACGTATTACAAACAAATGCTGCGCAAAGCGGTCTTACATTTGATGTCGCACTTATTCCAAAAGCGATGACTATTCCAGCAATCGGTATGATTATCGGATTATGTGTAGCAGTTTTCATTACATACCGAAAACCACGTACATATGAAACAGAACAAATTCATGCTGCACAGAATGAAATCGTTCCCTATACGAAAAGAAGCATTACTTTTGGTTTATTATCAATACTCGCTACATTAACTGTGCAATTAGCAACAGAATCAATGATTTTTGGTGCTTTAGCAGGTATTATCGTCTTATCAGTTAGCGGTAGTCTCCCTCTTAAAGAAGCCGATGCTATTTTAACGAGCGGAATGCGTATGATGTCCTTTATCGGATTTGTTATGATTTCTGCCGCTGGATTTGGCGCTGTTCTTCGAAAAACTGGACATGTTGAATCTCTTGTGCAAACGAGTGCACATATAATCGGAAATAATAAACCGCTTGCTGCATTTCTTATGCTCGTTATTGGACTTCTCGTTACGATGGGAATTGGTTCTTCCTTTTCAACCATCCCAATCTTAACAACAATTTTCGTACCGTTATGCGTCCAGCTCGGATTTAGTCCCATGGCCACAATCGCAATTATCGGTACAGCTGGTGCACTTGGTGATGCAGGTTCTCCAGCATCTGATAGTACACTTGGACCAACGTCCGGTTTAAATGCTGATGGTCAGCACCATCATATATGGGATACATGTGTCCCAACATTTCTACACTATAATATACCGTTACTTATATTCGGCTTTATTGCCGCAATTACACTATAAAAGGTGCGTTTTAAAAACGCACCTTTTACTTTGTTGTTTCTCTCTCAATACATCTAAATTCTGTTTCCACTTCTTCTTGTTCCACTTGTTTCTTCTTTATTTTTCCTATTAACTGCTGAAAAGCTATTTCCCCATTTTCTTCTATATAACTTCCAATCGTCGTTAATGATGGACTTATCCATTCACCCTCTACACTCCCGTTAAATCCAATGATTTGCAACTTACCTGGTATATGAATATTAAGAGTTTTCGCCACCCTGATTAGCTCAATAGCGACCTTATCACTTGAAGCTACAACCCCATCTATGTATGGATGCTTTTGTAACAATTCAAGAAACTGTTGATTCGTATACCCTTGGACAATTTCCTCTCGATAAGAAAGTCCTTCTTTCCAAGCAGTATCTAGAAATCCTGCCACATGCTCTTCCATTTCTTCACTCTCTACTCCCTCACCGATATAAGCAAGAAACTGGCAGCCTTTCTCTTTTAATAAAGAAACAGCTTTCTGTCCACTTTCATAATAGCTCATAAGAGATTGTCGTCCCTCAAGCACAGCGAAAGGAAGTGAGATCTCTCCTATACTTCGAAAAACAGATTTCGTCATTATAACGCCTGCAATGTTATTTTGCTCCAACATATCTATGTATCTATTCTTATTTTCTATATTACAAACTATTACTTGATACCCTTCTTTATATGCTATTTCCTCAACGAAACGGAGCAAAGTGATGTATGATGGATTATGCAAATTATCTACAAGTAATGCAATCATCGTTGAAGGCTGTTTAAATAAAGGCTTTGCTGTAGCATTCGGTCTATAATGTAATTCTTCAATTGCTTTTTTTACTTGTTTCACCGTATCTTCATGGACATATCCTTTTTCGTTAATGACTCTTGAAACGGTTGCGACTGAAACACCGGCCAATTTTGCAACATCACGTATAGTTGCCACATCGTCACCCCTTAATATGGTAATAGATTACAATTTTAAACTAAACCAAAATATAACATTCGTCAAGGTTATTGTTTTATATTTCTGAAAATTGTTACACAACTTCCACTCTACTCATAAAGTGAAACTTTAATCAGTGGGGGTTTTACTGCCCTCAAATGCGGGATAAAATATACTCCAGCTGAATTTCATGTGAAATCGCGATATTATCATAACCAATAAACGGAATTTCTTTCTTTATTTTTCGTGCTTCCTTTACCGCATCAATATACAAGTTCGTCATCATGAAGTTACGTTTCTGATAAAAACGAAGTGCGTTCATATTATCATTCGTCGTAATGAGCCACACTTTTTCACATTCGTTCTCTTTTGCCACTTGCAGCACACAATCCACCAGTTTTGTACCAATCCCCTTTCCTTCCTCAAAACTATTTAACGATACAATTTCACACATGTTTTCTATCACTTTACACGTTATAATTCCCACTATTCTGTTATTTCTAAGTGCAACAAAACCGGGTAATTCTTCTAATTGATGTACTCTGCCTCGCGAGACCATCATTGAGCTTCCCCAGTTTTCACACATAAAATCCTGAATTGCTTCTTTCATTTCTGGTGTAATTTTTTGTATATGAACCATATACGATTTCTCCCCTTTTCACATCATTGTGATACAATGTTAGTGTATCATATGTAGAGGTATTTGGAGGATGAGGTAAAGTATGAAACGTTTTTTTACAGCATTGTTTACTATACTAGGTGCACTAACTGCGATTGGGATTTTCTTTACAAATAAAGTTATGTACTTGAAGAAAAAAACAGAGGAAGAAGTTTTAGAACGCGAAACGAAAAAGCATTTTCATTTAGACGATTTTAAGGCTATTCAAAAAGAAGAGGTTCACATCCCTTCTCAATTCGGATACGAACTTCACGGATATTACATGCCAGCTGGTCATTCCAATAAATTTATGATTTTTTGCCACGGTGTGACCGTAAATAAAATCAATTCCGTTAAATATGCAAACTTATTTTTAAATAGAGGATATAACGTATTTATTTATGATCATCGCCGTCATGGTAAAACCGGTGGTAAAACAACAAGTTATGGCTATTATGAAAAACATGATTTAAAGTCAGTAGTTGACTGGCTAAAAGATCGTTTCGGAACGAATATTACACTCGGAATTCATGGTGAATCTATGGGTGCTGCAACTCTTCTTCAATATGCAGGACTTGTTGAAGATGGTGCTGATTTTTATATTGCTGATTGTCCTTTCTCTGATTTTTATGGACAGTTACAGCATCGTTTGAAAGTTGAGTTTCATTTGCCAAAATGGCCTTTATTACCTTTAGCAAATGCCTTTTTAAAAGTTCGTGATGGCTATACAATTCGTGAAGTTTCACCAATTGATTGTATAAAAAACATTAACAATCCTGTTCTCTTTATTCATAGTAAAGACGATGACTATATTTTATCTGATATGACGAAATCACTTTATGAAGCGAAAGAAAATAATAAACAGCTTT
The DNA here is from genome assembly GCF_016892495.1 of Bacillus sp. RIT 809. Lineage (NCBI taxonomy): Bacteria > Bacillati > Bacillota > Bacilli > Caryophanales > Bacillaceae > Bacillus > Bacillus sp. RIT 809. Next base: position 120,584 of record NZ_JAFEMR010000004.1, on the reverse strand, counting down.
ATATTGCAGAACATGGTGCACACGCTTGCTCTTATAATGAAAATAAAGAAGAGTACGAAGATGCCATCGATCAATTTTTAAACACATATGTAAAAGAAACAAAAAACAGGCTTGCATAAGCCTGTTTTTTTACTGCGCTAAAACGTCTGTAACTTGTTCCATATTTTCAGAAATCCACTTTACTGCCTCGTCTAGCGTTGGGAATTCCGTCGTTTGAAAAGTCACCTCATCTTGAAGTAACCAAACATCTTTCGGTTCTTGTCCTACACCTGCGATTGACCAATGAAGTAAACTATATGGATGATTATCATTCAAAAATGATGCCCATGTGCGCTCATTTGCAATATTTTGTAGTGTTTGTAATTTTTTATCCATCTTTCGTCACCTTACTCTAGTCAGTTATAAAAACTATTATAACACTCTCTTCTCTCTCAAACAAAGTGCTCTTTTTATATTGTCAAGTACTCTCCCTAATTATATGATGAGAGTAAGCGTTTGGAAAGGAGGGATAACGTTGGCAAAAGTACAAATTAAAGTAAATGATAATGGCTCTTTTCGCGTTACAGGGGACGTGGAATTAGTTGACTCACAAGGGAATGTATTCCCAGCAAAACCGGCATTTTCTTTATGTCGTTGTGGTTTATCAAAAAACATGCCTTATTGCGATGCTTCGCATAAAGGAAAATTCGAGTCTGTTGTTAGAGCACCAGAGACAGAATAAATATTTAAAGAGCATGCACATTTATTTGTGCATGTTTTTTCTTTTGATCAAAGCCTATACAGCCCTTCCCCTTTCAACATTTCTATTACTTTCGTCCCCATTCAAATCGGCATATATTTTCACACAATTCTTCACATTCGAACATTTTTTACTATGCTTTTTTCTTTTTTGTGCTATAATGTGAGCAAACAACATCCTTCGGGGTCGGGTGAAATTCCCAACCGGCGGTGATGAAGCGAAAGCTTCTAAGTCCGTGACCCGTTTTCAACGCGAAAACGGTGGATCTAGTGAAACTCTAGGGCCGACAGTATAGTCTGGATGGGAGAAGGATATGTTTTCTAGTAATTATATATAGCGAATACACTTTTATTTCAGTATGCATATTTTTAAAGGTTCATTTTGACTCTTTATATATGTTTTATTTTGTATACTTATGTTTCTATACTGAAATAAAAAGATACGACTAGCGTTTGAAAAACTCGATATTTTGCTAGGTTTTTTTCTTATACCAAAATATCAGTCATCGTTAGGTTTCTTTCCTATACTTTCGTATTCGAACTATATTTCTAGAAATCACGTCTCCCAACCCCCAAGGATTCTATATCCTTGGGGGTTTTTGATTTTTTCAGGAGAGGTGACGAGAATGACAGATCAAGAATATATGAGGATTGCCTTGCAGTTAGCACAAGGAACATCGGGACAAACAAGCCCAAATCCTATGGTTGGTGCTGTTGTTGTAAAAGATGGCAACATTGTCGGAATCGGTGCCCACATGCGTGCCGGTGAAGAACACGCTGAAGTTCATGCTCTTCACATGGCTGGAGAAAGAGCAAAAGGCGCTACCGTTTATGTAACACTTGAACCGTGTAGCCATTTTGGAAAAACACCGCCTTGCTGTGAATTACTCATTGAAAAGGGAGTCAAGCGTGTTGTAATCGCCACCCTTGATTGCAATCCACTCGTTTCTGGTAATGGAAAAAGGAGATTAGAAGAAGCTGGAATCAAGGTGACTACTGGTGTTCTTGAAGCGGAAGCAACTTTATTAAATCGATACTTTTTTCACTATATGAAAACGAAACAGCCATTTGTAACAATAAAAACAGCAATGAGCTTAGATGGAAAAACAGCGACTGTAACGGGGGAAAGTAAGTGGATTACAGGTGAAGAAGCGCGAGCTGATGTTCACCAATATCGTCATATGCATGACGCTATCCTTGTCGGTGTGAATACAGTTATAACTGATAATCCACACTTAACAACACGAATTCCAAACGGAGGTAAACATCCTATACGCGTTATTTTAGATACCCACTTACGAACGCCGCCATCTTCTCATGTCATAACAGATGGCTTAGCTCCGACATGGATTATTGTCGGTAAGGATGTAAATAAAGAGAAAATAGCGTCTTATGAATCTAACAATATAGCTGTATTCCAAATGAAAACGAAGCAAAGTGAAATACAAGATGTCCTATCCCTACTCGGAGAGAAACAAATTCTTTCTCTGTTCGTTGAAGGTGGTCAAACAGTACATGCAAACTTCTTAAAAACAAATAGTTTTAATGAAATTGTGACCTATATAAGCCCGAAATTAATTGGCGGAAAAGATGCACCCACTTTATTTGGCGGAGCTGGTTTTTCGAAGTTACAAGATGCACTTTCCTTAACAATTCAAGAGATGAAACAAATTGGTAATGATATAAAAATTGTTGCAACCTTAAAAAGCGAGGTGACGGAATGTTTACAGGAATTGTAGAAGAGTTAGGAACGATATCAAGCATGACTCAAAGTGGTGAAGCAATGAAGCTAACTATTAGTGCAAATCAAATTTTATCAGATGTCAAATTAGGTGATAGTATCGCGGTTAACGGCATTTGCTTAACAGTAACTACTTTTACGACTACTTCATTCACTGTTGATGCAATGCCTGAAACAATGAATGCAACATCACTTCGTATGCTAAAACCAAGTGCCAAAGTGAATTTAGAACGGGCAATGGCTGCGAACGGACGATTCGGTGGACATTTCGTTTCAGGACATATTGATGGCATCGGAACGATTTTAACAAAAAAACAACACTATAATGCCGTCTATTATAAAATAGCAATTTCTGATGAATTACTACGCTATTGTTTGCATAAAGGATCCGTTGCTGTTGATGGCACTAGTTTAACGATATTTGATATAGACGATTCTTCTATTACCATTTCACTCATCCCGCACACAGTAAGCGAATCTGTTATCGGGGACAAGAATGCTGGAGATATCGTAAACATTGAGTGTGACATCATTGGTAAATATATCGAACGCTTTATTACTAAACCTGTAAAAAGAACAGATTCAATGACCGAAAGCTTTTTACAAGAAAACGGATTTCTATAAGGGGGAAGCACAATGTTTCATCGTATTGAAGAAGCTCTAGAAGATTTAAAACAAGGAAAAGTCGTTATCGTATGTGATGATGAAAACCGAGAAAATGAAGGCGATTTTATTGCTTTAGCAGAGTACATTACACCAGAAACGATTAATTTTATGATTACACACGGTCGTGGTCTCGTTTGCGTACCGATTACGGAGCAATACGCAGAACGTCTACAGTTAGAACCAATGGTTTCTCATAATACGGATTCGCATCATACTGCTTTTACAGTAAGCATCGATCACGTTTCTACAACAACAGGCATTAGTGCTCATGAGCGTGCTACAACAATACAGGAATTATTAAATCCCGCATCTAAAGGAACTGATTTTAACCGCCCTGGACATATCTTTCCATTAATTGCGAAAGAAGGTGGCGTCCTTCGCCGCGCAGGTCATACAGAAGCTGCTGTTGATTTAGCAAAACTTTGCGGAACTGAGCCAGCTGGCGTCATTTGCGAGATTATAAATGAAGATGGGACGATGGCACGTGTACCTGATTTAATACAGTGTGCAAAACAATTTGATATAAAAATGATTACAATTGAAGATTTAATTGCTTATCGCCGCCATCACGAAACACTTGTGACGAGAGAAGTGGAAATTACATTACCTACAGATTTCGGTACTTTTCATGCAATTGGCTATTCTAACTCATTAGATATGAAAGAACATATCGCGCTCGTAAAAGGTGATGTTTCAACAGGCGAACCTGTACTTGTACGCGTTCATTCAGAATGCTTGACAGGAGATGTATTTGGTTCGCGCCGCTGTGATTGCGGACCACAACTACATGCTGCACTTGCTCAAATTGAGCGTGAAGGAAAAGGTGTTCTTCTCTATATGAGACAAGAGGGACGCGGCATTGGCCTTCTTAATAAGCTTCGCGCTTATAAGTTACAAGAAGAAGGGTTCGATACTGTAGAAGCAAATGAAAAACTTGGGTTCCCAGCTGATCTTCGTGATTACGGTATTGGCGCTCAAATTTTAAAGGATTTAGGTTTACAAAGTTTACGATTATTAACGAATAATCCACGAAAAATTGCTGGCTTACAAGGTTACGATTTAGAAGTAACCGAGCGTGTACCGTTGCAAATGCCAGCAAAAGAAGAAAATAAAACGTATTTACAAACGAAAGTAAACAAATTAGGACATTTACTAAACTTATAATTAAGGGAGAGATACATTATGGTATTCGAAGGTCATTTAGTTGGTACAGGATTAAAAGTTGGGGTTGTTGTTGGACGTTTTAATGAGTTTATTACAAGTAAGTTACTTGGCGGAGCTTTAGATGGATTAAAGCGTCACGGTGTAGAAGAGAATGATATTGATGTTGCATGGGTTCCTGGTGCATTTGAAATTCCTTTAATCGCTAAAAAGATGGCAAATAGCGGAAAATATGATGCTGTTATTACATTAGGTACAGTAATTCGCGGTGCTACAACGCATTACGATTACGTTTGTAATGAAGTAGCAAAAGGTGTTGCGTCTTTATCACTACAAACGGACATTCCAGTTATTTTCGGTGTATTAACGACAGAAACAATTGAACAAGCGATTGAACGTGCAGGTACAAAAGCTGGTAATAAAGGATATGAATCAGCAGTTGCTGCGATTGAAATGGCTCATTTATCAAAACAATGGGCTTAAAAAAAGAGGCTGCGGCCTCTTTTTTTATTTTTTCACCTTTTTTCGTACATCTTCTATTAATTCATCCATCGTTTTTCCTTCTGTTTTTATACGAAGAGTTTGTGCTGTTCTCCACACATTTTCTCTCTTTTTCGCTTTTTCTATAATAGAAATTTCCTTCCTTACTTCTTTTAAATCTTTTCCTTCTGTTTCAAGTCCAAAATGTTCAGCTTTCGTTCGAAAATGCTGTTCAATTCTTTGTTGCATTTCTTTTTGTTCAGGATTTTCAGCCGCCTTAACTGGATCAGCACTTATCGCTTTTATTAAAATCAGACAAGTCATAATGGCTAATATGTATTTGTACATGTAAAATCCTCCAACCCGATATAAATTACATTTTTACTATGTACAATTAGAGCTTGGAAAATTCGTCCACAAAATTATTTTTCTCGTCCAAAAGTGACTACTATCAAGCGTTAATGGACTTTTATTACATTTTATTTACAAAAAAAAGCAAACCCTTTAAAGAGTTTGCTTTTCATCTATCTTATAGCGCACATTCTTCAATCTCAAATCCTAAATCTTCAATCATACCCCAGTCCGCAGTCGGCTCTTGTCCAGCTGTTGTTAAATAGTCCCCGACAAAGATAGAGTTTGCTGCAAATAAACCAAGTGGCTGTACAGAACGTAAATTAAGTTCTCGACCGCCTGAAATACGAATTTCTTTTGTTGGATTTACAAAACGCATCATCGCCAGCACTTTTAAACATTCTACAGGTGTTAATTCTTTTTGTCCTTCAAGCGGAGTACCCTTTACAGCAACAAGAAAATTACACGGAATAGAATCCGCATCTAAACGTTGTAATTCAAAGGCAATTTCAGCGCGCTGTTCAATCGTTTCTCCCATTCCGAAAATTGCTCCAGAGCATGGAGAAATACCGGCTTGCTTCGCTTTTTGGACTGTATCAACACGATCGTCATACGTATGCGTTGAACAAATGCTATCATAATTGTTAGCATGCGTATTTAAATTGTGGTTATAACGATGCACACCAGCTTCTGCTAACTGACCTGCTTGATCTTCATTTAAAAATCCTAAACAACAGCAAATTTTCAAATCTGTCGTTTCACGAATTTCCTTCACTGCTCCAATAACGTGATTTACTTCTTTATCCGTCGGACGACGACCAGATGCAACAATACAATATGTACCTGCTTTACGACGAATTGCTTCGTGCGCTCCTTCAACAATTTTCTCTTGTGTTAACCATGCATACTTATCAATCGGTGCTTCTGAAATAATAGACTGTGAACAATACCCGCAATCTTCAGGACATAATCCAGATTTCGTATTTATAATCATATTCAACTTTACTTTCTTACCAAAATGATGATGGCGAATGATGTAAGCTGCATTCATAATTTCTAAAACCTCTGTATCATCAGCTTCTAATATTGCAATTGCATCTTCTTTCGTAATCATTTTCTCTTCTACTACGTCATATGCAAGTTTTTTCCAATCCCTTTTTGTTTGTACTTGTTTCATTTCATCTCTTCCCCTCTTTTGTTATATACGTAAATAAAGCATGATATGTTGCTACTATCCCTTCTTTTTCCGTGAAGTCTCTTTCGTATATACGAAGCATCGTACGAAAGAGTGAAGGGCTTTGACAATAAGACTCTTCATTACTATTGGTCGCTCCTACTTTTCGAATAGAGTGTAGAAACTCCCTAACTTCTGTAAATCTTTCTATGTAACATGTTTCAGAAACATGCACATCCCCTGTTTCTATCCTACATATATCGAGTAACTGATCTTTCGAATAAAAACGTTGACCAATCGATGTTTCATTTCGTATATTTTTTTCTTCTTTCGCCCGCTGGAATGAAGCATGCAATTCTTGAAATGTTTCATGTCCAAACGTTGAAAAGAGTAGTACGCCATCTATAGACAAATGATGAAATAAATTTCTTATCACTTGTTTTACATTATTCAGCCATTGAAATGTGGCATTTGAAATAATGACATCATACGATTCCTCTAGTCGTAATCGTTCAATATCCTCACAGTGAAACGTTACATTTTTTACATTATGTCTAGTTTTCGCAACTGCGATCATACTTTCAGCAAAATCAACAGCTGTAATATGCGCTTTCGGAAATAAATTTGATAATTGCTCTGTTACATATCCTGTCCCGCATCCAAGTTCTAAAATACGTATTGATGCTGTTGCACTATATCGCCGATTCAATATAGAAAGTAACGAATGTGCCATCTTCTTTTGTACACTTGCATATTGATCGTAAGATACGGCTGCCCCATTAAACCGTTTTTGCAGTAACGTTTTGTTGATCATGTCGTATCCCCTCTACAAATTGGATTATCTCATTCGCGCAATATTCGAAATTCGTTACACATAATGCATGCCCAGCTTCACTTACTACTTTCAGCTTGCTGTTCCTATTCTCCGTCATACTACGTGCTGCAGACAATGGGCATATTACATCCTGTTCTCCGTGAATAAGTAGTATAGGTACTTTAACTCCTTTCAGTTCTTCTCTCATATCTGTTTCTATTAAATAATCTAAACCTAATTGTAAAGACTGAATATCATCACCTTTAAAACGTTTTACAATCTCTTCAAAATCCCCATTCGCTTTCAACTCATTTTTTGTAAACATATTTTCATAGAACCGCTTCAACGTATCTTCTTTCTTTCTCGCCAAATTCTTTTTCAGCCGTTCTACATGCAAAGAATTCCATCCACTCGTATAGTCGCTCGTATTTGTAAATTTAGCAGTACCGCCAATTAGTACAATACCTTTCGCCTTAATCTTTTTATAAGCTTGAATTGCCGCTAATGCTCCTAATGACCATCCAACTAAAATTACATTTTCATCACGTGCTACCTCTATTATTCGTCCCGCAAATTCACTTTGTTCTTTCACATTACGCCAATCTAAACATTGAACAGGATAGTCTTTAAAATACGGAAGTACAAAAGTCCAAACATCTTCTTCCATTCCCCACCCAGGAATAAAAATAACCTTTAGCTCTTTCATACTAAAAACCCCTCTTCTTTACCGATGCGTATAATATGCTGAATGGCCCATTTTAAATCCGCCATTGTATGTTGTGACGTAACAGCAAAGCGAATTCGGGAACTACCAATCGGAACAGTTGGCGGACGAATTGCAATGGCTGCGATACCTATCTCTTGTAATCTTTCACTAAACCGTAAAGCATTTTCATTTGAACCGACTACAATTGGTACAATATGAGTTGAGCTATTCCCAATGTCAAAACCAGCTTCTTGTAAATGCGTCCTGAAATATGCACCATTCGCTATAAGGTTCTCTCTTCTTTCGTTATCTTCTTTTACAATCTCAATTGCTTTTTGCACTGCTCCTAATGCTCCTGGTGGTAAAGCTGTAGTAAAAACAAAGCTTCTCATCCTATTTTGTAAGTACTCTATATAAATTGCATCACCTGTTAAATACGCACCATAACACCCTAAAGCCTTGCTAAACGTCCCCATATGTATATCGATTTTTTGAGCAAGATCTTTTTCTATATGAGATAATCCAGCTCCATCGATTCCATATATTCCACTCGCATGTGCTTCATCAACTATAATGATTGCCCCGTATTTCTCTTTCAGCTTCACTAAATCTCTCAAATATGCAGTATCACCATCCATACTAAAAACAGTATCAGTTACGATTAATTTCCTCTTGTCAGGTGACGCTACTTTCAACATCTTCTCTAAATGATCCAAATCATTATGACGATACCTTTTATGTTCTGCACCGCTTAATATAATTCCATCAACAATACTTGCGTGATTTAATTTATCACTAAAAACAATATCGTGACGACCAGCTAAAGAAGATAGTACACCTACATTTGCTGTATACCCACTATTTACGATTAACGCTCTTTCAGTACCTTTCCAGTTGCATATACTTCTCTCAACCTCTTCATACAGTGGATAATTTCCTACAACGAGACGAGATGCTGTCGCTCCAGTTCCATATTTTCTTGTGCAAGCAATAGCAGCTTCTTTCAACCTTTCATCTCCAGCTAACCCTAAATAATTATTTGACGCTAAATTTAGCATCCTTTTCTCATTTCGAATAAGCCATGTCTCTTCCGCTTTCTCTGTCACATGCAAATTACGATACTGTCCTTGCTCTCTTAATTGTTCTATTTTAGATTGAAGATGCGCGCGCCACTTTTGATTCATTTTGGATGGACTCCTCTAATTTTGAAATCATAATATGTTCTTTTGCCGATTCCAATAATTCTTCCCTAGTAAAATCACCTTCAAGGAATGGTAATAAACCTAAAACCGGTACCCCGCTCAACTCTTCAATCATTTCTTTGTTTTCTTGTACTCTTTCTTTTTCACATTCTTTACAACCAGACAAAATGACACCTGCTACTGTTAAGCCATGTGCCCTTGCATAAGAAATCGTTAAGACAGTATGATTCACTGTTCCTAGTGTAGGACGCGCTACTACAATAAGAGGAAGCTGTAATTCTTTTGCAAAATCGATTACTAAAGCATCTTCTGTATATGGGACTGCAAGCCCACCAGCCCCTTCTACAAATAGGCTATTAAACTCTTTTAGTAGTTCATTATAGTGATCAGTAATTTCTTTTAACGTTACTGTCCTTCCAGCTCTTTTCATAGCAAGTCTCGGAGCAAGTGGTTCTTCAATAGAATACGGACAAATTTCTTCTTCTCTTGTCGATACACCCGATAAGGCTTTTAACCTTGCTGCATCTCCCTCTGCGTTTGATGCAGCATGTCCACTTTGCAACGGTTTATATACCCCTACGTTATATCCCAATTCTCTAAATACACCTGCTAACGCACCTGCAACCACAGTTTTTCCAACTTCAGTATCAGTTGCCGTTATGAAAAAACCACTCATTATTCTTCCTCCGTAACATCCGAGATTGCTTTATATAAAATGCGTAACATCTCATCAATTTCAGCAATTGTAGATGCAAGAGGAGGCATAAATACAATGGTGTTACCAAGCGGACGTAAAATCATGCCTAACTCTCTTGAGCGTTTACACACTTGAACACCGACTCTTTCTGTCCATTCATACGATTCTTTCATTTCTTTATTTTTCACAAGTTCAATACCAATCATTAATCCGCACTGACGAATATCACCTACGTGCTTATATTCATTAAGCGCTTCTAATTGCCCCGCTACATATTCTGTTTTATGCGCAACAGATTCTATTAAATTAGTTTTTTCATATAGTTCTAGATTCGCAATTGCTACCGCACACCCTAACGGATTACCTGTGTAACTATGCCCATGGAAAAATGTTTTTTGTTCCTCATACTCTCCTAAGAAGGCATTATATATTTCGTCTGTCGTTACCGTAACAGCAATTGGTAAATATCCACCTGTTAAACCTTTCCCAGCTGTTAAAATGTCCGGCGTCACATTTTCATGTTCACACGCAAACATTTTCCCCGTACGCCCAAACCCAGTCGCTACCTCATCTGTAATAAATAAAACATTATATTTTGTACATAAATTACGTAGCCCTTTTAAATATCCTTTTGGCATTGTAATCATGCCTCCAGCACCTTGCATTAAAGGTTCTACAATAATTGCTGCAATTTCTTCATGTTTTTCTTTCAGCAATTCTTCCATTTCTTCTAAATGTTTCTTTACAATTTGTTCCTTATTATCTCCATAAGGAGAACGATATGTATATGGATACGGCATTTTAATTGCCTCAAATAATAGTGAACTATACACTTGGTGAAACAAGTCTATTGCTCCTACTGAAACAGCACCTATTGTATCACCGTGATATGCTTCTTTTAATGTAACAAATCTTTGTTTTCTCGGTTTTCCTTTATGCTGCCAATATTGAAAAGCCATCTTAATTGCAATTTCAACAGCGGTAGAACCAGAGTCTGAATAAAATACTTTCTTCAAGCCTTCTGGTACAACATCAATTATTTTTTCTGCTAATAAAATAGATGGAACGTTAGCAAGTCCTAACATAGTAGAATGGGCAATTTTATTTAATTGCTCACGAATTGCCTCATCTAGTTCTGGTACTTGATGCCCATGAACATTTAACCAAATAGACGAAACACCATCCCAATATTCATTTCCATTTACATCGTATAGCTTTCTTCCCTCTCCACGTTCAATAATGACAGGATCTTCTTCTAAATAATCTTTCATTTGTGTAAATGGATGCCATACGTAATCTTTATTCTTCTTCGATAATTCTTCATATGTATAAGACGATTTTTTACTCGTGTTACTATTAACAGTCACAATTGTCACCCCTAATGTTAACTTGTTTATAAATATAGTTAACATTAAAATTAAATGACTGTCAATTATTTTTAAATCAAATAGTTCTTAAAAAAGAACAACTTATCATACGATAAGTTGTTCTACTTTCCATGTTGTATCTTTCCAATTTCTAAAATAATCTCTTCCTCTTTTTTTCCTTCTGTATCAATTCCAAGTTGCTTAGCATGCTCAATTAATAAATCATGGCGCTGCTCAAACCTAGCGGTATCTACTTCTTTCGTAATCTCTTCTTTTGTTTTCCCTTCAGTAGAAACTCCTAGTTTTGCAGCTGATTTTTCCATCGATTTCTTCTCTTCAGTTTCTTTCACTTTCTTCACTTCTGACTGCTGTATTTGCGTTTGTTTCGACTGCTCTAATTCAGCTGCAAAAGCTGTGTAAATTCCAGCACTTCCGCCAACGACTAGTAAGGTGGTAAAAAGAATTATTTTTTTCTTCACTCTTTCCTCCCCTTTCAAATTCATTATAACGCACATTTTTATAGTATAAAAACCATTTCTCCTTTATTCCCCTAAAAAAATATCGAATATTTTTATTGACATGTATGATGAATATATGATAAAAATTTAACTAACATCATATGAATCGGCGTTGATAGGATTTAGTAGTATTTCGTTTTCTGATTTCAGAGAGCTGGTGGTCGGTGCGAACCAGTACAGAGCGATTTATGAATTACCCCCTGGAGCTTCTTTTACGAAACGTGAGGAGTAGTGAAAGACGGTTTAGACCGTTATGTCTAAAGAGTGGTGAAACGACACTGTTTCACAATTTAGGGTGGTACCGCGAATTTTTCGTCCCTGCATATATTGCAGGGGCGTTTTTATTTTATTAGCGCATATCATATGGTCCTTTATTTTGTGATACATTCCTTTCACAAGCTAGGGTGGTACCGCGATTTCTTCGTCCCTGCATAATTATATGCAGGGGCGTTTTTTTATTCCAATCTTTATTGAGCGATTATCCTAAAAATTTGAGATAGGAGAGATACAAAGCTTGATAAATCCCGATTTTTTAAACTTTATGATGAAAAACAATTACCGGTAATTTGTCACAAGATTCTAAATTTCATAAAGGAATATACAGTATTGGCGAATTTTATATAAAAAAGAGCTATTTTAGATTAATTAGGAGGGGAAAACAATGATTTCAAAAATTGAATCTATTCTTTTAACATTTTTTATCTTTTTCTGTATTGGCTTTAGTGTTATTCAATTAGAAGTTTCACCACATATCCCAATTTTATTCGGCATCGTTATTTTATTAGCGTTTGGATTTATGAAAAAAATCTCTTGGTCTACTATGGAAAAAGGGATGATAAGTAGTATTTCAGCTGGTATTCCATCTATTTTTATTTTCTTACTTGTAGGAGTATTAATTAGTGTTTGGATCGCAGCTGGAACAATTCCAACTTTAATGGTATACGGATTCCAACTTGTATCTCCAAAAATTTTCGTTCCTACTGTTTTTGTTGTTTGTGCAATTGTTGGAACAAGTATCGGTAGTGCATTTACAACTGCAGCAACAGTAGGGCTTGCCTTTATGGGAATGGGTAGTGCTCTCGGATACGATCCAGCTCTTATTGCTGGTGCAATTATTTCTGGTGCATTCTTTGGGGATAAAATGTCTCCTTTATCTGATACAACAAACTTAGCTCCAGCTGTAACTGGTGTAGATTTATTTGAACATATTCGCAACATGCTTTGGACAACAGTCCCTGCTTTCATTATTGCTTTTATCGCATTTTTCATTTTAGGAAGCGGCACTAGAGGAGACGTTGATTTCACAAACTTTATTAGTACGTTAGAAAAAAATGCAACGATTTCTATCGTTACACTTATTCCGATTTTATTACTGTTCCTATTCGCATTTAAGAAAGTACCCGCAGTTCCAACATTACTTGCAGGAATCGTAGTAGGGATCATCATTCTCTTTATTTTTAACCCTAGTACTTCTTTAGCTGATTTAATGAAAATTATGCAAGATGGTTACGTTTCTAAAACTGGTATAAAAGATATTGATAGCTTATTATCTCGGGGTGGTTTACAAAGTATGATGATGTCAATTGCTCTTATTTTCCTCGCTCTTTGTATGGGGGGGTTACTACAAGGAATGGGCATTATCACGCAGCTGATGAATATCATCTCTAGCTTCGTAAAAAATAGTACACGCTTAATCGTCTCTACCGCTTTCACTGCAATTGGTGTAAACTTCTTACTTGGCGAACAATACTTATCAATCGTTTTAACAGGACAAGCATTCGCTAACAAATACGATGAAGTCGGTTTAGAACGTCGTAATTTATCACGAGTATTAGAAGATGCTGGTACAGTAATTAATCCGCTCGTACCATGGGGTGTAAGCGGCGTATTCTTAACAAACGTCCTTAGCGTTCCAACATTCGATTATGTTCCATACGCAATCTTCTGTTTAGCTTGCCCAGTCTTAACAATTATTGTTGGTTTCACTGGATTTGGTCTTTCATGGAAGAAAGAAAAAGCAGTACCAGTTTCATAATATAGAATAAAAAAAGGATTACCGTAATCGGTAATCCTTTTTTCATACAACACTTTACTATCTATTTATTTGCTTTCTTTCTTCTAAATAACATAAGTAATCCCGCTCCAACAAACGCCAGACCAACTCCAATTGTAGAAGCAATACTCGCACCTGTTTTCGGTAAATCACGTTCCTCTTTATTTTCACTTACAGTTGTTGTTTCTTTTGTATTTTGATTATCCGTTGTAGTTTGTCCAGATCCTGCGTTGTTTCCATCTTGTTTTGGTTCATTTCCATTATTACCTTCATCTGTTGGCGGTGCCGTTGGATTCTCCCCATTATTGCCATCACCTGTTGGTGGTGTCGTTGGATTCTCTCCATTATTGCCATCACCTGTTGGCGGTGTCGTTGGATTCTCTCCACCAGTTTCCTTACCACCGTCGTTCTTCTTCGTTATATCAATTGCATATTTAGCGAATTCATTTTCAGATGGTCCAACATATGATATTTTTCCATCTTTCTTTATATATTTTTGTGCATTTGGTGAAGAATCAAATGTTGTATTTAATTTATCTGCAATAATCGGTTTAAACGCCCAATTTTGATCTGCTGCTGGATTAATAACTGGTGTTTCTTGCATGTACTTCACAATAATCTGACGTGTTTCATCTTGCGATTGGTATACAACTTCGCCTTTACTTACACCAGGGAACGTTTGGCTACTTCCGCGATAGTTATTTGTAGCTACAATGAACTCTTGATTGTCAGCTACAGGCTTACCTTCATACGTCATATTTACAATACGATTCGTATTTTCATTTACAACTTTGCCATCTTTATCGTATTTCGCTGGTTGCGTTACGTCAATTTCGTATTTTAAGCCATCTAAAACATCAAAATTATATGTAGGATAACCTATATTTACTAGTGGCTGTTCTTCTGTTTTCTTTGAATCAATTTGATTAAATTGACCAGCAGACATTTCAAGCCATTCTTTCACTTGTGCCCCGCTTACTTTTACAGCATATAATGTATTTGGATATACATATAAATCCGCTACGTTTTTAATTGCTAACGTCCCTGCTGGAATATCCGTATAATATGTAGCACCGTTTCGGCCACCTGCTTTAAATGGTGCTCCTGCGGATAATACCGGAATTCCTTTATATTTACTATATTGTCCGTTTTCAGCGAATAACTTTTCTACATACCATTTTTGTGCATTCGTCACAAGTTGTACGGAAGGATCATCTTGTACTAATGAAAAATAACTATTAATTGGTGCTGTCGTTTTACCTACAGCTGTATTTACATAGTTAATTGTTGCTTCATGATCATCTTTAATTTCATTAACTAGTTTTTGATCGGATTCTACTAATGGATTCCCTTTATTATCAGCAATTGGACGAACTTGTGGCTTAGATTGCTCTTTTTGTACTTGCCATTTTCCTTCTACCTTTTTCAATTGCATATCAATAATCCCTAAATTACTTCCAAAAACACCTGGCATTACAACCGGAACACCATTAAATGTATCTGTTACTACAGTATGTGAGTGTCCCATTAATACTGCATCAACACCAGGAATTTCTGTTAAATAATACGATGCATTTTCCATTCCAACGTTGTATCCACTCTTATCAACACCTGAATGAGCTAACGCAACGATAACGTCTGCACCTTCTTCTTTCATTTTCGGTACCATGTTCTTCGCTGTTTGAACAATATCTTTCGCTTTTACTTTTCCTTCTAAATTTGCTTTATCCCAGTTCATAACTTGAGGTGGAACAAATCCCATTACACCAATTTTCACCTTTTGCTTTTGACCAGATTCATCCTCTACTTCTTTTTCAAAAATATGATATGGTTTAAAGTAATTTTTATCGTTCTCTTCATTATTATCGTGATCGTCTTTATAGACGTTCGAGTTAATAACTGGGAATTCCGTTTTACTAATTACTTTGTTTAAATAATCTAAGCCATAGTTAAATTCATGGTTTCCAAGAGAGATGACGTCATACTTCATTAAATTCATTAGACGATATAATGGATGTACATAACTCGGATCAACCGGCTTTTTCGGATCATTTATTTTATTCGCCACATAATCCCCAAGTGGCGTACCTTGTAATGCATCCCCATCATCAAATAAGACAGAGTTCTTCGCTTCTTCACGCGCTTTATTAACAAGTGTTGCAGTTTGCACGAGACCTACTTTATTATCTGTTTTCGTTTGATAATAATCGTAATTCATTAAGTTAACGTGAATATCTGATGTTTCTAGAATTCGTAAGTTAACTGTACTCTCCCCAGTTTTCTCATCCGCATGAGCTGTTGTTGGCAACACTTGTGGTGCTATAACGC
Source organism: Bacillus sp. RIT 809 (assembly GCF_016892495.1). Taxonomy (NCBI): domain Bacteria; kingdom Bacillati; phylum Bacillota; class Bacilli; order Caryophanales; family Bacillaceae; genus Bacillus; species Bacillus sp. RIT 809. Next base: position 104,588 of record NZ_JAFEMR010000004.1, on the reverse strand, counting down.
CAATAGCAAGAGTTGCTCCAGCTAGCATTTTTTTTGACTTTTTCACAAAAAATCCCCCTTATACAATTACCAGAAATAATGAAATGAATCCCTATCTGCCTCTAACCACATACCTTTTTTCTTCTATTAGAGACACGATTTTCATTTCATCCTGCGCTAACGAGTAGTCCCCTTAAACGCCCGATTGATGAAAACTAACAATTAACGGAAAATAAAGCTCCCACTAAGCAGAATTTCACCTTATCTGACATTATCATATATAAAGTTCTTTCATATCGTCAATATTTTTTGACAAACTTCAACAAATTTTCTGTAAAATTATTATAAACTTTTCATAAACATATAATATGCCCTTACATTGCTAATACTGCTGAATATGATACAATTACCAATTACAAGGAGGATGAATTTATGAAAAAAGTCATCTTAACAATTGTTTGTCTCCTCCTTCTAATCATTTCTTATTCTAATTTTGAAAAGAACGATGAGACAAAACAAAACGAACCTGAAGAAAAAACAGAGAAAACATCTGCTCCAAGTTGGATTGATAAGCAAACAAACGACTCCTTTTATCACCTCGTATTAGGTGATTCACTCGCTAAAGGATATGGATCAACACAAGGTGGATTTGCCGAATTAGCTTCTAGACAATTAGAAGGACAAATTCATAAACCAATTACAGTAGAAAACCTCGGTGTAAATGGTCTCACTACAGATCGTCTCGTTAAGAAAGTCCAGTCAGAAGAAGTTCATCAAAAAATTAGGGAAGCAAATATCATTACTATTAGTATTGGAGGAAATAATTTATTCCGCTTAAATCGTGATGTAGGTGTTATAGATGGTATTAAAATGTTAAATAAAGAAAAAGCCCGTTTTGAAACGGATGTAAAAAATATTGTAAAGACCGTTCGAGATCAAAATCCGAATGCTTTACTCATTCTCTCTGAACTCTATAACCCTTTACAACTAGAGGACTCCATCGCAAGTTATGCAGATATGTTTTTAGACGGTTGGAATGATTCTATTTATTCTATTTCAAAAGCACATCAACCGTCGATCGTTTTACCAATTCGCAAATTAATATCGAATGATAAAAAAGAGTTACTATTTGACCAAGTACACCCAAATGATAACGGTTATGCGATTATTGCCAATACATTTACAAAGCAAGTGTTATCCTACAAATATTAAGGCTACCATGAAACAATTCTATTTTTATACCTTGTCTTTTTTGTTACAATGATAGTGGAAGGGGGCCGTTATATGGAATCACGCGAGTGGGAACGTATTGTTGATCATCTTCTTTCGCTAGTGCCTCTTTTTTATCGCAAATTTATGCTTCCTGGAGAGTTTTCTTCTCAAAGACATATGCCGCCATCGCATACGCAAGTGTTACTGCTTTTGCATGAAAATGGTACATTAGCAGTTTCAGAAATTGGCAAGCGGCTAGCGATTTCACGGCCTAACATGACCCCTCTATTAAACAAACTTATTCAAGAAGAACTAATAGAGCGTCATTATAGCGAAAAAGATCGACGGGTCATTTTAATTTCCCTAACAACTGAAGGGAAATTGCTAGTAAATCAGTATCAGCAATTCATTTTAGACAAACTAAAAGAAAATTTTCAAACATTATCTGAGGAAGAGCGTGAAAAGCTCATTCATTCTCTTAAAACCATTCAAAATTTAATTTTGAAAACAAACGCATAAAGCTGCTTCTAAATAGAAGCAGCTTTATGATTCGTAATAATTACCATAGTATACATTTGAATATGGCCATGTCATTAAATACGGCTTTTGTTCTTGAACAGGTTGCTGCTGAGGCTGTTGTATTTGCTGTATTTGTTGCTGTGGATACACTCCGAATTGCTGCCTCATATCATTTACAGCATAATAATTTGTATACGGATATACTTGAGGTACGTAATAATAATACATTCATTCTCTCCCCCTTTTTCTTAAACATATTCAAAGGAGAAAATGAATGTGACATTCTTTATATTTGTACAAGTGGTTCTCTCACTTGTTTCTTTCTTTTCTTCAAACGTAACTTACGATTCTTTTCATATAAATAATGCACTACGAAATATGAAATTACCCCAAACACAATTCCTATTATCGTCATACCAATTAATACATATACTTCACTCTGTAATAAGCTCTTTAACATCGTAAAAATATGGCTCGAAAACAAATCTGATATCGTAAATGGTTCATGATGTATTTTCTGTACATGAAATGGATAAATCATTTTCCCTAACGCATAAGCAAACGGAAATAAAAACACTGGGAGAAACGATATTTTCCCAATAATATTACCAATGACTGCGGCTGGAAAAGATCCCTTTGCTAACCTGACAATTGGATAAAATATTAAATATACGAGCGATGCCGTATAAATCACCAACATTTCTAAACCAAATCCAATAGCAAAACCTAACGACACTTTCTTTGCTCCTTCTGGCGATCGAAGCAACTTAAAATATTGAAACTTTAATATTCTCCACATTCGTTGAAAAAACGAATATGTTTTCTGAGTTGTTTTCAAATTCATCATCTCTTTAACTATATTTTTTTATCTAGTATGTCCTTACATGATATGAAAAATAAAGTGAAACTATAATCAGTGGGGGTTTTGTTCATCCCCCACTGATTATTAGCCTTCACCAATCGGGCGTTTACGGGCAGTTTATCTCCCACCTAACTTCTTTGCTCCAGCCGAATTTTGAGGTGGGAGTTTTACTGCCCGGCAAATAGCGGGATAAAATTAGTTTTCTCTTTTTATTATAAATGATATAGAGATAATTAACTAAATATACATCAGACATTTCAACATAAAAAAACCTCCCTTTTAGGAAGGCTCCTCTATATTTTTAAACAAACTCACCAATAACGCTTTTTGCGCGTGCAGTCGATTACCAGCTTGCTCAAAAACGATAGACTGTGGCCCATCTATAATCTCTCCAGTTACTTCTTCTTCACGATGAGCAGGCAAACAGTGCAGGAAACGATATGTTTGCTTTGCATGTATAACAAGCTCTTTATTTACTTGGAAAGGCTGGAATAAAGTATATTTCTCTGCTTCTCCTTCTTGGCCCATACTCATCCAAACGTCAGTATAAATAAAATCCGCTCCACTTACCGCTAATTCAGGATTATGCAAAATCTCAATTTCAGCCCCTGTTTCATCTGCAATCGCTAACGCTTTTTTAACAATTTCTTCATTCGGTTCATACCCTATGGGAGTCGCAACAGTCATATTCATTCCGACTTTTGCACTTGCTAGCAATAGTGAATGACATACATTATTTCCATCACCTACGTAAGCTAATGTAATTCCTTTAAACGTATGAACTTCTTCATATATCGTCATTAAATCTGCCAATGCTTGGCAAGGGTGATGATCATCAGTTAAACCGTTAATAACTGGGATACTGGACTCTTTTGCAAGCTCTTCTACATCTGCATGCGAGAATGTACGTATCATAATTCCATCAATATAATGAGATAGTACTTTCGCAGTATCTGAAACCGTTTCTCCTCTGCCAATTTGCATCTCTTTTCCACTTAAAAACATTCCATGTCCGCCGAGCTGTACCATCCCTGCTTCAAAAGAAACGCGAGTACGAGTTGAATGTTTATCAAAAATGAGACCTAATATTTTCCCTTGTAATAAAGGCTCCTGCTTGTTCTTTTTTAAATATATAGCGAACTCAATTAAAGAAATGATTTCTTCTTGCGTCAATTCTTCTAACGTTAAAAGATCTTTCGTATTTAATTTCGGTACTTGTACAGTTGACATGAAATTTCCCCCTTATATTATTGATGCATTTTTTGTACAAACCACTTCTTTTATCATATATACTGCCTGTTCTAGCTCTTCATTCGTTACAATAAGTGGTGGTAATAGTCTTATAACATTAGGTCCTGCTTGTAATACGAGAAGTCCTGCTTTTTCTAGTTGTTCTATGAAATTTGCAACCTCATGCTTACATTCGATTCCAATCATAAGTCCCTTACCACGAATATTTTGAACACATTCAACGTGTCGTAATTCTTCTTGCAATTTCTTTAATACGTACTCGCCCTTTTCCTGTACCTCTTTAAAAAACGATTGTTCCTTAATGCATTGCAATACTTCTTTCGCTGCAGTCATAGCGATATAATTCCCACCGAAAGTTGAACCGTGTGACCCTGCAGTAAAAGAAGAACCTAGTTCTTTCCGGCCAATCATCGCTCCAACTGGAATACCATTCCCAAGCGCCTTTGCGATGGTAACGATATCAGGCTCTATTCCCATTTGCTCATAAGCGAATAGTGTTCCTGTTCTGCCTATTCCAGTTTGTATTTCATCTATAATAAAAAGAGCATTGTACTCATTACATAGTTTTTCAATTCCCTTCAAAAAGGATGGATCAGCTAATATTACTCCTCCTTCTCCTTGAACAACTTCTACCATTACCGCCGCAACTTCTTCATTCATTACTTCCTCTAATGCTTGTATATCGTTAAATGGTGTATGTAAAAAAGACGGAAGTAATGGACCGAACCCTTCTTTCACTTTATCTTGCCCTGTTGCACTCATCGTTCCAAATGTTCTCCCGTGGAAAGATTGCTCACATGTTACTACGAGAGATTTTCCAGTATGCTTACGTGCTAGCTTTAAAGCCGCTTCATTTGCCTCCGCCCCGCTATTACAAAAAAATACATAATCTAATGCTGTATCTTCTGTTAATAACGATGCGACCTCTTCTTGTAAGGAGTTCGTAAACAAGTTAGATATATGCCATATGTTTCCAAGTTGCTTTTCTACTGCCTTTACAACAGTAGGATGACAATGTCCTAAGTTACATACGCCAATCCCCGACGTAAAATCTAAGTATTGCGTACCATTTTTATCAATGACTGTTGTTCCATTCCCCTTTACAAACTCAATAGTTCTCCTGCCATACGTTTGAAAAAGATGGCTTGTCATAGAATACTCACTCCTTTCGTTACCGTAGTTCCAACACACTCTCCTGTAACCTCAGTAAAATCCTTTGTACCATTTACGATACTAGCCTTTTTCACTCCCATTTTTAACGATGTAAGTGCCGCCTGTACTTTCGGAATCATTCCACCTGTAATGACACCTTGTTCTATAAAAGTAAGAATTTCATATTCATCCGTTTTCTTTACCAATCTTCCTTCGTGTAATACTCCATCTACGTCCGTTATAAAAATGAGTTCTTTTGCGGATAGTGCGGCTGCAATTCCAGCTGCAGCGGTATCTGCATTTATGTTATAAACCTCATTACCATTTATCCCAATTGGGGCAATGACAGGAATATAATTCATATCTATCACCCCTTTCAATAGGGCTGTTTCTACATAACTTACTTCTCCTACATATCCTATCGCTTCGCCAACAGGTTGAACTTGAAGTAAATTACCGTCACATCCTGAAAGCCCCACCGCAAGTAAATCATGTTTTTGTAAATTCATTACGAATTTTTTATTCGTACTTCCGCATAGCACCATTTGAACAACATCCATAACCTCTTTCGGCGTTACTCTTAATCCATCTTTCTTTTCTATCTCGATATTAGAGTCTTCTAACTTGGCATCAATTTCTGGGCCACCGCCATGGACAATAACAACCTTATACTTATTTTGCAATTTCTTTATACAATCAAAAAAGACACTATTTAATCGATTCAACATGCTACCGCCACATTTAACTACAATATAATCACTCATCTTCTCTCTCCTTATGTACGATAACAAGCATTTATTTTCACATATTCATAACTTAAGTCGCAGCCCCAAGCTGATCCCGTTTCATCTCCTAAATGTAAACACACATTAATTTTTATTTCATGTTCTTGTAATTTCTTTGTCATTTCCTCTTCAGAAAACATTTGAGGCTCACTATTTTTTAATACGGCGATAGATTGAAGAGTGATATCAATTGTATTTGGGTTAATAGTTACTTCACTCTGTCCAATACTACTAATAATTCGTCCCCAATTTGGGTCCTCACCGTATATCGCTGTTTTCACAAGACTGGAACCGACTATTTGTTTTGCAATTTTCTTTGCTTCTTCATTTGTTCTAGCCCCTAACACGTTTACTTCTATTAACTTCGTAGCACCTTCACCATCTTGTGCAATTTTTTTCGCTAAATCTTCACATACCTTTTGTAAAGCAACTACGAAAGTTTCCCAGTCTTCATGTTCCATATTCATCGTTTTCGTTTCTGATAATCCACTTGCCATAGCGATGACCATATCATTTGTAGACGTATCTCCGTCCACCGTAATTTGATTAAACGTATGATTCGTAATTTGTGATAATGCTGTTTGCAATACTTCATGCTCTATATTGGCGTCTGTTGTAATAAAACTAAGCATCGTTGCCATATTCGGTTTGATCATCCCTGAGCCTTTTGCGACCCCAGCAATGATCACTGCTTCCCCATCAATTATCATCTCATAGCAAGTTTCTTTCGTTATAAGATCTGTCGTTAAAATTGCTTCACAAAAAGAATAAGCTTCACTTACTTCCTTTGTTGGCACAAGAGATTCAATTCCCTTTCGAATGATATCCATCGGTAAAGGTACTCCAATTACACCTGTTGAAGCGACTGCGACGTACTTTTCTTTTACTCCAAAGTGTTCCGCTCCTAATGTTCGCATCTCATAAGCATCTTGCAATCCTTTCATCCCCGTACAAGCATTTGCATTGCCGCTATTTACAACAATTGCTTGTAATTTCCCTTCTGCTGCTATGCTATCCTTCGTTACTTGCAACGGCGCTGCTTGTATTTGATTTGTTGTATACACAGCGGCACATGATGCTGGCACCTCACAAACGATTGCACCCATATCCTTTTTCACCTTTTTCAGACCATTTGCAGTACCGATTGCCAAAAAGCCTTTTGGTGTGACAATTGAACCATTTGCTAATTTTGTAATAGACGATGCTTTAATCATAATTTCCCCCTTATGGATAAAGCGGCATATGCTGTAAACCCGTTGTCTCTTCTAGTCCCGCTAATAAATTTGCATTTTGAACTGCTTGCCCTGCCGCACCTTTCATCATATTGTCTATAACAGAAACGACCGTAACTCTTTCTGTTCTTTCATCGTAAGCTATCCCAATATCACAATAATTTGAGCCCCTTACTTCTTTCGGACTTGGAAATTCTCCTTGCGAGCGAACTCGAACGAAAGCTGAGTATTCATACGTTTCTTCATACAACTTTTGAAGTTGCTCTATTTTCATTTCCTCTTTCACTTTCGCATAAAGTGTAATCATAATCCCTCGTGATATCGGTATTAAATGTGTACTAAACGTGATTGGCTTCGTTTCACGATTCCACTCTGCAAGCATTTGCTCAATCTCAGGAACGTGCTGATGCTGATTAACTTTATAAATGTGTAAGTTATCGTATAGCTCAGGAAAGTGAGTCATTGTTGTTGGCGTTTTGCCCGCTCCAGATACTCCTGATTTCGCATCAATAATAATCGAAGCTTCTTCAATCATGCCGCTACGTACTAACGGCGCTACCGCTAATAATGCAGCTGTAGCAAAACATCCTGGGTTTGCAATTAAATTTGCATTTTGGATCTCAGGCCTTTTCCATTCACTTAATCCATATACCGCTTTCCTAAGAAGTTCTTCCTGTGCAGCTGGCCTTTTATACCACAATTCATATGACGAGGGATCTATCATACGAAAGTCTCCAGATAGGTCAATTACTTTTAAACCTACTGCCAATAATTTTGGTGTTAACTCTGCCGATACTCCCGCCGGGGTTGCTAAAAATACAATTTCAGCTTCCTTCTCTATTTTCTCCGCATCAATTTCTTGTAACGTATGGACAAGAACATTTCGAAAATGCGGGTATACATTTGTTATAAATTCACCAACTTGTGAAAAAGAATGGAGAGATGCTATCGAAAAATATGGATGTTGCTCTAATAACCGAATTAACTCAATACCTCCATATCCAGTTGCTCCAATAATTGCGACTTTCATAAGCTCCTCCTCATATCTATTCTTTAAATTAAGTTTGATTATAATGTTGCATAATTATAAAGTCAATTAAATATTTATAATTTTAAAAAACTTCAAAATATTAACTTTGCTACAAAAGCAATATATACAAGTGGATTTTTATGCAAAAATAGTGCATAGTAGCATTTTCATTTCACTTCAAGTACAATAAAACAATACATGTATACATACAGGCGGGGAAAAACATGAATAAAAAATTAATTGAGAAAATGATTATAAAAAGTTTTCGGCAATATCAATGTAATCCTGTTTCAAAAGAGGATCAGGAAATGCTAATTAAACATATTCAAATAATAATTCATTCAAATACTGAAATTGATGTATACGAGGCTGTTGAGGATATCGTTTACGATTATGTGACTGGAAAATAAAAAATAGGAGATTTCCATATGGAAATCTCCTATTTTTTACTTAATGATTTGCCTGCAACGCGTTCAAATAAACCTGGGAATAATGCGTAGAGCTTTGGCCCCATTCCCATCCACTTCGGCAAGTTTACTTCACGTTTTTTCGTTTGCATCGCCTTTACGATTTGTTCTGCTACATATGTTGGTTTTAACATGTAACGTCCCATATTTTTCACATATGTACCTGATTGATCGGCTATTTCAAAAAAGTTCGTTTCTATCGGTCCTGGGTTAATTGCTGTTACATATACATTTGTGTTAGATAACTCCATACGTAAACTATTCGTAAATCCTAATACAGCGTGTTTTGTTGCTGCATAAGCACTCGACTTCGGAGTTGCAATTTTTCCAGCCAATGAAGCAATATTAATAATTTGTCCTTCGTTCCTTTTTACCATATTAGGTAATACCGCTTTCGTACAAGCTACTAATCCAAATACATTTACTTGAAACATATCCTTTACTTCATCCATTGACGCATCTTCAAACGTTTTAAAAATACCAAACCCAGCATTATTTACCAATATATCAATACGTCCTACTTCTTGTAATACCTTTGAAAAAACAGATTGTACTTTCGTTTCTTCACTTACATCTAATACATAGTAATAGCAAGGCGTATTATAAGTTTCTTTAATTTTGTCTGCTAATGCTTGTAGCTTCTCTTCTGTTCGAGCCATTAATACCGGCGTCGCCCCTTGCTCTGCAACCTGCATTGCAACTTGCTCTCCAATTCCACTAGAAGCACCTGTAATGACGATTACTTTTTCTTGTAAACGTCCCGTCATTGCTGTCACCTACTTTGCATAATAAATCAATTGTTGTGAAGATTCATCAATCATCACTTGTTGATTATATGCTAAAAAGTCTAATTGTCCAACAGTTTCTGAGATAGTAAGTGGCAATTGCTCTTTATATAATACCGGAAATAGTTTTACACATACTTCAAATGCTGTCATTGGCTTTTCCTTTAATAGTTCAAGCACTTTAAACGCACGTGTCTCTTGCTTTTGTAATCTTGTTTCAATAAGTTGTTTCATATTCAGAACATCTTCCCCATGCCCTGATAAAATACGTGAAATATTCATTTCACTTAAACGTTTTAACGTTTGATTGTACTGCAATAAAGGACGCGCTCTTTCTGTTTGCCCTTCATATGGTGGTTCTAATATTGGATTTGAAGAAATATGACTAATGAGAGCATCCCCACCAATTAATATTCCATCAGATTCTCTATATAATGAAATATGAGTGGAAGCATGCCCCGGGGTTTCAATCACTGTAAATCCAGGTAACGAATCTATACGATCTCCCTCTCTCACGGTATGTGTTAACGACCTATTACAAGAATATTTAAGTGTCTTCGTCGTCAATAACGCCTCACCAGTCAGAAATGCTGCTGGAACGCCGAACTGCAAGGCTGTCTCTTTAAAAAATTCATGATACCTCTTTAAAAATTCAGCATTCTGTGTAATCCACGGTTCATTCCAAGGATGTCCGATAATCTTTACTTTTTCAGAAAATGTATTTAAAAGTCCGCAATGATCCGCATGGTGATGCGTAATCACTACCGTTTCAATATCTTCTATCTTATACCCTAATGCACCTAATTGACTTTCTAGTGCCTTCTTTGCTTCTTCTGTATTTGTCCCTGTATCAATTAACGTTAATGTTTCTCCCTCAACTAAAAACACATTCACTGTCTCAACTGCAAATGGAACAGGAATCTCCATTCGATGAATCGCCGTCATGCTTAGCCCCCCCTGTCTTTTTCCGGTTCAAAATGAATACCTCTTCAGTTTACAACTTCCCTATAAATTTGTCATTATTTTCAGATAAAAAGAGGTGTTTTCCATAAAAAAACGAATGTATGTACATTTATAAGCATTTCTAACCAAATTCAAAGGAGGCACATCATGTCTATGCAAAACATTTCCTTTCTCGGTGCAGGCTCTATTGCCGAAGCAATTATTGGTGGTTTATTAAACGCAAATGTTGTTAAGGGAGAAAATGTCACTGTAAGTAATCGTTCTAACGAGACAAGATTACAGGAGTTACATAAAAAATACGGTGTCAAAGGCACACATAATAAAAAGGAATTACTTGCTGATGCAAATATTCTTTTTCTAGCGATGAAGCCAAAAGATGTCGCAGAAGCGATTATTCCTCTTAAAGAATACATAAATAATGACTTGCTTATTATTTCGTTATTAGCAGGTGTTTCTACTCATTCAATTAGAAACCTACTTCAAAAAGACGTTCCGATTATTCGTGCAATGCCAAATACATCTGCGGCCATTTTAAAATCCGCTACTGCTATCTCACCTTCAGAACACACAACGGAGGAACATATTCGCATTGCTACATCGTTATTTGAAACGATTGGTCTCGTCTCTGTTGTAGAAGAAGAAGATATGCATGCTGTCACTGCATTATCCGGAAGTGGACCAGCTTATATTTATTACGTGGTAGAGGCAATGGAAGAGGCAGCAAAAAAAATTGGTTTAAAAGAAGATGTTGCAAAATCACTTATTCTTCAGACGATGATTGGTGCTGCTGAAATGCTAAAAGCAAGCGAAAAACACCCTTCTATTTTACGAAAAGAAATTACTTCTCCTGGGGGAACAACTGAAGCAGGTATTGAAGTGTTACAGGAGCATGATTTTCAACAAGCATTAATTTCCTGTATTAAACAAGCAACGAAACGATCACACGATCTTGGAAAAACATTAGAAAAAATAGCAAAAGAAAAATAAAAAACGGAGCTCAACTTTATTTGAGCTCCGTTTTTTACTTTAATCATATGATATGCTTTTAGTTATTACTCTTACCAAAAATCTCTTCTTGCAGACGACGACCTGTTGGTGTTGCTGCAAGTCCACCTTCTGCTGTTTCACGAAGTGCTACTGGCATCGTTTGTCCAATTCTAAACATCGCCTCAATGACTTCATCACATGGAATTGTACTAGTTACACCAGCTAATGATAAATCAGCTGAAATCATGGCATTCGCAGCTCCTGCTGCATTACGTTTTACACAAGGTACTTCCACAAGCCCTGCAACAGGATCACATACTAAACCAAGCATATTCTTTAATGAAATCGCCATCGCTGTAGCTGCTTGATCTTGTGTTCCACCAGCCATCTCAACTGCTGCTGCTGCTGCCATTCCACTTGCTGAACCTACTTCAGCTTGGCAACCTCCTGCCGCGCCGGAAATACAAGCATTATTTGCAACAACCATACCGAAAGCTCCTGCTGTAAATAAAAATTCAATCATTTCTTCGCGTGTCGGCTGTAATTTTTCTTGCAGTGCAAAGAGTACACCTGGCACTGTTCCAGCAGATCCTGCTGTTGGTGTTGCACAAATGATTCCCATCGCCGCGTTTACTTCATTTGTTGCGACAGCTCTACTCACTGCGTCCAAAATTGTATCTCCAGATAAGCCTTTTCCACTCTTTAAATACGCTTGGACTTTCACAGCATCCCCGCCAGTTAAACCAGTCGGTGATTTTACACCACGAATACCTCGTTCTACTGCTTGCTCCATCACGACTAAGTTCTTTTCCATTCCAGCAATTACTTCTTCACGTGAGATACTTCTTGTTTTCATTTCACATTGAATCATAATTTCTGCGATTTTTACATTTTGCTCTTTAGCTTGCGCCACTAGTTCCGCTGCGTTCCGAAACATGGTGTGTCCCCCCTGCAATTAATCCATAATAGTTACTTGACAAATATTTTGTTGCCCATTTATTTCTGCGATTACTTCATCTGCTAATAATTCATCTGTTTCAATGACCATAAGCGCTCTTCTTCCTTTTTCTTTACGAGAAACACTCATTGTACTAATGTTAATCTCATGCTTAGCAAGGATCGAAGCTACAGCTGCGATAGCACCAAATCGATCGTTATTTACAATAAGTAGTGCTGGACTCGTGCCTGTTAATTGAAGATCGAATCCGTTTAATTCTACTACTTCAATTTTACCGCCACCAATTGAGCAAGCAACAACTTCAATTTCCTCTTCACCTTTATACAGACGAATTTTCGCTGTATTTGGATGCGGAGCATTTGCATCTTCTTCAATGAATTCCACTTCAATCCCGCGTTCTTTTGCAATATCTAACGCACTTGGAATACGTAAATCATCTGTTTCAAATCCTAGTATTCCACCGATTAGCGCTACATCCGTACCGTGACCACGGTATGTTTTTGCAAATGAACCATATAATGAAATGCTAACTCTCTCTGGCTCATGACGAAACAGCTGACGAGCAACTTGCCCCATTCTTGCCGCGCCTGCTGTATGTGAACTTGATGGGCCGATCATAACTGGACCAATAATATCAAACACTGAGCGATACTTCATCATAACTCCCCCTAAACCTCTATGAAAAAATTATTTTCTACTATTCTATTAAGCTGCCGAAACGGTTGCTTTTCCAGTCGTACCACGAATTTGTTCCGCTGTACGAATTGGATAGTTTTTGAATAACAATGAACCAATGTATCTTGAAATAATACCAGTTATAATAATAAATACGAAACTTAGCATTACCTTCATTTAAAAATGATATAAGATAATCCACAATAAAGTCTGGTAGCAATCCAAAGTTTAACACAGAACCCCTTACAAGCATAGCATAAACAAGTGAAACTCCCATTGCTTCCATACCTTTTGGTGCTTCAAAGCTAAAGAGCGAAAAAAGACTTAGTACAAATAATAGTAATATCCTTTTGTAATCTCCATGTTGCTCTCTCTCGGTTTAGTCAACTTCACTTGTTACGACAAATGGCTAAAACGCATGTAGCCTACAATAAATTATAATCTGCCCTCATTATAGCTTGTATTTTATAAAACGCTTACTTTTTTTGAATTTTAAAAGTTCTGAATAAAAACCCTTTTTCGCTATTTGTATCACTTGTATGTCGTCTGACTTATATAACAGTTTTTCTAAATAATCGGTATTGTGTATTTCCATCCTATATCTTCACATCATTAAAACTTTCTGTGTCATCCAATATAAAAATAAAATGATAACAGTTTTAGTAAAAAAAAATTTATTATAAATAAAAAAAAATGGCAAACGTATGTTACCATTTTTTGAATATCACTTTTCTACTGGAAATGATTTCAAATCCATCGCGATTTCTGTATTAGAAAATAACTCTCTTGCTTCTTTCAGCAATTCCTTATATGTATCTCCTTGATAACGAGAACTAATATGAGTCAATATTAATCGCTTTACATTTGCATTTAATGCAATACGCGCAGCTTGTTCTGTTGTTGAATGGAAATAGTCATGTGCTTGCTGTTCATCTTCTGCCGCAAAAGTCGCTTCATGAACAAGTACATCAGCATCTTGCGCAAGCTCTCTACTCGCTTCGCAATATCGTGTATCGCCTAAAATTGTAATAACCCTTCCTTTTTGAGGCGGGCCGATAAAATCTTTTCCATTTAACACTGTGCCATTCTCTAATTCAACTACTTCACCATCTTTTAAACGTTTAAAAACTGGACCAGGTTTCACACCCATTCCCAGCAACTTATCCACTAAAAGAGCTCCCTGTATATCTTTCTCTACAATTCGATATCCGAAACATTCGATTCCGTGTGATAACCTTTTTGTTTCTACACAGAATTCATTATCCTCAAACACAATACCTTCTTCCGTAATCTCAATGATTTCAAGTGGATATTTAACATGTGTCGTACTTACTAATAATGCTACTTCAATAAATTGTTTAATTCCTTTTGGGCCGTACACTGTTAACGGCGTCGTTCCTCCTTGAAAAGAACGGCTCCCTAATAAACCAGGCAAACCAAAAATATGATCTCCATGTAAATGAGTAATAAATATTTTTTCAATGCGTCTTGGGCGTACAGATGTATGTAAAATTTGATGCTGAGTCGCTTCACCACAGTCAAATAGCCACGTTTGCCCTCGTTCTTCTAACAATTGTAAGGCGATTGCTGAAACGTTCCTTCCTTTTGAAGGAACACCTGCACCAGTTCCTAAAAATACAAATTCCACTTTCTTTCCTCCAGCTCTTTATATAATCTATCTTTCATCTTACGGAATGTTATTTCAAATGGCAAATTGAATTTACATAGACAATCATCTAGACAACTATATAACACGAACGTTTAAATAAAAAACTCAACAATCGTTCGCTTTTTGTAGTAATATAACTATATCACATATAAAGGGAGCGTTTTATTATGAAAGAAGTATTTCGTTTACAAACTGATTTTTCATCTTCATTTGATCGCTGGGTAAGTTCTTTCGTTTCTGATCACCCAGCAAAACTAGAGTGGACGACTTTAAAAGAATTAATTCATGAATATACAACATCACATACAAATGAGACGTTACCAACATATATTTCTTCAGCTTTAACATATTACGCACAACGCGTTTCAACAACAAATAGCTCAGAGATTGTTATTTTTGAAAATCCTACAATCTCATAATCTATAATAAAAAGCACTGTAAACAGTGCTTTTTATTTATATCCATACTCGTTTGTTCTCCTTGTTTTCAACTTGGCATGGGGCTGAAAAAGGATTTGACCGCTTCTACGCATGGCTAGATCCTCTCTTCCATCTAAAAAATAAGGGTTTAAATCTCTAAAACTTTCTACATAAACTTATTTTCTAATTTTTGCTGAAACGACTTTTCTTGCTTACGTAATAGTTGACTACCTCGCTGTAAAAGAGCTGTTCCGTATTTATCATTAATTTGATTAATAACAGCAAGTAACGGCTCTTCTTTCGCATCTTCTTCAAACGAAAACAAATCTAACTGTTTCACCGATTCTGTCTTCCACTCTAATTCAGTAGCTGTAACACCTAACAGACGAACAGAATCACCATCCCAGTGTTGCTTCCATAAACGGGATGCCGCTTGAAAAATAACCCGTTCTTCCCATATTGCATTTTTCAATTGTTTACTCCGTGTTACTGTGCGGCGATCATGGTATTTAATCATAATTTGAATGTTATAACTAACGAGAGTTCGTTTTTGTAGCCTTTTGCTTACTGATTTCGATAATCTTTCTAACATATCAAGTAATTCTTTTTCTTCGTCCATATCCTTTGAGAAAGTCATCGAATTTCCAACGCTTTTATGTTGTCCCATTTGATTCGGGTCAACTTCCCTGTCATCCATACCTTTTGCACGTTTTTGTAAATCAACACCATGCTTTCCAATTTTAGCGCGAATGATATGCTCGTCTCCTTTTGCTAACTGTTCAATTGTATGTATATGAATGTCTTTTAATTTTTCAGCTGTTTTCTCTCCGATTCCATGCATCTCTGCAACTGATCGTGGCCAAATGATTTCTGGGATATCACGTTTTCGAAGTACTGTAATACCAAGAGGTTTTTTCATATCTGAAGCAGTCTTTGCTAGGAAAAGATTTGGAGCGATTCCAATGCTACATGGAAGCTGTAACTCTGTTAGTAACGCTTGTTGAATCATCTTCGCTATTTCAGGAGGCGAACCGAGCGCATAGCAATCTGTAATATCTAAATACCCTTCATCTATAGAAACTGGTTGTATTTTTTCTGTAAAACGGGAAAGAATTTGAAACATTTGAAATGAAGCTTCTCGATATAATGTAAAATTAGGATGCCTCACAACTAATTGCGGACATAATCTCTTTGCTTCCCATAGAGGCATCGTCGTACGTATTCCATTTTCTCTCGCCTCATAACTACATGTTATGATAATCCCTTTTCTCTCTTTTTCATTCCCCGCAATCGCTAATGGCTTTCCTTGTAATGATGGGTCATGAGCAATTTCAACAGATGCGAAAAAACAATTCATATCTACATGTAAAATAACACGTCCATTTTTCGGATACATTTCTCGCATACTACTCACCCCTCAAAGAACATTTGTTCCTTCATTATATCAAATTTTTTTAAAAGTTATACTAATTATTGGCTTTTCTCTATCTATTTTTTGCTATACTGTACGTAACAAATGGATATTATTGTAAAGGAGATGAATCGTTATGAAACAACATAATAAACTCAATTATGTATTTATTATTATTATAGTAATCCTTGCGATTAATTATTTGTTACTTCCCCTTTTTAACATTAACATTTACGCTTTAGGAATCTTCTCTCATTTCATACGTTTTACAACAACTTATGTACTTCCATGGGTCTTCTTATATTGGCTTATCCGCCTTGTGAAAGCACTTGAATCAAAATAAAAAAAGACGTGTAAACCATAATTGGTTCACACGTCTTTTTTACTTACTTCGCTACTTCTTCGATAATAGCTACAACTAATTCTGCTGTTTTCGCTAATTCTTCAACAGGAATTTTTTCATTTGTTGTATGAATTTCTTCATAACCAACTGCTAAGTTAACTGTTGGGATACCATGTCCTGCGATTACGTTCGCATCACTTCCGCCACCACTTTGGTGAAGAGAAGGCGTACGACCGATGTTTTCAGCTGCACGTTTCGCAACTTCTACAACGTGATCGCCAGCAGCAAACTTAAATCCTGGATACATAACGTTTACTTCAACGTCTGCATGACCACCCATTTCTTTTGCAGTTGTTTCAAATGCTTCTTTCATTTTTGCAACTTGCACTTCCATTTTCTCATTTATTAAAGAGCGAGCTTCTGCAAAGATTTGAACATGATCGCAAACGATATTTGTTTGTGTACCACCTTCAAAACGTCCAATATTTGCAGTTGTTTCAGAATCGATACGACCAAGTGGCATCTTTGCGATTGCTTTTGCTGCGATAGTAATTGCAGATACACCTTTTTCTGGTGCTACGCCAGCGTGAGCTGTTTTCCCACGAATAATCGCATTCACTTTCGCTTGTGTTGGCGCTGCAACTACAATTTCACCAACTTTTCCATCACTATCTAATGCATAACCATATTTTGCTGTAATACGCTCACGGTCTAACGCTTTTGCACCAATAAGACCAGATTCTTCTCCAACTGTAATAATAAATTCAATTTTACCATGAGGAATGTTTTTCTCTTTTAAGACACGAATCGCTTCAAACATAGATGCTAATCCAGCTTTGTCATCGGCTCCTAAAATTGTAGTACCATCTGATACGATATATCCATCTTTAATAGAAGGCTTAATTCCATTACCAGGAACTACTGTATCCATATGAGAAGTGAAATAAATTGTATCAACACCGTCTTTTGTTGCTGGTAAAGTACAAATTAAGTTACCTGCACCATGACCAGTCACACCCATCGTGTCATCCTCAAATACTTCTACACCTAAAGCAGTAAATTTCTCTGTTAACACTTTGCAAATTTCTGCTTCAAATTTTGTTTCAGAATCTACTTGTACTAACTCCATAAATTCATTTACTAAACGTTCTTGATTAATCATAAGACTGCGCCTCCTGCACTACCATTATGTATGTAACAACATTAATTATAACAGAATTTCGCAAAAGTTTCGAAATACAAGACAAAAAACAGATGGTTAACACATCTAGATACCCATCTGCCTTCTATTACTCGTTTAACAATACCCAGCGCATATGATCTTCCCAGATGCCATTTACCATTAGCATTTTTCGAGATACACCTTCATATTGAAATCCTATCTTCGTCACTACTTGTATAGATGCTAAATTTCGTGGCATAACTGGTGCTTCTATACGATGTAAATGAAATTCTTCAAATGTAACTTGAATTGCTTTTCTAAGCGCTTCTGTTGTGTAACCTTTATTCAATTCTTCCTTATCTAATTTATAGCCAAGTACACAAGATTGATAAATTCCGCGAACAATTAGATTAAATGAAATACATCCAATAATTTTTGTATCATCACCCTTTTTAAAAATCCAAAGCCTGATTATCTTACCTTCCGCGAACTCTTTTCTATCCTTTTGTAACTTTTTCTTTTGATAATCTAACGTGAAAAAACCCTCCGGTCTATACTCTTCCCACGCTTTTAAAAATTCACGATTTTTGTCGTAATATTGAAGAACTTTTTCCGCATACGACTCATCAATTTCTCTTAAATGTAAACGATCTGTTTCGTATATTTTCATCATCGTATCTCCATTCTTCATGCTTGCATAACAAAAAACTAGTACTCTATCTTTTAATATATTCTCTACACACACACACATTTCCTGTTCTACTTTACACACACTTCTCGAAATTTGTCATTTCTCTCCCCTTGTCCACAATTTCATTTCTCGTTACAATGAAATTGTACTGATTTGCAAGGAGGTTTAACGATGCATAAAAAAGCTCAAAAAATTATGGTTTATATAATGCTAATTTCTATGCTTGTAACAACATTACTTACTGGCGCAAGTATGTTTTGGTAAAAAGGACGATTCACTCGTCCTTTTTTTACTGCTTACACATACAAAATAGACCATCTCGAAATCGAGATAGTCTATCTTGTATTGAACATTTTATTATTATATATATATTACAATTGCTACAATGCTAAAGGAAAAGGCCATTACAAGTGCTATTACAAAACTTGTATATTGTTTCTGCTGAAATGCCCCAATAACAAAAGTAAGATTGAGTAATGCCATAAATACAATCGCTACAACGTAAGAGCATATATTAAAAGTTGCCAATATGAATGTAATAACAAATAGAAAACCAACACAAAACTGCATGTAAGAAATTTTTGGATTTAAATACATATGAGCAACCCCTTTACTCAATTATCTTTATATATTCTCATTAACGCATGGTTATGTACACATGTCAAGACAACTTATAGAAAAGAAAAAAGCCAACCGTTTCGTTGACTTTTCCAAATGCTATGGCCCCTTTTTCCTTTGCCAATTGCTGAAATGATTTTTTCGATTTCACAATCGATACTTTCGTTCCAAGTGGAATACGATCAAACAAATATTCCACATCATGTTTCTTCATTCGTATACATCCTTGCGAAATATATTTTCCAATTGAACTAGGCTGGTTTGTCCCGTGTATCCCATACTTACTTCCATCCGTTCCTCTTGCATTAAATCCCATCCACCTCGATCCAAGTGGATTTTTTGGAGAGCCCCCAGGAATATCCTTCGCAATATAATAGGGATCCTTCGCCTTCAATACAATGTCAAAGGTTCCTTCTGGGGTTAATTCATTTGTTTTCCCTGTCGCTACTGGAAAAACCTTTTGGATCTTCCCATCATCAATGTAAGCTAGTTTATTCGTTGCTTTATTTACAATTATAAAAGGATCTCCAGCACGTGGATTATCACCAAGAGGCCAGATTGGTGATAGAGAAAGACATAATAATAAAGAAAGAAGATACGGCATATATAATTCCTACCTTCTAAATAAGTTCTTTTATATTATCCTTTCCCTTAAAACGACTTTTAATGAGTAAATATTGCTCCATTTCATACACAAGTTGAACAAGTTTCGCACGTATCTCAAATTCTTCTCGCGAGACTGGTAAAGGCATTTCTCTAAATACTTCTCGCATTTCTTGAAGTTGTCTTAACGAAATGACCCCTGTACTTTCAGGACGAATAGAATTCCCTATATTTTCAATTACGTCTGCAATCATATCAGCTTGTTCATACGTCCAAGATAGTGATGCAGCTAATGGTATCATTCGCTCCAAAATTTCAAATTGTTGCATACGCATATTAAAATAACGATAGTAATAGTCATCTTCTCGCATAAATGCATTCTCAAGTTTTTTAAATGATAAATCTTTTGCTTCTTTCAGCATCATTTCTGTTTCAATTAATTCGGCCCCACTCCAATTACTATCTCGATTTCGTAAATAAACGACCATTTCAAACAAAATCGTTCTGAAATGGTCTTCTATTTTCCCTTGATACTCTTTCAGTTTATTCTCACTGCTTGGCATGTACATGTTTACTAATAAAGCGACACTAATTCCAATCGTTAATATAGCAATTTCATTACCAACTATAGACCATGTAATTTGCTTTAATGAATACAGATGCATAACGATAACCGAACTCGTGACAATCCCTTCTTGAATTTTGCACATAACTGCAGTCGGAATAAAGGTAAGCAGTAATATGCTAATCGCAAATGGTGTATAACCCATCGTTTCAAAAATACAAAACGCAAATACCATCGATAATACACAAGCTAAAAAACGGTGCAACGATACTTGAACGGATTTTCGTTTCGTATTTTGCACGCATAAAATGACTAAAATACCAGCTGAACTATAAAATTCTAATCCTAATAACTGAGCAATAAAAACTGCCGCACCCGTTCCAAGCGCTGTTTTCACTGTTCTATATCCAATTTTAAACATATCATTACCCCTATATGTATAAATGTATTTAAAAATAGTATAAAAAAAGGATGACGCTATGTCATCCTTTTCTATCTATTGTTCACTTAACCTTTACATATTACAATATCTTTTGCAAAAATTCTTTTGCACGGTCACTTTTTGGTGCTGTAAAAAACTCTTCCGGATTACTATCTTCTACTAGCTTTCCACCATCTAAAAAGAGAACGCGGTCTGCTACTTCTTTTGCAAATCCCATTTCATGTGTAACGATTGCCATCGTCATTCCTGTCGTAACTAATGATTTCATAACTTCTAACACTTCTTTCACCATTTCTGGATCTAGCGCAGAGGTCGGTTCATCAAATAACATAACTTCCGGTTCCATCGCTAACGCTCTTGCAATTGCTACACGTTGCTTTTGTCCACCTGAAAGACGATTTGGATATGCATCTTTCTTATCTAATAACCCCACTTTTTCTAGAAGTTTCTCAGCTTTTTTTTCAGCCTCTTGCTTCGTTACTCCTTTTACATTGATAGGAGCATACGTAATATTTTCCAATACAGTCATATGAGGGAATAAGTGAAAATGTTGAAATACCATTCCGACATTTTCACGAACGTGCATAATATTCGTTTTCGGATTCGTTACTTCTTCCGTTCCAATCCAAATGTGACCAGCTGTCGGTGCTTCTAGTACATTCATACAGCGTAAAAACGTTGACTTTCCAGATCCAGACGGTCCGATAATTGCAACAACTTCTCCTTTTTCAATCGTTGTTGTAATTCCTTTTAATACTTCATTTTTTCCAAATGATTTATGAAGGTTGTCAATTTTAATCACTTTTCTTCATTCTCCCTTCAATTGCCTTCCCGACTAATGTAAGAATAATTACTAATATATAATAAATAAGGCCAACAAACAGTAATGGCTCAAGATATTTAAATGTTTCACCGCCTACAATATAAGCACGGCGCATTAAATCAGTCGCTCCTATTACAGTTACTACAGCCGACTCTTTCGTAAGTGTCGCAAACTCATTCACAAGCGCTGGTAATATATTTTTTAAAGCTTGAGGAAAAATAATATTTCTCATCATTTTACTGTACGGAATACCTAAAGCCATTGCTGCTTCTGTTTGTCCTTTATCGACCGCTTGAATGCCGGCACGAATTACTTCTGACATATATGCACCTGAATTTAAGCTAAATGCAAGTACAGCTGCTAAAAAGGCTGGTATCTCATATCCAATCATTTGCGGAACACCGAAATAAATAATCATTAATTGCAATACCAGCGGTGTGCCACGAAATATTGACGTATAAATATCTGCTGCAATGTTTAGTACTCTTATTCTAGCAATTTTGCAAAGCGCTAATAACGTCCCTAAAATAAATCCTGCCAAAGCTGATGCAGCTACAATTTTCAATGTAACTTCTAAGCCCTTTAATATATATGGTATTGAAGGCGTAATTGCCGAAAAATCTAGATTCATCCTTTTCATTCCCCTCACAGAAAAGTGAAAGGCAGCTTATTTTCCGCTGCCAAACCATTTCTTCACTAATTTATCCATTTCTCCATTTTCTTGCATTTTCTTAATTACTTTATTAAATTCTTCTGTTTTATCACTGTTTTTCGGAAGGGCAATTGCTGCACCTACTTCTTCTGGTGCTTCTTGAATTTCAGCCCCTTGTAGTTCTTTCATTTTTTCTAAATAATTTTTTGCAACTGTGTCTTCTATAATTGCAGCGTCAAAACGACCAGCTTTGATTTCTTGTACGATTTCTGGTATACGGTCACGTCCCTCTGCTTTGAAATCGACTTGTTTTTTAAATTCTTCTGCTTTTTCTTCTTGAATTGATCCTGTTTGTACTCCTACTGTTTTACCTTTTAAATCTTCTAAGGATTTAATATTAGAACCCTTTTTTGAAACAATCATATTTTTAGCAACAAAATAAATATCTGTGAAATCAGCATTATTTTTACGCTCTGCAGTTGGCGTCATACCTGCCATAACGAAATCAACTTTTCCTGAGCTAAGAGATGCTAATAATCCTCCAAAATCCATATCTTTCACTTTCACTTCATACCCAAGTTCTTTTCCGATATATTTTGCAATATCAACATCAAAGCCGATAATTTCATCACTTTTTGAAGCTTCCACGTATTCATACGGTTTATAGTCTGCTGAAGTCCCCATAACGAGTACTTTTTTATTCTCACTCTTCGTCTTTTCTTCCCCATTACTACAAGCACTGAACATACTTACAATTAAAATAAGTGCAAATGATATTGATAATAACTTCTTCATCTTTCTTCCCCCTAATAATGTATATTTAAAAGTTAAATAGAATATTTATTCGATGTTTGTATTGTATCAATACTTTCATTTTTATGCAACATTTAAAATAAAAATAAACACAAAAACATTATTAAGTTCGTTTCCACTGCATAAAAACATGCATAAATCAACATCTCTATGCATGTCCAATCATTATAAAAAATAAATAAAAAAGCGGTACGTCCACTTGTTCCTGAACGTACCGCTTTTTCTCTTCCTTATAGTTCTTCGCAATTATCTTCGAAGTAAGATTGTAGTTTTGCAATTACTTGCATTGGTTCATGACCTTCAATTTCATGACGTTCTACCATCGTTACAATTTTTCCATCTTTCAATAAAGCAAATGATGGAGATGAAGGTGGATATCCTTCAAAATATTCACGAGCTCTTGCTGTTGCTTCTTTATCTTGACCCGCAAATACCGTTACAAGGTGGTTAGGGCGTTTATCATAATGTACGGAATGTGCAGCAGCAGGGCGAGCAATACCGCCTGCACAGCCACATACAGAGTTTACCATTACAAGTGTTGTACCATTTCTTTTAAATGCTTCTTCGACTGCTTCTGGTGTCGTCAACTCTGTATATCCCGCAGAAACGATCTCTTCACGCGCTTGACG
This sequence comes from Bacillus sp. RIT 809, assembly GCF_016892495.1. Lineage (NCBI taxonomy): Bacteria > Bacillati > Bacillota > Bacilli > Caryophanales > Bacillaceae > Bacillus > Bacillus sp. RIT 809. The sequence goes on along the minus strand of NZ_JAFEMR010000004.1, from coordinate 80,891 downwards.
GACAACATCATTCATAAAAAAGTTAAAGTTAATCAATCTTTTCCCTCCTCTAATTCTACCTATTTGTATCTTACCAGTTAATGTTTAGAGAATACAAGTAAGTTTACTTGTATTTGAGCGTAGAAAAGGTGTTAGAGCTCTTGCTCTAACACCTTTTCTTAATGACCTCGATGTTTTTGCTTTGCCTTTTGTACTTTTATTAAACGTCTTCTTTGCTTTTCAGCTTCTCGTTTCTCTTTAGATTGCACTCGCTTTTCTTGTTTATGCAACTCGTAAGATAAACTAATTGCCTCTTGCGCTTTTGTATAACGTTTTTCATTTACTTCTTTGGCCGATTGCCGTATGATACGCTTACTATTTTTCGGGCGCTGTTTTTCTTTAATCTCCACACCAAATCTTGCAAAGTGCTGGAAATACGCTAACATTGGACCATTTACAAATATAAGTACTTCTTCATCTGATGGTTCCGTCCCAAAAATATACTTTGCTCCAAACAACTTCCCTTTTTCTTTGCGAGTAATAATTCCCACAAAAAATTGACCATCATGATATACTGTCAACTCCATTGACAGCCCCTCCTTAAAAAAATTAGAAATACTGGACATCCCGGAGGGGAAGGTTACTGACATAAAATCATGCGTCTGGACTACCAACCAGATCTGTGTTTTTGTATTTCTTCCACTACTATTATATCTTTTTTTCCATAATTTTCATATATTCCACAATCATTTTTTTATGCGATCCTACAATATAATCAGGTAGCTCTGTTACCGGGAAGAATCTAAGCTGAACCGCTTCTTCTTTATTCATAACAAAATTCCCTTCGTATTCATCGGTATAATAGGCTGTCGTTACGGATTGAAACTCATCACCGTTTGTTAATTTTGTAAAGTAGTTCGCTCCAGAAAATACATTGATTAATCGGAGGTTCTTTACTTCTATTCCTGTCTCTTCATATACTTCACGGTAAGCTGTTTCTTCTGGTGATTCACCAAGCTCCATTAGCCCGCCAGGCAACCCCCATTTTCCGTACGGCTCTGTTCGCTGTTGTAATAAAACATAACCATTTTCATTTATAACGAGTACAACAGCACCAACTAAAATTAAAGGGCGATGACCAACTACTTTTCGTAACTCCTCTACATATCCCATGGAAACACCTCCCATTTTTCCGTTGTTCACACTATTGTATCATATGTATGAAACGACAAAATGCGTATATTTTTCATTTTTTTAACAAAACATTTATTTTATGCGCTTCATCAACTGTAGCTAACATAATGGATTCGATTTCTGCACTCTTCTCTAAACACTCTTTCGCCCACTCTTCTGTTTTTCCTAATAAAGCGAGAACATCTTGCTGAATTCTTCCATCTTTCACTAATATAAAAGCAACTGGATATTTTTTCCCCGCCACTTTAAGATCAAGCCGAGAAACTGCTTCATATTCTGGATACTGAAATATAGAAACAACACCACTCGCTTCCCACAATGCTAATTTAATCGTTTTAATATCGCTCACATTTTGTACGCGAAGTTCCGAAAATAAATACTCCACCGTAATTCTCGCTTTTTTTAAGTTACTAAAATCAATGGAACCATTATGTATAAGAATAATAGGTGCAGGCTCTAAAAAACGTCTCCACCTATCCCATTTCAACATTAAAACAGAGCTTATTATATGAAGTACAACGAGTATGAACGTTGTAATCATCGAACCGAGTAATCCAACCTTTTCATCTGATAATGCGTTAGAAATATTCCCCCCTAATAATAACACTAGTACAACGTCTAAAAATCTTAGTTGCGCAATAGACCTTTGCCCCATCGCTTTCGCAACAAGAATTAAAAATATATAAGCTATAATCGCTCGGATAACCCATTCGCCATTAGAAAGATGCCGTGCTCCTTCAAAAATATGCATAACTTTGCACTCCTTAAACGTCGCAAACTACAATTCTGTCTTAGTTTGCAACGTTTAAGGGCATATATGTAAAAAAGCTGATTCGTTTAAAAACGAGTCAGCTTTTTTTTACTTAACTGAAAACATATATTTTTTATACGTTTTCCGTACCGATAATATGAGCCCCATCATAATCATATTCGAGAATAAGGAACTTCCCCCATATGATAAGAAAGGTAACGCGATACCTTTTACAGGCATTAATCCAACGATCATACCAATATTTTGGAATATTTGAACCGTTAGTATTCCTATTGATCCAGCACATAATAATGTACCAAATAAATTATCAGCAGAATAACCGATAATAATTGTTCGATAAAGTAGTAACAGGAACAAGAACACAACTAGTGCTGCTACTATAAATCCGCCTTCTTCAGCAATTGTAGCGAAAATAAAGTCCGTGTGTTTCTCCGGAATATAGACGCTCCCTTCACCGTACCCTTTACCTTCCATACCTCCACTACCTACAGCTAAAATCGATTGCTGCGTTTGATAGCCTTCATTTGCATTTTCAAATGGATCTAGCCAACCTATAATACGTGATTGTTGGTGAGGTTTTAACAGAGTAACTAATTTATTAAAGAAGAAATCTGGATATTTTACAAATATAAATATTAATGTAGACAATATGGTCACCGGAATGACTGTACATATCGCAATTAATTTCTTTTGAATTCCTGACATAAATAAAATACATGCGATAGCTGCTGCATATAAGAACACCATTCCTGTGTCTGGTTGGCTATATACAACGGCCATAGGTGGAAGAGATACTAACATAATTTTCCCGACTAATTTCAAATCAGTTTGGAATGTCCGGGCCATATACTGAGCATTATGTTTCACCGCTAAACTGGCTATTATGAGAAGCAATGAAATTTTGAAAAACTCCGATGGCTGAATTTGTCCAGCTACTGGAAAAACAAACCATCTTTTTGCACCTAATTTTTCAGGTGTAAAACTGGAAACCGGTAGTATTTTCAAAAGAATAAGTGAACCAAACCCAGCGATATAAAGTGGCCAAGACAATTTTTGCCATTGATCTAAGTCGATGCTTGCAACAAGAAGTAACAATACAACCCCAATTATGTAGTTAACTCCCTGCTTCATAGCAAAGTTTGCATCTCCATACTGTCCGGTTTGCTGACTGCTATATATAGCAGCTATACTCGTAACACATAGTGCACACAAAATTAAAATTAATTTTACATCTAAACTTTTTAGAAACTCGGTACTTCTTTTCATGACATCCTCCTGAAACATTGTTACAGCAAAATAAAAAACCAGGAGTCAACATTCTTCATGTTTTGACGACTGATTACACATTATCTATAAAACACTTATATAGAATAACTCTCTTTTTCATACAATACAATATATTATACTACAGTTTCATCAGTAAGATTTGCCAAAAAATTATTCTTTTTTTATTTTATATCTATATACCATATATCAGCAATGTATTTTCGCAAATTCCTAATACATGATCATTCATTGTAAGATTACTGGGAAAGGTTTGTACATATAGTAGGATACAAATGAAGAAATGAAATGATAAAAAGCTCGCAAACGCGAGCTTTTTATTAATATACAGATGTATTGTTCTCTGACGTATTTTCTAAAATTTCTTTTACACGTCCTAAGAATTTACCACAAATTAAACCATCAAGTACACGGTGATCAAGTGATAAACATAAGTTAACCATGTCACGAGCACCGAACATACCATTATCCATAATTACTGGGCGTTTTACAATTGATTCAACTTGTAAAATAGCCGCTTGTGGGTAATTAATAATACCCATAGATTGAACAGAACCGAATGATCCTGTGTTATTAATTGTAAATGTTCCGCCTTGCATTTCATCAGCTTTTAATGATTTCGTGCGTACTTTTCCTGCAAGTTCTGTAATTTCGCGAGCGATACCTTTAATTGTTTTCTCGTCCGCGTGCTTAATTACTGGTACAAATAGTTCTTCCTCTGTTGCAACAGCGATAGAAAGGTTAATGTCTTTCTTCTGAACGATTTTATCGCCAGCCCACATTGAGTTAATTTGAGGATATTCTTTTAGCGCTTGTGCTACTGCTTTTACGAAGAAAGCAAAGAACGTTAAGTTAAAGCCTTCACGCTTTTTGAAATCGCCTTTAATTGAGTTACGGTATGATACAAGGTTTGTCACATCTACTTCAATCATCATCCAAGCATGAGGTGCCTCGTGTTTACTGCGTAACATATTTGCTGCAATTGCTTTACGCACACCTGTTACCGGAATCTCGATATCTCCAGGCATTGTCGGCACAGAAACTGGTTTTGCAGCTTCTACTTTTTGTGCTACCGGTGCTACTGCCACTGATTTTGGTGCTTCTGGGCGCTCTGCTACTGCAACAACTGCCTCTTTCTTCGCACCTGCTTGCGGAATATTTCCAGATTCCACTAGCTTTAAAATATCTTTACGAGTAATACGGCCATTTGCCCCCGTACCTTCTACTAAATCTAAATCAACGTTATGCTCACCCGCAAGTTTTAACACAGCTGGTGAAAAACGTGGTTTTCCATCAGTTGGTTGTTTTGCTTTCGGTGCTTTTTCAGGCGTAGTTACTTCTGCCTTTGGTTCTTCTTTCGTTTTTTCCTCTACAGTTGTTGCTGCTACTTCATCTGCGCCTTCTACTTGAATGACACAAACAACTTCACCTACAGCTAACGTTTCACCTTCGCCAGCTATTAACTCTTTCACAATACCAGTGAAAGAAGATGGTACTTCGGCATTTACTTTATCAGTCATTACTTCTGCAAGTGGATCATACTTGTTTACGTGATCGCCAACATTAACGAGCCATTTACTAATTGTACCCTCTGTAACGCTCTCCCCGAGCTGAGGCATTGTGATATTTTCTACAGCCATGTATAGTCCCCCCGATTAAAATTCCGCAAGTTCACGCATTGCTTTTTCAACTTTATCTGGATTTACCATAAAGAATTTTTCCATTGTTGGTGCATATGGCATTGCCGGAACGTCTGGGCCTGCAAGACGTGCGATTGGCGCATCTAAATCAAACAGACAATTTTCAGCAATAATTGCTGCCACTTCACTTATGATACTTCCTTCTTTATTGTCTTCTGTTACAAGAAGAACTTTACCTGTTTTAGAAGCTGCTTCAATAATCGCTTCTTTATCTAACGGATACACAGTACGTAAATCAAGAATGTGTGCAGAAATGCCATCTTGTGCTAATTTCTCAGCTGCTTGAAGAGCAAAGTGAACACATAATCCGTAAGTAATAACAGTAATATCATCACCTTCACGTTTTACATCTGCTTTTCCGATTGGTAATACGTAATCATCTTCTGGCACTTCACCTTTAATTAAGCGATATGCACGTTTATGTTCGAAGAATAATACTGGATCTTCATCACGAATTGCTGCTTTTAATAAGCCTTTTGCATCATATGGTGTAGAAGGGATAACAATTTTTAAACCTGGTTGGTTTGCAAACATCGCTTCTACAGATTGTGAATGATACAATGCACCGTGAACACCTCCGCCAAATGGCGCACGAATTGTAACTGGACAAGTCCAATCGTTGTTAGAACGATAACGAATTTTTGCTGCCTCAGAAACAATTTGGTTTACTGCTGGCATGATGAAATCAGCAAACTGCATTTCAGCGATTGGGCGCATACCATACATTGCTGCACCAATTGCTACCCCAGCAATTGCAGATTCTGCAAGCGGTGCATCAAGTGCACGATCTTCACCAAATTGATCATATAAACCGTGTGTCGCTTTAAACACGCCACCTTTTTTACCAACATCTTCTCCTAAAACGAATACTTTCTCATCGCGTTCCATTTCTTCGCGCATTGCTAATGTAATAGCATCAATATAAGACATTACAGCCATGAAACGTTCCCCCCTATTCTGCGTATACGTGCTTCAATGCATCTTCAGGTGCTGCATACGGAGCATTTTCTGCATATTCTGTTGCTTCATTTACGATATGCATAATTTCATCTAACATTTGTTTTTCAAATTCCTCAGTTAACACGCCAACTTCTTTTAAATAAGCTGCAAATGTTATAATTGAATCTTTTTTCTTCGCTTCTTCTACTTCTTCTTTATCACGGTAAACACGATCATCGTCGTCACTAGAATGTGCTGTTAAACGATATGATACTGTTTCAATTAAAGTTGGGCCTTCACCACGACGACCGCGGTCTGCTGCTTCTTTAACAGCTTTATATACTGCAAGCGGATCGTTTCCGTCTATTGTATATCCAGGCATACCGTAACCAATTGCACGATCTGATACGTTTTTACATGCTAATTGTTTTTCAACCGGAATAGAGATTGCATATTTATTATTTTCACACATGAAAATAACAGGTAGTTTGTGTACACCAGCAAAGTTTGCACCTTCATGGAAATCACCTTGGTTTGAAGAGCCTTCTCCGAATGTAACGAACGTTACTAAATCTTTCTTCTCCATTTTTCCAGCTAGTGCAATACCAACTGCATGTGGTACTTGTGTTGTTACTGGAGATGAACCTGTCACAATACGATTTTTCTTTTGACCGAAGTGACCAGGCATTTGACGACCACCAGAGTTTGGATCTCCAGCTTTCGCGAAAGCAGATAACATAAGTTCTTTTGCTGTCATACCAAACGCTAATACAACACCCATATCACGGTAGTATGGTAATGCATAATCTTTCTCTCTATCAAGAGCGAACGCTGCTCCAACTTGTGCAGCCTCTTGTCCTTGACAAGAAATTACGAATGGAATTTTACCTGCACGGTTTAATAACCACATACGTTCGTCGATTTTACGTGCAAGTAACATCGTACGGAACATTTCTAATACTTGCTCATCACTTAAACCAAACTCTTCATGGCGCTTTTCTTTTACTTCTGCCATTTTTCATAACCTCCTAAATCCACATTTTTATGCGTGTAACGCTCTTCCATCTACAGCTAATGCAGCTTCACCAATCGCCTCAGATAATGATGGATGCGGATGAATTGTATGTGCTACTTCCCAAGGTGTTGCATCAAGTACTCTTGCAAGACCTGCTTCAGAAATCATATCTGTTACGTGTGGTCCGATCATATGAACACCAAGAATGTCATTTGTTTCTTCATCAACTACAAGTTTTACAAAACCGTCTGATTCTCCGTATACAAGTGCCTTTCCGATTGCACGGAATGAGAATTTACCTACTTTTAACTTATAGCCTTTTTCTTTCGCTTCTCGTTCTGTTAAACCAACAGAAGCAACTTCTGGACTGCTATATACGCATTTCGATACCATAGAATAATCAATTGGTGTAACTTCTTTACCAGCAATATGTTCTACAGCAACAATTCCCTCATGCGAAGCAACGTGAGCAAGTTGTAGGCCACCGATTACATCTCCAATTGCGTAAATATGAGATTCCTTCGTTTGATAAAACTCATTTGTTTGAATGTATCCTTTTTCCACAACAATATCTGTATTCTCTAAGCCCATATTTTGCGTATTCGCTTGTCTTCCTACAGATACAAGCATTTTTTCTGCTTTAAATGCTTTATTCTCACCGTTATGTTCAGCTTGAATTGTTACTCCATTATCTTTTACCAATGTTTCTGGTAATACTTTTGCACCAGTTACCACTTTAATACCTTTTTTCTTGAATAGACGCTGCATTTCTTTTGAAACGTCATTATCCTCTAGTGGTAATATGTTTTTCGCATACTCTAATACTGTAACTTCTACACCGAAGTCAGCAAGCATAGATGCCCACTCAATACCAATTACACCGCCACCAACAATAATGATCGAACTAGGAAGCGTTTCCATTTTTAGGGCATGATCCGAAGACATTACATACTCTCCGTCTAACTCTAATCCTGGTAATGAATTTGGACGAGAACCTGTTGCAACAAGTACATTTTTTGGAATTAACATTTCATTCTCTTCTCCACTTGCAAGTTCAACTGAAATTGTACCTGGCATTGGAGAGAAAATAGATGGGCCAAGAATACGGCCAATACCTTCAAACACATCAATTTTACCTTGTTTCATTAAATGCTGAACGCCTTTATGAAGCTGCGTTACAATCTTCTCTTTACGCTCTTGTACTTTAGCAAAGTTTAGTTCTACATTACTTGCAATAACTCCGAACTCTTCTCCTTTTTTAGCAGTTGCGTATACTTCCGCACTACGTAAAAGAGCTTTACTAGGAATACATCCTTTGTGTAAACAAGTACCACCAAGATTTTCTTTTTCAACAAGTGCAGTTTTTAACCCTAGTTGTGATGCACGAATAGCAGCAACATATCCACCAGTACCGCCGCCAACGATGACTAAATCATATTCTCTTGCCATTATCTCAACCCCTAGCTACTGTTTGTTTTTCTCGTACAACATATTCTTTTGGAGCTTCTTCTTCACGTAATACACGAAGTGCTCCTTCTGCTAACGCTTGTAATTCATCTTCTCCTGGATGTACGATAACATCTGCAATCCAGTGAACACGTTCTTTTATTTCATCGACAAGAATTTTACTGTACGCAAGTCCACCAGTTAATACGATTGCATCGATTTTCCCGTGAAGTACAGCACTAGCTCCGCCAATCTCTTTTGCAACTTGATATGCCATTGCTTTATAAATAAGAGTTGCTTCAGGATCACCTTTTTCAACCATTTGCTCTACTTTAATTGCATCGTTTGTACCGATAAGACTTACAAGTCCACCTTGTCCGACAAGTTTTTTAACCATTTCGTCTCGGTAATACTCACCAGAGAAACACATTTCAACTAATTGTCCTACCGGTACTGTACCAGCACGCTCTGGACTAAATGGTCCTTCTCCGTTTAAGCCATTATTAACATCGATAACTTTTCCTTTTTTATGAGCACCAACTGTAATACCACCGCCCATATGTGTAACTAATAAATTCAAATCCTCATATTTGTGATTTAATTCATCTGCTACTTTACGAGCAACCGCTTTTTGGTTTAATGCATGGAAAATACTTTTACGTTCCATACCAGCAATACCGCTAATACGAGCAATTGGCTCCATTTCATCTACAACGACAGGATCCACAATGAATGCAGGAATATTTAATCCCGAAGCGATTTCATAAGCTAGAATGCCCCCGAGATTTGAAGCGTGATGACCGCTAAACCCATTTTTTAAATCTTCTAACATCGCATTGTTTACTGTATACGTACCGCCTTCGATTGGACGAAGTAATCCACCACGTCCACAAACAGCGTTTAATTTTGAAATGTTAATACCATGAGAATGTAGAACTTCTAAAATCGTTTCTTTTCGAAACTCATATTGGTCGATAATTCGCTTATATTTCCCAATCTGTTCTACGTCATGACGAATAGTTTCTTCTAGAACGGGTCTTTCATTATCAAAAACACCAATTTTTGTGGATGTACTACCTGGGTTAATAACAAGAATTCGATTTACAGACAATGTTGCTACCTCCACTAATAAATTCAAAAGGAAGTGGGAACCTCATAAGAGGTAACCACACCTTTTGTAAAAGTTATATATGAATGATTAGCGACGGCTAATAATATCGTGACCGTTGCGTAAGTATGTGCTACGAGTGTTTTTCAAGCTTGCAATGCGCTCTTCAGCTAGACGATCCGCTGCTACATAAGTTGCTATGCCATCGCGTTTTGAAATTTCGATTACTTTTGCAATTGTGTCATAAATTGACTCAACACGTTTTAGTGCACGTTCTCTATTGTATCCATATAATTCGTCTGCTACGTTAATTACGCCACCTGCATTAATTACATAGTCTGGTGCGTATACAATACCCATTTCATGAATGATGTCGCCGTGACGATCTTCTTTTAATTGGTTATTTGCAGAACCCGCAATTACTTTTGCTTTAAGTTGTGGAATAGTTTCATCATTAACTGTTGCGCCTAATGCACATGGTGCGTAAATATCACATTCAACACCGTAAATTTCATTTGGCTCAACTGCTGTTGCACCGAATTCTTCTACTGCACGTTGTACAGCTTCTTTATTAATATCTGTAACGATTAATTTCGCTCCTTCAGCGTGTAAATGTTTGCATAGGTGATATGCTACGTTACCAACACCTTGAATAGAAATTACTTTTCCTTCTAGGTTATCTGTACCGAACGCTTCTTTTGCAGCTGCTTTCATACCACGGTAAACACCGTATGCAGTTACTGGAGATGGGTTGCCAGAAGAACCGAATGATGGTGAAATCCCTGTTACAAAATCAGTTTCTTCATGGATAATATCCATATCATCTACTGTTGTACCAACATCTTCAGCTGTAATGTAACGTCCGTTTAGTCCTTGAATGTAGCGTCCTAATGCACGGAACATCGCTTCGCTTTTATCTTTACGTGGATCACCGATAATTACTGTTTTTGCACCACCTAAGTTTAAACCAGCTGCTGCATTTTTGTATGTCATCCCTTTTGCAAGACGCAATGCATCTTCAATCGCCGCTTCTTCAGAATCATATGTCCACATTCTTGTTCCACCTAGAGCTGGTCCAAGTGTTGTATCATGGATTGCAATGATTGCTTTTAAACCAGATTCTTTATCTTGACAAAATACCACTTGCTCATAATCATATTTTTCTAAGTATTCGAAGATTTCTAATGTCATTGTCGTTTCCCCCTAATTGTTTTACCCTATTTGGTTTATTTTGAAGCAGTCGCAACTGCCAATGCTAATGAATATACTTTTGTTTCTGCTGAATCAGCACGTGATGTTAAAACAATCGGTGCTTTAGCGCCAGCAATCATCGCTCCTACCTTTGCATTTGCAAAATAGACGAGTGATTTATATAGCACATTTCCAGCTTCAATCGTTGGGACGAGTAAAATGTCTGCCTTACCTGCTACATCACTTACTATGCCTTTATGCTCTGCTGCAATTTGTGATACTGCATTATCTAAAGCAAGTGGTCCATCAACGACACAATTTTTAATTTGTCCACGGCGATTCATTTGAGTTAACATCGCTGCATCAATTGTCGCTTGCATCGCAGGATTAACAACCTCTACCGCTGCAATTGGCGCTACCTTCGGCAAATCAATTCCTATTGCCTGGGCAACTTCTACAGTATTTTGTATAATAGCAGCTTTTTGTGTTACATCAGGTGCAATGTTCATCGCTGCGTCTGTAACAAAAATAAGACGATCGTAATTTGGAACTTCAAACGCTGCAACGTGTGAAAGTACGCTGCCCTTACGAAGTCCCCACTCTTTATTTAATACAGCTTTCAAAATATTTGCTGTTGGGATGTTCCCCTTCATTAGCACATCTGCTTCGCCATTTCTTACGGCTTTAACAGAAAGTTCTGCAGCCTCAGCACTTGACGCTGCTGCAATCACTTCAATATGTTCTGAAGTTTGTAACCCATGCTCTTGTAGCATCCCTATTATTTTCTCTTGATTTCCATATAGACGAAATTGAGCTAGCTGTAACTTGATTGCTTTCGCTACAGCTTCAATTACTTCATGATCTTCAGCTACTGCTACAGCCACAGTTTTTTTAGGTTGTCCTGCTGCTTGATCAATTAAGTGTTCTAACTTCATATTTTGTAATCAACCCTTTCCGTCGTCCCTCGTCTATTCATTAAGCAAATACCGTGCCAACTTTTAAAATTGGTCTTACCAATAATGAAAACGCATTCAAAATGCAGTAAAATCAATACTTTGGAAAACAACTAAATATTCTGTCTCGTTTTGTCACTTTTTGTATACCATGCAATAAATTGCATGGTGCGCAATTTATTGCATGCTATTTTTTGCACAGTCGTGCTTTTCTATCTTGTAATATAAGTTTCGAACTGAAATCCCTAACGCTTTTGCAGTCTTCGTTTTGTTCCCATCAAATTTCTCTAAATATTCACGGATAATATTCCCCTCAAATTCTGTCACTAGGTGTTCAAGGGCCTTCTCTTCTAATTCAGGTAATAAATTATTTTGTTTCGTCTCTACTTGTTCTTCTTTATGTAAAGGCGGTAAATGATGTACATCAATATATATCTCGTTATAATTCATAAAGATAATAGCTCGTCCTAAAATATTTTCAAGTTCCCTAACATTCCCTGGCCATTCATATGATTGTAAATACGAAATGGCTGAATCGGTGAGTCCTTCTACATTACGACCATAATCTTGATTAATTTTTTGAATTAACCTTTCTGCAATCGCTGGTATGTCTCCTTTACGCTGACGAAGGGAAGGGATTTGAATCGGGATTTTATTTAAACGATAATATAAGTCCTCTCTGAACTTCCCTTCTAAAATAGCTTTTTCTAAATTCACATGCGTCGCAGCGATCACTCGAACATTAATAGGTATCGCTTTCGTTCCCCCTACTTTCACAATTTCTTTTTCTTGTAGCACACGAAGGAGCTTCGCTTGCGTATTTGCAGATAACTCTCCGATTTCATCTAAAAAAACACTTCCATTATTCGCTTCTTCAAAGAATCCTCGTTTCCCGCCTCTTTTCGCTCCAGAAAACGCACCTTCCTCATAACCGAATAATTCACTTTCTAATAAGGTCTCAGAAATAGCAGCACAGTTTACTCGTACAAACTTATTGTATTTTCGATTACTACCGTTATGAATAGCGTGTGCAAATAACTCTTTCCCCGTACCAGATTCCCCTCTAAGCAATACTGTTGCCGGTGTATTCGCTCCAAGTTTTGCTTGTTCAATAGCTGCCGTCGTTTCATCTGAATCACCAACAATATCATCAAATGAATATTTTGCTTCTAACGTTCGAATAATTTGTCTTGCCCTATTCAATTCATTTGTTAACTTTTGAATTTCTGATACATCGCGAATTACCCCGACGCTCCCTTTCAATATTCCATCAACAATAACCGGTGCTACGTTTACAATTACATCTCGCTTTTTTTGCCCAATCTTCATATGTATTCCTCGTACCGCTCGGCGCGTCCGAAGTACTTTCATATGCATACTTTCACCTTCTACAATATCAGTTGTAGCCGGCTTCCCTATAATTTCTTCTTCAGTCAAACCCGTTAACTTCGTATAAGCAGGGTTTATAACTAGTCCTCTTCCTTTCTCATCAACAACCGAAATCGCTTCCTCAGATGAGTTAATAATCGCCTCAAGTAGCGTTTGAATTTCTTTTAAGTCTGTAACTTCTTCCGCTAAATCTACAACTTCTGTAATGTCTTTAAAAATCGCAAATGCTCCTTGAACCTCTCCATCTTCTTTTAATATTGGAATACGCGTTGTAATGATCTTATTTTCATTTTCTAGCGTCAGTTCATGATTCACTTCTATTTGTTTCGTACGTATAATCCGAAGCAACTTACTCGTTGGAATAACTTCTAAAATATATTTTCCTATCGCCTCTTCTTTCTTATATCCGATAATACGCTCTGCACTTTTATTAAACAGACGAACTTGTCCCTCTTGGTCTATAACAATCATACCGTCGTGCGTAGAATTTAAAATTAAATTCCCTTGTTGCGTCTGTTCTTCTAGCTTCCCAATTAAGCTTTCCTTCTCATGCGCTAGTCTCGTAACAATTTTTGCAATATCCCCTGGTATAAGAAGGGTGTCTTTATGCTTGCTTCCCAATAAAACTTTATGTAAATCATAATCACCTGTCATATCAAACATTACATCAATATGCATAGAAAGAAACGGAGTTACACTATCACCAATCGGAGTCCCATATTCCTTTGCGATTTGTAATCCTTTCGCAATTGGATTAATATCAATAACTCCTACAATTTGAAATATATTCGAATTTTGTAACAGACTCAGTAGTATACTCCCACCTTCACCCGCTCCAACAATTAACACCTTTTGTTTCATACATTACACTTCCTCTCGAAGTATCTCTGCAAAATTTTTCACATCCTTATCTTACTCGTTCAGCAATCTCTTGACAAACCCCCTTTTCATATAACATCATTAAAATAAACAAAATAATCTGAAAAGGAGCGTTATGTATGCAGCGTTACCTCGCTCTATCATTAGCACTCATCCCGATTTCATTAGCCGTGCTTGGTATTAAACTAATGAGAGATACTGTATTTGGGATTTTATTCTCCCCAATCCCTATATTATGGTTACAATTTTTAATCGGCGCTCTTTGCTTTGCACTCGGGTTTTATATTTTCGGCGGCTTCGTCTTACACAGAGATCGTAAGAGAAATAAAGTGCAAGCCCGCTTCAGAAGGTAGAACAAAGTTTTCACATACCGATAAAAAAATGAGACCATTATATTAGGTCTCATTTTTTATCGGTAATAAAGTTCTTGCTGTTTCAGGATAATCAGTAATAATCGCCGATATGTTCATATCAAAATATTTACGCATAAGCGTTTCTTCATTTATCGTGTAAGGACGAACCTCTACACCACTTTCCATCGTTAATTCAGCGATGGCATCTTGAAGATAACGATAATTCGGATGCACTGCAGTAGCACCCATCTTTTTTGCATATGCCCACGGGCTATGCAAACCTTCCCGATACAAAATAGCTGTTTGAATATCAGGAGCCATCATATGGCACCGTTTCATACTATAGTGGTTAAACGAAGAAAATATAACACGATCCTCCAGACTAAACTTACGCACAAGTGTTATAACCTCTTCTTCTAAACCTCTGTATGGAATTTTATCATTTTTAAGTTCAATATTAAGTAGCAATTGCGTTTTTTCAAGCCATTCCAGTACCTCTTCTAAAAGAGGAATTTTACAAAAGCCTATTTTTTCACTAAATTTATAACTTGCATCTAACTTACATAAATCTTCGTATAAATAATTTCGAACAGCACCTTTTCCATTCGTCGTTCGATTCACAGTTTCATCATGAATAACGACAACTTTTCCATCTTTCGTTAATTGAACATCGAGTTCAATTCCGTCTGCCCCGAAAGCCTCTGCTGCTTCAAATGAAATCATTGTATTTTCCGGATACGTTCCCGCCGCACCACGATGCGCAAATATAAGAGTCATCCTCACTCCCCCAATCTTATGCTATACTATACGAAAAAGGAGGTACTTCTATGAGACCATTACAAATTTCTCCAGACACTGCAGTCCGCCTATCAAAAGCGTTAGGTGTTCCACTTGAACAACTTATGCATATGCCTCAGCATATTTTAATCCAAAAATTAGTTGAATTAGAAAAACAAAATAAAGACGAAGAATAATATAGTCCTGTTTTGCAGGGCTTTTTATTTTTCTCTATTATATCATGGATGACTTCCCTACTAAAATTCTTTAACGGACATGCTGCGATCCAATTTAATCTTTCTTTCCTTCAATCATTCATAATCAATTATAAGTTAAACCCCCTCTTTTAATAAAAGAGGGGGTTTTTACCATTCATTTCAGCTACTCAAATTATGCAGTTTTCTTTTCTTTGTTAAAAATCGCAAACAATTTATATAACCCTAAAGAAGCTGGGATATTCATAAATGCAAATGCCTCATAAGTATAATGAGGGGCCGTTTCCCATAGTAACAAGAAAGTAAATACCCCTAATGTACTAACCATCGCAATCCGGATAACTTCTGATTCAGTTTCATCTTTCTTTTTATACAGTATAACAGCTGCCATAACAGCTACATACACGAATAATTTGATAACATACGAATATATAGTAACGATTTTATTATTCGTTGAACTATAGTTCGATACGAAATTAGTTACCATATCATTCTTCTGCTCAAACCATTCTCCAATACGGTACATGGAGAACTGACTCGATACCCATTCTCTAGTTATTTTTTCATTTAGATGTTCTATGTAACCCATTACACCAAGTTCTTTGAAACGCTGTACTATAACTTCTTTATTGTGTTCATTCAAGTCCTTCGTATTCTTCATGTTTTCATCATCAATATAATCTGCATCCGCTTGATTCCAAACACCATACGTATCTTTGTTAACACCCATTTTTACCCAGTGGGAATACGGAATTTTTTCAATTTCATTATCGGTACTGAGATTTAGTTTTGTCGTTATACCTTTAAAACTTACAATGAGAATTAAACAAAATAAAACACTACTTAATACCTTTACAGAATATTCCTTACGAAACTTTAAAATATTTTCAATTAAAATCGCTAATGCTACCGCCAATGCTGTCGGTCTTATAATATAAGTACAAGCTGCGAAAACACCTAATAAAATCCATAAAATAATCTTCATTTTTTTTGTTTTCGCCGTTTTCAAACATAAATATGTATACATCGTTGCTGAAATGAAAAATACTACTAATGTATGGGTGTAAAAAACCGGTGCCTGCCAATATATAAAAATGTTTAGCACAGATAACACAAGCGAAATGTGAGCAACTTTAAAGTTTGTAATTTTCCTTACAATCAATACATTTAAAATAATACTACCTGTTATACATGCGATCGGTAATATTTTTATTGCTAATTCTACGCTCCCTATTAATTTTGCAAAATACCCACCGAGTAATACAATGTGTGTATTATATGGATAAAATAGAAGCTGTCCCATTTCTAAAAAATGATTATCCCCATTAAATACAGAAACAATTCCTTCTTTAAGGATGGCATAATCTCCCACAACAGGGTTAAATGCTATAGAAGTAATAATTATTTCTATCGTCAAAATGCTCATTATACCTAAAGTAATCATGATATTTGTAGACGTTCTTTTCATTTTATTAATAACCCATTTATAATACATCAAGAAGAGTGCAAACAAAAGAATTGTCGCTACTATAACAACACCTACTTCACTTGCAGTATACTCCTCAGTCGGATAAGGAAATTCTCCACTCATCAAAATTTTTTTCGGAATAAAAAATTTACTTACTATCATTGAAAACACAGACAAAAATACCGTCATGACAATGATTGGGTACGATCGACCCACTATTTTTTTTACAGACATTCTTATATTCTCCTATATCTCTAGCATTTCCCAATTAATGATACGCTATCAAAATTACACTGTCAAACCACCGTATTGTATTCCCTGTATAATCTGCTTTGCTCTTAAGGTTTTCTACATATATTTACATAATTTCCGCTATCCATTCACTAAATCACCTCACAATTTTGCGAAGACGTTAGGTCGGGAATCTCGATTGGTGAAGATTAATAATCAGTGCAGGATGAACACCATCTACTACCTCTGATTCTTCTTTTTTATCTATTTCAACACTCGCATGTTTATCTGCTGGATTATCTGCAAGTTCTAATATTTCAAAAGTAACTGCAACAGCAAGAGTTCCCATAATTGCTACTATTCCTAGCCAAGTTAATATTTTATTTTCCTTCTCCCTATCTGTGCTTATTTAATCCTCTCATAAAATTAAATAACTCCCTTTCATTAACCTAAAAAACTTTGATAAAATCAAACTCACTATTCCGTTTCTTCTCGACAAAATAAAAAGACCAACGAATCATAAAATTCATTGGTTAGACGTGTAAAATTTATCGCTTACCTAAATTTGATTCTATCATCTATTCAAAGTACTTTCAGTTAAAAAAGGTAATGGACATTACAAAAGCTTATGCAAGTTATACATAAGCTTTTTATTCATGATTAGATATTTTTCAAATCCTACGCCTTAAAGCAAGTCTCAAAAAGATTAAATATAATAGTCAGGATTTTCATCCATTTTAATTAAAAATTCTTCTAAAGAACCAGCTATTTTCGTTGAACCATAATATATAGGGCATTGCCCTAATTCATTTGCTTGCTTAAATTTAATTGTTAAGAAGCTAAGTTCTGTCACTTCAAAAAACACTAATGATTCTTCATCGTCTACACCATCTAGGTTGGGATTGTATTCATAAATATCTTGTCTTAAACGGAAATCTGCAACTGAAATTGGGTCCATAAATCTGTTAAAAAACGTTCTTTTATCAGACTTTAAAAACCCACAACCTATTTCTTGATAAAAGCGTTTCAGTTCTTTTGGAAGTTCCATTTGTAATAGGCTTTCCGCTTCATCTATTTCCTCTTGATATATAGGATAGAAAATAGGTTCTTGTTTAGAACGGATACTTCTGTCTGCTACAACATATTTTTGCAAAAAATCAAACATAGCTTTTACTACCTCCATTAGATTCAATTGAAGTGATATTCTCTTATGATGTAGATTATTGTAAAGCTAAATCGTTAATATATTTTATGAAACATATTATTCATCGTCATAATCACGTAAGCTATTAAGCAATTCTGTAAAAGATGAACAAACAGGATAGATTGCTTTTTCTATCTCTTCTTCCTCATGTTCCCAAAATACAACCGTTGGGGCTTCAGGATTATCTCGGTAATCAAAACATAATAAATTGCCAAATGGGTCTCTAGCAAAAGGGTATACTTTATCAACTAATCTATCTTTTATACCTTCATAGTTTTGGACAATCGAATATTCATCTTCTCTATGAAGAGTTAAGAGGTCACTGAATACATTTTCATCTTGTCCTGGTACATCAAATACTTTTGGGTTAGGGTATCCCCCGTCGTATTTCTTCACGCACGCAACAAAATCGTTGGGTAATTTAATATTAAAATATTGTTCTACTTTTTGGATTTCTTCATCTGTAATTGGCGTTTTACTCATAAAGGACCATGTAATATTGTTCATTTTAATACCTCCTATTAAAGAAGGGTTATTTTTAACGCTTCCTCAAGCATTGTATTGAAATCATTATATGTGTTCATCACTGTACCAGATGGTTTATCAAGTTCTAGATACGTACCGTCTGATAAGTTTTTGCAAAACCACGCAATATTTGAATCTCCAAAGAAAAGATACTCTTTTTGAAATTCATTTTCATACCAAATCTCATTCGTTTCTATAAAGCCGCAAATTTGTTCATTTTTTTCTATTTCTAGTAAAGAAGGGTCAACTCCGTAAAGTACCAGTCCATTAAAATCTAAACCATTTACAGTTTTAAGAAACTCTTCGTATTCACTCGGTAAATCAACATTAAATTTCTCTTTTGCATGTTCTCTTAATTTCTGAACTTCGCTATCTGTTGATGGTGTATTCAGTTCATCATTAAAACTTTTCTCTATTTTTTCAATTTCTAAAATCAGATTTTTCCACATATAAAAAACTTCTTTCTAAGAGTATTTATTTTCCTTTAGGATAGGTATTATATTTGGGTATAGACCAAGTTATATCTGCACTATCTCCATCTTGTAAGTGTCTAGTTAATGTAAACCATTGCTTCAACTTCTATCAGTTATTTTAGAACTTTCTTTTACATGTTTGCTTTTGAATCCCATACCTCTACAAATTCAAAACCTTTTAAATCGCTTTCTAACACTGCATTTCTAAATTCATCTGATACCAAAACGGAAGGAATATGTAATATTTCATTTAAGTAAACTTTAAATATTGTTTGGTTCTTAACCATATTAGGTAAGAATGCGTATTTTTTGAAATCTATTACTAAGCCAGAACGTAATTTCTTTAGTATAGCTTTCTCATAGTCAATAGCATCTATTGCATTTAAAACGTTAATTATATAATACACTTCTCCCGTCACATCATGAATTAGGGGAAGAAATTCTACATTATCACCCAGCATAGATTCTAAGGATTTTTTAGCTTTCTCACTAACCATCGGTGTGCCAACTTCTCCCCAAAAATGAGGGAAATCACTGTGATTTCCTTCTTCTACACAATTAATACGTAGTTCTCCCCATGACTCAGATACTTTTACTGCTGAATCAATTTTCCCTTCAAAATACTTTTTTGAATATTCCTCTAAATCCAATAGTTGAAAAGATTCATAGTCATCAAATAAACTCTTTAATTCCCAAATTTTCATCTTTTTTCTCCTTTACTATTTTTCTAGCATAAATAAAATTATTCCTTCTTCGGTTTATTTAATTTTAATTAACCATTTACAATGGCAAAACATACTATGTAACAGCAAATGAAGCCTATGTATATGTGAGGTAGTAGGTAGCAAAAAAGCAGAACCTGATGAAAGCTGAGGTTCTGCTTTTTTTATAATGTCTGTCAGCTTTTGAAAGTCATTTTAACTACATATTTGATTCCGAATCCCATACCTCTACAAATTCAAAGCCTTTTAAATCACTCTCTAAAACTGCATTTCTAAATTCGTCAGACACTAAAACAGTAGAGGAGTGTAATCTTTGATTTAAATAGGTTTTAAATATTATCTGCCCTTCAACTACATTAGGCAAAAATACGTATTTTTCGAAACCTATTATTAATCCTGTACTTAGTTTTTCAAAAACTGCTTTATTGTAGTCAATTGCATCAATTGTATTTAAAACGTTTATTAGGTAATAAACTTCACCTGTAACATCATGGGTTAGCGGAAGAAACTCAACATTATTGCAAATTAGAGGTTCTAATACCTCTTTTGCTTTTCTACTAACCATTGGCGTGCCAAGTTCCCCCCAGAACATAGGACAATCACTATGATTATCTCCTTCTACACATTCAACAAGAATTTCTCCCCATGAATCAGATAGCTTTATTGCCAAATCAATTTTTTCATCAAAATATTTTTTACGGTCTTCTTTCAAATTTAATAGTTGAAAAGATTTATAGTTATCAAATAAGCTTTTTAATTGCCAAATTTTCATACCTTTTACTCCTTTATAATTTAATTAGTAAAATAATTAAGATTATTTAGGTTGATTTAGTTTTAAACTACCATCCAATAACCTTTCTCTTATATTCTGCAAAGCTGCAAATGCATCTGCTTGATTACCCCCAAAGCGTTTAACTTCGCTTCATACTCTGTATACTTTTCTTATATACTCTGGACTATGATTACCTATATGTAATGCTTCAGTAGTTACATAATCGTTCACTTTATATGGTAAAAATACCCCATTAGCAGCAGAATCAGGATGTATTCCAAACTCTTCTAATAGTTCTTGTACCTGTGCCGCCCTTTTATCATTCCAAGGTCCGATGTGATGTGCTGCATTAGAGTATGGGGTGGTTCAATCCCTGCATCCTTAAGTTCTTCACGTAATACTTTAGATGCTGTATACGAATCGGGATAATCATTTTTTACATCTACTCTATCAAGAACTTTATCTGCATAATCCTTTATTACTTCTTGAACATCTTTGACCCTACTTCTTCCACCAGTTTTGGAAAACATAAATGTATCACGGGCTTCTTGTAAAGCTTCAAAAGTTTTTATCTGATTGCTACCAAAGCCACTAGTACCTGCAAATGCAAATCGTTCTTTCAATGGTAATTGATTCGAAACGGACGAGATACCTTCTGAGAATTTTGTTAGATTCGCACCTTTTGCGATTGTAGTTACTTTACTTATTCCTTTATCACCAATCAATCCTAATCCAAGCCCCATAAAAATACTTGTTCCCCATTTTGTACGACTTTCCACATCACCATGCCAAAAATCATTCATAAATGAATCCGAAACAGTATTCCAAGCAGTAGAAATTGTCTCTATAGGGTGACCTATAGCATACTTAATATTTTCTTTTGTTACTGTATCGTCTAGTGAATCAGATCCTTCTACAATCCCTCCGATAACTTGCCCAGAACCAATGTATATACCGTCCCAAACTTTTATGCGAATATAATTAGATACATCTCTTTACGCTTGTTTCTCACGCTATATCCTCCCTTCTAGCATTCCTTGTACGCAGCCTCTCCTTAAAGCTTCTTATCGTACTTCTAGCGGAATCAAATGATCGCCCCGTCTTTTTCGATAATGCTCTAGAAATTTCAGCCTCCGTAACCTTATCGTAATTATCCGCCGTATGTATCATAGTATCTAGCACAATAAAGTCTATTTCCTTTTTGCATATATTTTTGTATAACCTTGCGTAAGTTTCTTCATATGTACTTATATTATAGATCGCTTTTTCTTCCGTAGTATCTGTACAATTCTCTAACGTTTCCAATACGTTAATATCCCCGATCAACGTTAACGCCTCTCGCTCCTTCCCTCTACTTCCGCAATAATGTCGTACACTTTGATATACTAGCCATCTAACTCGATTGTCGAAGTCTCTTCGATCTATATCAAACGATCTAATCGCATACCTTATTTTACGGAAACAATCCTCGATAAAATGCGTTTCATTGTTTATACGATACCAATTGTCTTTGGCTAGCCGTTCGATCAGCGGTATGTAGTGCGCCTCGACCTTCGTTCTATATTTATTATTATCACATATTCCAGTGTAACAATCTCCCACTTCCTTCTTAGCTAAAGTCGCTAATCTGTTTAATGTTGCGTTTATGTCTTCGCCTTTATGGCGTATTGTCTTATATTAAGTCGTCTTTCCATGCGTAAGTCCTCCGCCTCTTATAGCGCCCTGTGTCGACCTTCGATATTCAACTCACTTCCGCTAGTGGCGTTTAATACCGAATTTATGCTATTGACAATCGGTGGACGGCGACTAGCCGAGGTGAGCGAAGCTAGGTTGAGTTGGGCGCAGTTTTCACCCCTATTCGCATTGATGAAAAAATAACGAAGCGTTTAAACTTCATCGTAATTTCGTAGTTTCTATGCGAATAAGAGGTAAGGCGGTTTACTAGCATCGGATCGCTTGTAGTTTATCGTAGTAACGCATTCCCCGTCCTTTACGATTTCTCGTAATATCGACTTTCTACACCACAAAACGTCCCATAGTGCGTAAATCTTTCGATACACCCTGTTACCGTAGTAACAACGTATTTCCACCCTTGCCGTACAATGCCCGCAATCGGCTAGACCTATACGACGCACGGGGAATGATATGCGTTGGCTTTATACTTTCTATCGCTTCGACTGGATTCTTGCGTATCTCCCGCTCTACTTCGTATAAATAATTAAAAAACACTTTTATATTTCGAATATAATTAGAAATCGTCGTAGAACTTAAAGGCTTACGATAATCGTCTCACTTATGCGGAAAATTAACTGTCGCAGATTTTTCGTTAACTGTTACCGTATACTTACCGCGTTCTCTCAAATACTTAATATAATGACGTATGTGTGCCGATTTAACTTTATCGACTTCACTTATATCAAATTCGTTCTTTATGTACGCTGAAAATAACTTAAGTGTTTGTTCGTAACTTTTCAAAGTCTTAATCGAAAGATTCTTCGACGTACAATACAACATAAAGTTTTCGATTTGAAATCCGAAATCAGACAACAAAAAAACACCGCCCTCTCGATAGTTTTAGTAACTACCAAAAGAACGGTGTTTATCACCAAATGACCGTGTTATTTATCGGTCAAAAAAGATATTTATTGCTCAACGATCTTTAACGTTAGATTCGCGTCAGATACTGTTATATCAGCGTTTACGAAGCCTTATGTTCAAGTCTTAGCTTATCCGCAACCATTGCGATGAACTCGGAATTCGTAGGTTTTGCTTTTGACATGGATACTGTATAACCAAATAAGGACGAAATAGAATCAATATTCCCACGGCTCCAAGCTACTTCAATTGCGTGACGGATTGCGCGCTCGACACGACTTGCTGTTGTATTATATTTCTTTGCGATATCTGGATATAATACTTTCGTAATAGATCCTAGTAATTCGATATCATTGTACACCATAGAGATTGCTTCTCGTAAGTACATATATCCTTTAATATGAGCGGGTACACCAATTTCATGAATGATACTTGTAATACTCGCATCTAAGTTTTTCGGTTTGCCATCAATCGTTGTTGCTGATCGGAAAGATGGTAATGGACGTTTTATGGTAGAATTTTCCTTACCACTAACTTGACGAATATGACTTGTTAAATTCTCCATATCAAATGGTTTTAATATGAAATATGATGCCCCTAAATCAACCGCTTTTTTCGTCACATCTTCTTGTCCGAATGCTGTCAACATAATAACGTTAGGTTGTCTTAACCTTTCAATATGTCGCATTTTCTCTAGCACAGCTAGACCATCTAAATGTGGCATAATAATGTCTAAAACGAGTATATCAGGCTGCTTTTCTTTCAATAAGTTTAAACATTCTTGACCATTGTAAGCAATCCCAATAACTTCCATATCATCCTGAGCAGCAACATAGCTCTCTAGCATCGATACCAATTCTTTATTATCATCCACAAGACATACTTTAATTTTCTCCACAGTTTTTCCTCCCTTACCGAATCGATTCTTCCGACATGTGTAAGCTTCTAGGCTACATGAATTGTTCGACAATTGTGTGAAAATTCCCTTTAAAGTTTCTTACTTTCCGATAAAATCACAAAAAAATATGTTTATCGTTCATTTTTTTCCTTTCGCAACACATTCCATCATAGAATTACAGCGAAACGTTCAACCCTTTGCTTATATTTTACAACAAAAAACAGCTCTTGCGGAGCTTTTACAAAATTTCAACGAATTTTTCAAAAGAAAAGCGAGCTAATATGTATTAGCTCGCTTTTTTCTCTTGATCATAAATATTAATTCCAGCCTCATGTAACATCCATTCAATATGAACACCGTATCCTGACGTTGGATCATTTACAAATACATGTGTAACCGCACCAATTACTTTCCCATTTTGTACAATCGGACTTCCACTCATTCCTTGTACAATGCCACCCGTTTTTGCTAGTAAACGTTTATCTGTCACTTTTATAACCATACCTTTTGTAGCCGGGAACTTTTGTGGTACTGTACTAACAACTTCAATATCAAACGCTTCCACCTTATCTTGATTAATAACTGTTAATATTTTCGCTGGCCCTTCTTTTACTTGATTGGATAATGCGATAGGCATTGCTTTATCCATTATGCCGTTTGTCATATTTGTATTTAATTTCCCAAAAATACCATACGGGCTATTTATTGTAATATTACCAATCACTTCACGATCCGGTGAAAATCTTGCTAATTTCTCTCCCGGGTTCCCGTGACTTCCTCTTTCAATAGACGTTACTGTCGAACGCATAATTTGTCCATCTTCTACTTGAATTGGCTTTTTTGTATCATTATCGGAAATTACATGACCAAGCGCTCCGTATTTCATAGAATCTGGATGTACAAACGTCATCGTTCCGATACCAGCTGCTGAATCACGAATATACAATCCAATTCGGTAAGAAGATTCACCATTGTCTTTTTGTGGTGTTAGCTTAGCACGAATATATTTTCCATCTCTTAATAAAACAAGATTAAGCGGTTCACCTGTTTCTCCACTATTATGAATAAATGGTGCTACATCACTCATTCTTTCAATTGTTTTACCATTGATTTCAGTAATCATATCTCCAATCTGTACACCAGCTGTTTCACCAGGAGATACTTTACCCTTTTCAGTTTGAATTAAATGATGGCCTACAACAAGTACACCTTTTGTGTTCAATTTTACACCAATCGATTGTCCACCTGGAATAACTTTAAAATCTTTTAATACTTTCACATTTACTTTTTTCACTGGAAAACCAGCAAGTTGAAACACCATATCAGCTTCACCATTTTGGTGAGAATTTACCATAAGTTCTTGTTCATTTGAACTTACAGTAAATACATTACGATTTGTAGATGAAGCCTTAAAAACTGGTAATGATGCTATTTCTGATTGTTGTCCTTCAAAAACAACAAGTTGCTTCGGCGATGAAATAAACGTTCGAAGCGGTTTAAAACATCCAATAAAAACTAGAGAAACAAGGAGACAAAGACCTATTATTTTTCGAAATCTTTCTAATTTCAATTTGTTCACTCTCCTCGCTCCTACCCACATTCAGCCTCTTGGCTTCACTTTTTAATCTCTCCTTGCAGTGCTTTATTTATAACCGGAAGAATTAAGAAATCGTCATTTGAGAAAAAAAAGCTATCCATTACTGGATAGCCTCTGCTGTCTGTTTGAAATGATGCGCTTGCGTAAGTAACTCTTTCGCATGCTCTGTCGTTAAATCTGTAATTTCAACACCAGAAATCATTCGAGCAATTTCTGTTACTTTTTCATCCGTACTTAACACAGTAACCGATGTAATCGTCCGATCATTCGCTACTTGTTTTCTAATAAATAAATGCGAGTCCGCCATTGAAGCTACTTGAGGTAAGTGCGTAATACAAAGTACTTGCGAGTTTACTGATACACGATAAATTTTTTCCGCAATAGCCTGCGCAACCCGACCACTCACACCCGTATCCACTTCATCAAAAATAACAGATGCAACACCTTGATGCTTAGAAAAAATGCTTTTTAAAGCTAAAATAATACGAGATAACTCTCCGCCAGAAGCAACCTTTGAAAGTGGCTTTAACGGTTCACCCGGATTCGTTGAAATATAAAATTCCACATGATCGTAGCCATCCGCCGTAAGTTTTACCGGTGTTCCTTCCACGAGAGGTTCTTCTACATTTCCTACCCTCTTCATAATTCTCACTTCAAATTTCGTTTTTTCCATATATAGTTCTTTTAATTCTTGATGAATAGCGCTTGTAAGATGATCCGCAAGCTCATGACGCATAGTACTTAACAACGTTGCTTCTTTTACAATAACACCTTCTAATTTCGTTAACTGCTTTCTCGTCGTTTCAATATGTACGTCTTTATTTTCAATCGTAAAAATTTCTTGTTCAATTTTATCAGCATACGCTAAAATCTCTTCTACAGTATTTCCATACTTTCTCTTTAACATACGGATTTCATTCAAACGTGTTTCAATTTCATCTAGACGTTTCGGATCATATTCCATCATATCTAACTTTTCTCTAAGCTGATATGCAACTTCTTCTAATAAGTAATAACTATTTGCAATGGAATCATGATTTTCTTGATACGCTTCATCTAAGTGCGTAATACTCTCCATTTGTCCCATTGCATTTCTTACGTGATCTAATCCCTGTCCGTCTCCACTTAACGAACGATACGCATCTCCTAATGCTTTATAAATCTTTTCAAAATTGGAGATTTTTAATCGTTCCTCAGTCAATTCATATTCTTCATCCATTTTTAAATCCGCCTTACGAATTTCTTCATGTTGGAATTGAATTAAATCTAGACGATGGGCCATTTGTTGTTCATTTTCACTTAAAGATTTTAGCTGTTTTTTTAACTTCTCATAGTCTGTATATACATTTTGATATATGGCCAATTGTTTAACAATGCGATTTCCATCAAAATGATCAAGCATAAACATATGACGCTCTTCATTCATTAAATCTTGTGTTTCATGCTGTCCATGAATATCAACTAGCGTTTTTCCAATCTCTTTTAATATGCTGAGTGTAACAAGTTTCCCATTTACACGACAGACACTTTTTCCGTTAGCAGCGATGTCACGCTTCAAAATAATCATGCCATCTTCTATTTCTATATCTAACTCTTCTGCCTTTGCGATACATGGATGCTTGGCATCTTCTACATAGAATAATCCTTCTATCTCAGCCTTTTCTGTTCCATATCGAACAAATTCTGCTGAACCACGGCCACCAACAAGCAAACTAATTGCATCAATAATAATGGATTTTCCAGCTCCTGTTTCACCACTTAAAACGGTTAAACCTTTTTGAAAAGAAATATTTAATGCCTCAATAATAGCAAAGTTTCTGATCGATAATTCCGATAACAATGCCCCATTCACCTCGTTATAAACTAATCCCCAATTAAGGGCTTTTCTCAGTATTCTTCATTCAAATAGTTATACTATATGTTTGTATGTATAAATTACTCTTCTAACCCGCTCCATTGTACCAAACATTCGTTTTACGGGTCAATCCACCTATTTTCTAACTTCATTCAAAAAAAATAATGTATTGTATTTGAAAATCCATATTTTTCGCCAATAAAAATATCTTGTTTACTTTCCACTTTACAGAGGAAAGTAAACAAGATTTTTCTGTTACAGCATATTTAAGAAACGATCAGAGACAACACCTGTATCTTCAGGTGTACGGCAAATAATTAAGCAAGTATCATCACCACAAATGGTTCCGACGATCTCATCCCACTCTAAATGATCAATAAGTGCCCCAAGTGAATGAGCGTTACCAGGCAATGTTTTTAGCACAAGCATATGTCCTGCCGTGTCTAATTTTACAAATGAATCCACTAGATTTCGTTTTAATTTTTGCAACGGATTAAATCGTTGATCTGCTGGCAAGCTATATTTATAGCGACCATCATGTAATGGCACCTTCACTAAGTGCAGTTCTTTAATATCGCGCGATACTGTTGCTTGCGTTACATTAAACCCCACATTACGTAAAATATCAACTAGTTCATCTTGTGTTTCAATTTCTTTGTTCGCAATAATTTCCCTGATTTTAATATGGCGCTGACCTTTATTCATACATTTGCACCTCACACTATCTCTTACCATAGTTTAAACATTGGTATACTTCATTTATTTATGTTAACGTATAATCCGTTACTTGTATACAATTGTTTTTACAATAATTATACGATTACAACAAAAAGAGGAACAACATATGTTATTCCCCTTTCCCTTTTTGTTTTAGAACATTATGCGCTTCTGTAACAACTTGTTCAATAGAAACCGGAGAATGATTTTCACCATTCTCACGCTCACCGTGCCACTTTAGATGAATTAAAAATTCAATATTTCCATCCCCGCCTGTAATTGGTGAGAACGTTAAACCTTCGACATTATAGCCTTCCTTAAGAGCAAAATCGACAATCATTTCCACGACAGCTTCATGTACTTTTCTATCACGAACAATGCCTTTTTTCCCGACTTGTTCTCGTCCAGCTTCAAACTGAGGTTTAATCAATGCAGCTACATCACCATTTGGCGTAAGCATTGTTTTTAAAACCGGCAATATAAGCCTTAATGATATAAATGAAACATCAATACTTGCAAACTGCGGTAAACCACGCTCTAAATCTGCCGGTGTCACGTAACGGAAGTTCGTTCGTTCCATCACAACAACACGCTCATCTTGACGCAATTTCCACGCAAGTTGATTATATCCTACATCTAATGCGTAGGATAACTTCGCACCATTTTGAAGCGCACAGTCTGTAAAACCACCAGTTGATGAACCAATATCTATCATAACTTTATCTTGTAAATCAAGTTGAAATGTTTCTAATGCCTTTTCAAGCTTATAACCACCACGGCTTACATACGGCATAACTTGCCCTTTCACCGTAATCTCCGTATCTTGCGAGATTTTCTCCCCTGGCTTATCGAGTCTCATTTCATTCGCATATACAAGACCTGCCATAACAGCACGTTTAGCCTTCTCACGCGTTTCTATAAGTCCTCGCTCTACTAATAGTACATCTACTCTTTCTTTTTTTATGCTCATTTGTTACGCCCTTTTTTGTTTTGATGGAATCATTGTATGAATACGGTCTACAACAGCATCTGTCGTTAAACCAATTTCTTCTAACAGTTTTGTTACACTACCATGCTCTATGAAGCGATCAGGAATACCCATTCGTTCAATTAAAGCACTATGGTATCCGTTCTCAGAAGCAAATTCAACTACTCCCGTTCCAAAGCCACCGATTAAACAAGCCTCTTCAATCGTTAAAATCGGTATATTTCCCCCTAAAAGCTCATGTAAATATGCCTCATCCATCGGTTTAATAAAGCGAGCATTCACTACTTTCACTGATACTCCAGTTTGTTCAAGACGCTCAGCTGCTTCCATTGCCATCGGGATTGTCGTACCAAACGTTAAAATTGCTGCTTGTGTGCCTTCTTTTAACGTTTCCCATGTACCAATTGGAATCGCCTTTAATTCTTCATCCATTTGAACGCCAAGTCCATTGCCGCGTGCATAACGTAAAGCAATCGGTCCATCTTCGTATTGCATCGCTGTATATACTAAATGTTGTCCTTCATTTTCATCTTTCGGCATCATAAGTACCATATTCGGCAAATGACGTAAAAACGAGATGTCAAATACACCTTGATGCGTTTCACCGTCTGCTCCAACTAATCCAGAACGATCTATTCCAATGAAAACATTTAAATTTTGGCGACAAATATCATGAACAACTTGGTCATATGCTCTTTGTAAAAACGTTGAATAAATTGCTAAGAATGGCTTCATTCCTTGCGTTGCCATACCAGCCGCCATTGTTGTAGCATGCTGCTCTGCAATACCTACATCAATCATACGATTCGGAAATTCTTTTTGGAATTTCTCAAGTTTCGATCCAACAGGCATTGCAGGCGTAATTGCAACGATACGTTCATCCGTTCTCGCTAGCTTAAGCACTGTTTCACTAACAACAGCACTCCATGCTGGTGCAACTTCCTTCGGTTTAACGAAGTCACCTGACTCAATTTTGTACGGTCCTGTTCCATGCCAAGTTCCAATAACGTCACTCTCAGCTGGTTTATAACCTTTTCCTTTTTTCGTAATAACATGAACAAGTACTGGGCCTTTTGTTTTCTTTGCATATTGCAACGTTTCGAATAACTTTTCATAATCATGCCCATCGACCGGCCCTAAATATGTAAAGCCTAATTCTTCAAAAAAGACGCCTGATACTAGTAAATATTTTAGACTATCTTTTATTTTCTCTGCTGTCGCAGCAACTTTCCCGCCGACTGCTGGGATTTTCTTCAATATATATTCTAATTCATCTTTTACCCAATGGTACTTCCCTGCGGTACGTAAACGACCAAGTACATTATGAAGTGCACCGACGTTTGGTGCAATTGACATTTCATTGTCATTCAAAATAACAATCATGTCCGTTTTTTCATGTCCAATATGGTTCAATGCCTCTAAAGCCATTCCGCCTGTTAATGCACCATCGCCAATGATTGGTATAACGTATTCTTCCGTTTTCTTTAAATCACGTGCTAGGGCCATTCCCATTGCAGCAGATAACGACGTCGAACTATGACCAGTTTCCCAAACATCATGCTCACTCTCGCAGCGTTTTGGAAAACCACATAGACCTTGATATTGCCTTAATGTGCCGAATTCTTTCGCACGCCCTGTTAAAATTTTATGTACATAGGATTGATGTCCTACGTCCCATAAAAATTTATCTTTCGGACTATCAAATAATTTATGCAGAGCAATTGTGAGTTCTACTACACCTAAATTAGGTGCAATATGTCCACCTGTTTGAGAGAGCTCTTCAATTAAAAACTTACGAATATCCTCACTCAACCCCTCTAGTTCACTGATAGACATATCTTTCAAAAAACTAGGGTTTTGAATTTGCGTTAGATCCACATGGATCACTCACTTTCATTTCATAATCTGTCAACATGTCAAATATTATAAGAAACATTTACACAACACAAGAAATTCTCTTTTCTATTCTTTTTATCTTGTCCTGCTTTCAGAAAACACTTCCATTTTTTCACTTATCATATTATACATCATATTTCTTTACGTGATGAAAAAAATAGCCGCTAACACGAAGTGATAACGGCAATGTAATCTACATATATTTTTGCCAATAACAAGAAAAGAAAAACCTTTTCCTACATTTATATCATAAAATGATGAATGACTCAACAAATGGAAACGCTGTTATATTAGTTATTACGTTTTGCGATTAAATCACAAATAGATAGTAAATATTCATCTTGTAATTGTAAGGAGCTAATAGAATCTTTTGCTTTTGCAATTTTCTCCTCTAAAATAGATTTTGCTCTATCTACAGTAAATAACGTCGTATATGTGCTCTTTTCATTGGAAGCATCACTACCAATCGGTTTTCCAATCTCTTCTTCTGTTCCTTCTACATCCAAAATATCATCTCTAATTTGGAAAGCTAGACCGATATATTTTGCAAATGCAAGTAACTTCTCTTCTTGCTCTTCTGTAGCATCAGAAAGTATCGCTCCTGCAAGTACAGCAAACTCAAGCAGTTTACCTGTCTTATGCTTATGGATGTACTCTAATTCATTAATTGTAAGTCGTTTTCCTTCAGCTTCCATATCTGCCACTTGTCCAGCAACCATTCCTTCAGGTCCTGCTGCTTTCGCAAGCTCAAGTACAAGTCTTACTTTTTTTTCAGCAGAGATTTCTTTTTGCCCATATGCCATAATAACTTGAAAAGCATATGTCAACAAACCATCTCCTGCTAAAACTGCCATTGCTTCACCAAATACTTTATGATTGGTAGGCTGTCCTCGTCTTAGATCATCATCATCCATACAAGGTAAATCATCATGAATTAACGAATATGTATGAATCATTTCAAGGGCACAAGCTGCACCCACTCCAAGATTTCTTTCTTTCCCAAACGCTTGTAACGTTGCAAATAAAAGTAACGGGCGGAGACGTTTCCCACCCGCTTCCAAAGAATATGCCATCGCTTCACGAAGCACATTTGGACATTGTAATTCATTTGCATAGCTTACAAGATTTTCTTCTACGAAAGTTTTACTCTCTTTCAAAAAAGCATCAAAAGCTATATGTGTCACTATGCTTCATCTCCTAAAGCAGTAAACGGTTTAAGCTCTCCATCTTCTCCAAGGATAACTGCCATTTGTTCTTGTACATCTTTCAATTTCTCATCACAAAGCTTAGATAATTCCATGCCTTCTTTAAAATAAGAAATCGCTTCCTCTAAAGGTACATCACCTTGTTCAAGCTTAGAAACGAGATGCTCAAGCTGCGAAATTGCTTCTTCAAAGCTTAACTTATTTTCCATTATTCAATTCACGCTCCTCTATGCTTGATACGCTACAATCTAGTATTCCATCTTGTAATTGAACCGAAACAGCATCTCCAAGGCTAACATCTTTCACGCTTTTTAATACTTGTTTCTCTTCATCGTATACAAGCCCGTACCCTCTCATCATTACTTTAAGCGGGCTTAATACTTCAAGCTTTTGAGCCGCTCTCACAAATACGAACTCCTTCGTTTGAAGTAACGTTTGCATTTCACGTTGCAACTGCTTTTGCAACGTTTCAATTGCCGTTTTCGTTTGTATAATTTTTTGAGATGGGTGGTGCTTTTCTAAATAAAATGAAAGTTGCTTTAATTGATTTACTTTTTTATCTATATAACGCTCTTTCGCTAAAACAAGTTGTTCAAGAGCTCTGTCTAACTGCTCTTCTTTTTGCTCATACACTTGCCTTGGATAACGGAACGCATAAGATTTTTGTAACACTTGCAGTTTTTCTTCTTTTTTATGTACTCTCTCTCTCATTGCTCTTTGCAATCTCAGAGTTCTTTGTAATACCTTTTCTTGTAACTCTATAATGTTAGGTACCGCCAGCTCAGCTGCTGCAGTCGGTGTTGGTGCACGTAAATCCGCGACAAAATCTGCGATTGTAAAATCCGTTTCATGACCTACAGCTGAAATAATCGGAATCTCACTTGTAAAAATTGCTCTTGCAACTACTTCCTCATTAAAGGCCCATAATTCTTCAATAGAGCCTCCACCACGTCCAACAATTAAAACATCAATATCTCCCATTTCATTCGCTGTACGAATTGCTTGTACAATTGAGGGAGCCGCTGACTCCCCTTGTACAAGTACAGGAAACACAATAACATTTCCAATTGGATAACGACGTTTAATTGTTGTTATAATATCGCGAATTGCTGCTCCTGTTGGCGACGTTATAACACCGATTGTTTTTGCAAATGCAGGGATTGGACGCTTATAAACTTGAGAAAACAGCCCTTCTTCTTCTAATCGGACTTTTAATTGTTCATAAGCTAAATGAAGATTTCCAACTCCATCAGGCTGCATGTCTTGAATATAAATTTGATAAGAACCACTCGCCTCGTAAACAGAAATCTTTCCTTTTACAAGTACTTTCATTCCATTTTCCGGTCTGAATTTAATGTTACGATTATGACCCGCAAACATAACCGCTGCAATTCTTGCATTTTCATCTTTCAATGTAAAATACATATGACCACGACTATGATATTTAAAGTTGGAAATTTCTCCTTTTAACCAAACAGACTGTAAATGCGGATCATACTCTATTTTTGTTTTAATATAGCGTGTTAATGCTGTAACGGTTAAATATTGTTTCTCCATTGCTCTCTCCTCATAGCCGATTCAAATTATTGACAAACAACTCCTGCACGCTTTGCAGACTCCACAGTGTTGTGAAGAAGCATTGTAATAGTCATTGGGCCGACTCCTTTTGGCACAGGCGTAATGTAACCTGCAACGTCTAATACATTGTCAAAATCAACATCACCACAAAGTTTGCCTGTTTCTAAACGGTTAACACCAACATCAATTACAACCGCACCTTCTTTAATATAGTCAGCTGTTACCATTTTCGGTCGTCCAACGGCTACGATTAAAATATCAGCTAACTTCGATAATTCTTCTATATTTTGCGTCTTAGAATGACAATATGTGACAGTTGCATTTTCATTTAAAAACAGTTGCCCCACTGGTTTACCAACAATATTACTTCTTCCAATTACAACAACATGCTTTCCAGAAATATCAAGATTCGTTTCTTTTACTAATTCTAAAATGCCATGCGGTGTACATGGAAGGAATGTGTCTTGTCCCGTCATCATACGTCCTACGCTGATTGGGTGAAATCCATCTACATCCTTTTCCGGTGAAATTCTTTCAATGATAGCTTTTTCTTCAATATGTTTTGGTAAAGGCAATTGTACCAATATGCCATTAATGCGGTCGTCTCCATTTAAGCGATCGATTTCAGCAAGCAAACGCTCCTCGGTAATCGTTTCAGGAAGTTCAATTAGCTCTGAATAGATTCCTACTTGCTCACAGCCTTTTTCTTTTCCTTTTACATAAGAACGAGATGCTGGATCTTCTCCAATTAAAATAACTGCTAATCCTGGTACAATCCCTTGCTCTTTTAACTTCACAACTTCTTCTTTTAATTGTGCTCGTTTTTTCTCCGCAACTTCATTTCCTTTGATGATTACTGCTACCATTTTAAGTTTCCCCCTTAAAGAAATTACAGTGTATCTTTTATATTAGATAAAACGCCGTTAATAAAACGACGAGATTCCTCATCCCCAAATGTTTTCGCGATTTCAATTGCTTCGTTAATTGTTACATTGTGCGGAATTTCTTCCATGTATTTCATCTCACACACAGCTACACGTAAAATACTGCGATCAACAATACTAATACGCTCAAGCTTCCACTTTTTTAAATTTTGACGAATTGCTGCGTCAATCTCTTCTTTGTTGTCTACAAATCCTACAACAAGTGATTCTAGAAACTCATTTGTTTCTTCGCCTTCATCTAGCGTATTTTCCACCGCTACTTTCGGTTCTAATTCACCTGTAATATCCATTTGGTATAATGCTTGCATTGCTCTTTCTCTAGCCGTCCTACGTTTCATTGTAACTCTCCTTTATACTTCAAGTCTTTCCTTATGTTTTGTTATATTATTATAATTTATAAGCCGTCAATTCACTTACTCTTGCAGTTTTCATTGATTTTCCAACCTTATAATACAATGATAATAACACAATTTATCGTTTCACACACGGGGTACAAGGCTGAAAAATAATAAAAAGATTAACTTCAAGTTCCATATCTTATCACAATGTACGTTTTTTGGAAAAATGAACCATCCCGTTTTATATTTCTTATTTTTTGAAATAGTATAATAATTCGAGGGTTTTAATTTGTGAAGAAATGAAACGATAAAAAAGATGCCTATTTTACTAGGCACCTTTTTTCACTCTTACACTGGTTCGATTTCTGTTTTTTGTGTTTCGAATGTTACGCCAACGATGTGAACGTTCACTTCTTTTGGCTCAAGTCCTGTCATTGTAAAGAGTGCTTGGCGAATATTGTCTTGAATTTTTTGTGCAACAACCGGAATTGCTACACCAAAATACATCACAACATAAAGGTCAACAATAATATCTTCGTTTGCTAATTCAACCTTTACACCTTTACCATGATTTTTCTTACCTAACTTCTCAACAACATCTGTAGCAAAATTACCACGCATTGCCGCTACACCTTCTACTTCAGCAGCTGCAATACCTGCAATTACTTCGATTACTTCTGGTGCAATTTCTACTTTTCCAAGAGTTGTATCTTGACCCATATCTAACATATGTTCAGCCATGAAAAAAACCTCCTTTAATGTATCACTGCGTCACAAGTTCATGCTCTTCCAAAAATTTCGTGTTAAACTCACCTTTTACAAAATCAGGATGATCTAACAATTGCAAATGGAACGGGATTGTTGTATGTACGCCTTCAATGACAAACTCACTGAGCGCTCGCTTCATTTTTGCAATTGCCTCTTCACGTGTTTTTCCGTGAACAATTAATTTAGCAACCATCGAATCATAGAAAGGTGGTATTGAATATCCCGGATATACAGCTGAATCGACGCGAATACCAAATCCGCCTGGTGGTAAGTACATTTCTACTCTACCTGGAGATGGCATAAATTTTTTGGCAGGGTTTTCCGCATTAATTCGACATTCCATTGCCCAACCATTAAATTGTACTTCTTCTTGCTGTAACGATAACTTTTCTCCAGAAGCAACAAGAATTTGTTCTTTAATTAAATCCATCCCTGTTACCATTTCAGTAACTGGATGTTCAACTTGGATTCTCGTATTCATCTCCATGAAATAAAAGCTTTTCGTTTTATATTCATAAATAAACTCAACCGTACCAGCACCTGTATAATCAACCGCTACCGCCGCTTTAACTGCTGCGTCACCCATTTGCTTGCGAATATTCTCATCAAGTGCAGGTGATGGACTTTCTTCTAATAGTTTTTGCAGACGGCGCTGAATTGTACAATCACGCTCTCCTAAATGAATGGCATTTCCATGTGTATCTGCCATTATTTGAATCTCAACATGGCGGAAATCTTCAACGTACTTCTCTAAGTATACACCAGGGTTCCCAAAAGCGGTACTGGCTTCTTGCTGTGTAATTTGAATTCCTTTTACAAGCTCTTCTTCATGGCGCGCAACACGAATACCTTTTCCGCCGCCACCTGCAGTCGCTTTAATAATAACTGGATATCCAATTTGATTAGCAAGCTCGATCGCTTCTTCGGTATTTTTAATAATCCCTTGTGAACCTGGTACAATCGGAACCCCTGCTTCTTTCATTGTATCACGTGCAACGTCTTTTGTGCCCATCTTTGAAATAGCTTCCGGGCTTGGACCGATAAAAATCAAGTTACACTCACGGCATAATTCTGCAAAATCTGCATTCTCTGCTAAAAATCCGTATCCCGGATGAATTGCATCACAACCTGTCAATTTTGCAACGCTAATAATGTTCGTCAAATTTAAATAGCTTTCTTTCGAAATCGTTGGTCCAACACAATACGCTTCATCTGCAATTTGCACATGAAGTGACTCTTTGTCTGCTTCAGAATAAATTGCAACTGTTTCAATATCCATTTCTTTACAAGCGCGAATAATTCGTACAGCAATTTCTCCACGATTGGCTATTAATACTTTTTTTATCATCACAAAGACTCCCTTATTACGCTTTTACAAGAAATAGCGGTTGTCCATACTCAACAAGCTGTCCGTTATTAACAAGAATTTCAACAATTTCGCCCTCTACATCTGCGTCAATTTCGTTAAATAATTTCATAGCTTCAACAATACATACGATAGAATCTTTCGATACTCTGTCCCCAACACTTACATATTGAGGTGTATCAGGCGAAGAAGAGGAATAAAATGTCCCTACCATCGGTGATGTGATTTTATGTAGGTTTTCATTTTGAACAGCTTTCTCTTCTTCTTGTTTTTGCACTTCTACTTGCGCTGCCGCTACTGTTGTTTCTACTTCAACAGATGCTGCTGGTTGTACTAGCTGTTTCGTTACCGGTGCTTGCACAGCAACAACTTCATTACCACGTTTTTTCATTTTGATTGTTGTACCGTCTTTTTTGTATTCAAATTCATCAATATTAGAGCTATCAATTAATTTAATTAATTCACGAACTTCTTGAATTTTAAACATGTAAAATCCACTCCCATACTCTTGTTTGTCCCGTTTTTACAGATTAGCATCAAACTGATTTACTGTAAAAATACGATGTATTCTATTAGAAAATTTATTCCTATGACATTTACTAATAGAAATATTTACTATTCCCATCTTACGCTAAATTTTTTAAACATTCCAATTTATATTTCTTTATTATAAATCGAAACTCCTGTAAAAATATTATTCCACCAAAAAATTATTACCTAGTAATAATACCAAGTTTCACACAAAATTGGCAAGACCACTTCCTAAAAAACATTCTTTACTTTTTCAAAACTGTAAAGTGTAAAAACGTAATTCCCTCAGC
The DNA here is from genome assembly GCF_016892495.1 of Bacillus sp. RIT 809. Classification (NCBI taxonomy): domain Bacteria; kingdom Bacillati; phylum Bacillota; class Bacilli; order Caryophanales; family Bacillaceae; genus Bacillus; species Bacillus sp. RIT 809. The sequence continues at coordinate 42,736 of NZ_JAFEMR010000004.1, read as the reverse complement.
ATTCTTCATTTTATCTACGGTAAAAAAACATATTTTTACCAAATATTATTTTTTTGTTTACGTGCCGTTCATTCTTCCTTCATAAAAGAATAGTATGTTCAAAGTGTAGAAAATTTATTGTAGTGAGGTGCGGACATATGATATGGCTCATCCTGTTCTTGCCTGCCGTAGTGATTTGGGCATTGGTCCTCTTCATCCACGTCAAATCTGGAAAAAGTAATCACCATCATCATGAACCATTAATCTTTTACTCACAGCGTATTTCCCCGTTTCCAATTGAAAATACTAAATACAACTGCAAAGATGAAATAGAAAAAGGCTATCGAAAACGATAGCTTTTTTCTATTATTCTTTTATCTAATTTGAAGAAAAAACACCCATTATAATGAATATGCCACTTTATTTTACTGAGGGATCAAATTTCACACCTACATCTTTTGAACCACCCTCACTTCTTACGAGCTGAATAATTTTATTCGCTTCTTTTTGTGAATGCTTTGCCGATTTAACTGTTACTTTAATGTCCGTTCCATCAGCTCTTACAAGAGCATCCTTATATCCACCTTGAGATTTAATCACTGTCTCAAGTAATTGTTGCTTCGTTTCCATTGTAGTGATTGCATCAAGATTATCTTTCGCTTTACTCTTTTCTTCTGCTGAAGATTTTGATGACTTCATTACATTTTGTAACTTTTCTTTCTCTACACTACGCTGATCTTCCATTTGCATACGTAACGCTGTGAAATTCTCATCGCTTGATTGAACTGTTACGCTAGCCTCTTTTTTACTTGTTTCTTTTTTATCATTCTCTTTTTTGTCTGTTTCTTTATTTGTAGTTTCCTTGCTTGTACTTTCTTTTGTTGTCTCTTTATTTGTAGTTTCTTTCGTTGTTTCTTTTGTAACTGCTTTATCAGCACCTTGCTTTTCTTGTCCCATCTTTTCACCCGTTGCCGGTGCTGCAGTATTCATTTTATCAGGAGTTGTTACGTAATAAACAGATAGTACAACCACTAAACTTAACATCGTTAATAACCAAACCGTTTGTTTTTTTAACACTTTATTTCCTCCCTATCCATTTTTCGGTGATACTGAAACGCGATGAGCTGGTACATCTAATAATCGCGTCACAGCTTCTTTTACCATTGCTTTTATTTGTATATTATCCACTCCCTTTGCTACGACCAGAACACCTCGTACTTTCGGTTTCTCTGTTCGCAAAACAATTGGAGTTTCTTTATCACCTTCACGTATAATGACGGTCTTTTCATCAAGAGACTCGTCTTCTACTTCCCTTTTACCGCCTGCTTTATCAGTTTCACCTGTCGTTTGTGAACGTTTTACTGTATTTTTCTCGAGTATTTTTTCTTCAGATGAATCTAAGTTCACTTTAATAGTTACGTCTTTTACTCCGGCTATCTCTTCTAAAGAAGCTTTCAATTCTTGTTCATACGCTTTTTCGTATTTTTCTACATTTGACATATTATCATTGTTTTTTTGTCCGAAAGTTGGTACATCTTTATCGTGGCTTTGACTTGTCTTTTCTTTAAACACAGGCACTTCTTCTTTTTTAGGTGATAAGAAATTACTAGAAAACATAAGCGCAATCCCAAGTATAAGTAGGACAAGCAAAAACTTAGGTGTTACCTTTTTCCCCTTCTCATTACTTTCTTTTCCATCCCCATTTAATAGGTTTCGAAAAAATGAGAACCTCGAATTTTTATCTTTATTGTCCATTTACGCTACCTGTCCTCCCTTCCATCTGAACTTGGATTTGTTTATCCTCTAGTTGCCACCTGCTTGAAAAGAAATCTTTCATTTCTACATTCGTTTCTTCTATTTTTTTTGGAGGTTCTTTCATATTAATTTCAATTGGCTTTACTGTTTCGATTGCATCATTTTTACTACGTTCTTTTTCTTTCAACGTCACAACAACAGATTGAATATCTTTCGCTGACTTTACTTCTTCTGCACTTTCCACTGCGACTATTTGTATTTCAGAGACTGTCATACCATACTTTTTCTCAAACTCTTTTCCTACGTCTTTTTTCATTTTGGTAGCCATCTCTTCTAAACTATATGCACGTGTTAGAGCTTGTATTTCTTTTTTCTTCGAATCTATCGAATTTTTTACAGATCCATCTGCTACGTACTTTTCTTCATTGAAATTTGCGATAACTTCATTTACATCTGTTTGTAACAACTTAAATAGAGGCGTTAAAATTAATACGACTAACAATAGACTTACAACGAATTTAACGTACTTTTGCAAATTTGAATTTGGAAGAATAAGATGAAGCATTGTCGCTAAGAGTAAAAAAACGATAATATTTCTAATCCACTCTGTAACAAATTGCACACTCTTCACCTCCTACCGCATCATGAGAGTGATGTTCCCGGCAGCAATAATAATTGTGATACTTAAAAAGAACATAAATGATACGATAGCTAAGCAAGCAAATACGTAAATGATACTTCGTCCAATGATATCTAAACATTGAATAATTGCTCCTCCGCCTACTGGTTGCAATACTGCTGCTGCGAATTTATAAATAAACGCGATACAAAAAATTTGAATCGCTGGGAAAGCGACAATTAAGCATAAAATAACGAGCCCGATAATTCCGACTGTGTTTTTTAATAATCCAGATGCACTAATAACAGTATCCGCCGCCTCAGTAAACATCCTTCCTACTACAGGAATGAAGTTTCCTGTTACAAATTTAGCCGTTTTCACAGCTATACCATCAGCAACGGCTGACGCTGTTCCCTGTACAGATAATACACCTAAAAAAACCGTCAAAAAGATACCAATAATCCCAACACTAACGTTTTGCAAAAGCTTGGACAATTTCGTAACTTTATATTGATCACTCATCGTACTTACAATACTTAATATAGTTGCAAGTAATAAAAGTGGTAGAACGATATAGTTCATAAGAAGCCCACTCGTATTCATTAAGAAAATGATGATTGGATGAAAAAATGCTACAGAAACAACACCGCCGCCTGTTGCTATGAGTGCAAGTAAAATTGGTAATAACGCTAGTATGAAATCTACCATTGTTTGTATCGTCTCTCTTGCATATGTCATGACGACATAAAAACTATTTAAAGCGAAAATAATAAGTACCATGTATACGACTGCATCAGCGATTTTACTCACGCTACTCTTTGAAAAAGCAGATTGCAACGATTGCAACAATGCACTGAAAATCGTTAGCATAATGAGCGTTCCAAGTAACTTTCCATTTGCAACAAGCTCGTGAAATAAATATTTTAGTAGACCTATCATCCACTCTTTTATGGAGAACTCTTTTTCTCCCTTTACAAACTCCATAAAGCTTCCTTTTTGACTCTCTGGTAAATAGCCTCCATACTTTGTAACAAGCCCGTCCCAAAATTGCTTCACATCTTCAATTCCGAGCTTATCCAATTGTTGATCAACGACGTTTGTTTCTATAGGAGAAGCTTGTACAACAATCGGTAAAGAAAAGAAAAGGAAGCAAGCAAATAGTAGCTTAGCTCCAAACTTCCTCAACATTCACTCCCCCTTATCCCGTAGGTAAAAAACCGAGAATTGTTTCAATTACAACCGTCAAAATAGGAATTGCCATGACGAGAATTAAGATTTTCCCAGCTAATTCAATTTTCGAAGCGATTGCACCTTGACCAGCATCCTTTGTAATTTGCGCACCAAACTCAGCGATATAAGCAATCCCTATAATTTTCAATAACGTTTCTACATATACGTTGCTAACCTTCGCTTCACTCGCCACTCTCTCAATCATTTGTAAAATAGAATGAATTTGATCGATTAAGAGAAGAAACATCATGCTACCAATGAACACAATAAATAACGATGTAATACTAGACTTATGCTGATTCAAAACAGCAGCTAAAAATGTAGCAACGAGGCCTAATCCGACAATTTGTATAATTTCGATTCGAACCGCCTCCTTTACTGGAAGAGAAAGACACTTTTAATCTTGTCGAATAGAGTATTAATTAAAAATGCAACATGAAACAAAATAACGACAAAACCGACAAGGATAACCCAATTTGCAATATCCTCTCGCTTTAATTCTTTTAGTACAGTATGAATGAAAGCTAAAACAATGCCGATTCCGGCGATTTGAAATATTAATCCAACATCAATGGACATCGCCTTTCTCCCCCCTATAGCAGTAAAATTACGATAAGTAGCCCTGCTAGTACCCCTAAACTCTTTATCATTTTTTCATATTGTAGTTGTAATGCTTTCGCTTCTCCTTCTTCTCTCTCCAAATGTGTAATACATAAGCGAATATGTTTTTGTTGTGATTCACGATCATGTTGTCCAAGTGTTTCACCAAATTGTTGCAGTATTTCATACTCGGTTTGTTTAAACGCCGTTAACGTCCAGTTCTCCTTCAAACTATCAATCCAAGCTTCTCTAACTGTTTGCTCCCCGCCCTCTAGCCGTTTCGAAAAGCTTTGAAATATCCAATTTAATGGCTTCGGCATTTGTTTGACTAAACGCTCTGCAGCCTCAGATAACGGCGTGTGTCCATACATAATTTCAGCTTCTAATGATTGCAATGCTGCCTTCAATAACCTAAGTTGCCGCGGTCTCTCACTGTACCTTTTAGCGTATGAAAATCCGAAAAAGGTGCTAACAGCAACTATTAATACCGCACCAAATATTTTCACCATACGCCTTGAGCCTTTCTATGAGGTAATACTGATTTTCCATACTTATCTTTCACTTGCATAACTGTTCCTGGCCCTCTCGCTTTTGATAATTCCACAAACCTATCAAATACACCAAGTTCCAGCACCGCCTGTAACGATGGACGTTTCACAACATCATCATAAGAAAATCCATGTGCACTTATAAAAAGCTGAACGCCTGCATGTACCGCCTCCATAATCGCTTCACTATCTTCTTTACGTCCAATTTCATCTACGATTAATATGTCTGGGCTCATAGAACGAATCATCATCATCATTCCTTCAGCTTTTGGACAAGCGTCTAATACATCTACTCGCGTGCCAAAGTCATATTGCGGGATTCCTTTCACACAGCCCGCAATTTCTGATCGTTCATCAACAATTCCCACTTTACATGAAGGGATTTTCGAAGCACTTACACCTTGACTCATACAGCGTGCTACATCTCTTAAAAGTGTTGTTTTCCCCGTTTGCGGTGGGCCTATTACCATCGTGTTTAACCATCGTGATTCATAAAGATATGGCAGAAGCGGCTCAGCAATCCCTATTTTTTGACGGGCAATCCGAATATTAAACGAAGAGACATCCCGAATCATTTTCACTGCACTTTTTTCTGTAATGACTTTTCCAGCTAGACCAATTCTATGTCCTCCTCGTAGTGTCACATATCCACGTTTCAATTCCTCTTCCATCGTATAAATTGAGAATTGACTTAATTTATTCAATAAATGGATTGCATCTTCCGCTGTAGCGATATAGTCATAGAAAAACACTTCTCCATGTGCGATACACTCTAGGGGCCTTCCAATTCGAACACGAATTTCCTCTAGAGCGTCGTATTGTTTACAGCCTTCAACTAACTGTCTCATCGTTTTCGGTAAAACTTCTAATACTTCTTTCATAAGCTTCTCCCCACTATACTCGACTTACTATTTCAACAACGCGATAAAAATGCAGCCAATTCCAAGCGCTAGAAAAAAGAGTTTCAAGAAAGAAATCTCACTTGCTACACTCGCTATGCCAATTGTCATTGTTAAAATTAATACGGTCGGACCAACAAACGCCAACATACCATTTATAAACAATGCTTTCTTCGCATCATTCACGTAAATCATAAGCAAAGCGGCGAATATTTCCGCGCTACCTGAAAACAACCGAAGTAACCCCATAACAAGCACGGATGTTTCCATTGCCGCTAGCCACTGTTTCATTCTCCCACCTTCTCCCGTAACGGTTACTAATTTCGTATTCTAAAAAAGAATATATTTGTACAACCATATGCAGGGGTTGTCTATTTCAGAAGTAAAAACATAATTTTTCTCTATCCCCATCCTTTAATCTGAATATTCGTATTATTTTATGGTATTTTATGGTACATTTAATGAGAAAGGGGTTTTGACGATGCAGCACGTTCGTTTGTTACCACTAGATTTACGATATGCAAATGTGATTTTCAAGCTATCAAGTGATCCACATGTAAAAAATGCATTAGGAATACAGGTAGAAAAAATCGAAGACACGAAAGCGTTTCTTCTTTTTGCGATAGAAGAAGAGCACCAAAAGAAATCTTTATCCAGAGTGGTTCTAAATGAAGAAAATGAAATAATCGGCCTCACCACACTTAAACATATTAATTACGAGAAGAAACAATCTCACATTGGCAGTTGGCTTGGCCATCCTTACTGGGGAAAAGGCTATAACGAGGCTGCTAAAAAAGAAATTTTTAAAATCGCTTTTTTAGACTTACAACTTACATACGTATTCGCTGGTGCTAAAACGAATAATATTCGCTCGTTAAAAGCACAAGAAAAACTACCGTACATTTCATTGCATGTGGAAAACAAGTTTCCAGAAGAACACGCTGCACTAGAGAAAGAAGTAAAGTCCCCTTGCTCACTGCATGGCGTATCACGTAAAATTTTTTTAAATTGGTTGAAATTACAAAGTGAGGAGGAAAAATATGAAGGTATTGAAAATTAGTTTCACAATCGTGGTAGAATTAGCCCTTATTTATCTTTTTTCAAAATTGGTCGGTTGGTCATTTATGGATAGCTTTTTCCTTGGCAGTTTAGCCATATTTGCAATCACATGGCTAATTATTATGAGTAACCATAGAAACAACATTACGGATCACGCGGTAAGTAAAACATTAACTGGTGTTGAGACTGGTGAAATAAAACCCTTTCAAATTATTTTGACTCCATATATTATGGGTACTCTTTCACTCGTCACAGTTAGTTTTGTTATAACCGCAATTTACTATCTTCCCTATTTCCTATAAAAAAAAGCACTCGTGATAATCACGAGTGCTTTTCTACTATGCACGAGAAACGTATTTACCTTCACCAGTGTTGATGATAAGCATTTCGCCTTCGTTAATGAAGATTGGTACTTGTACAACAAGACCAGTTTCTAATTTAGCTGGTTTTGTTACGTTAGAAGCTGTGTCACCTTTAATACCAGGCTCTGTTTCTGACACTGTTAATTCAACTGTGTTCGGAAGTTCAACACCAAGTACTTCATCTTGGTATGTCATAATAGATACTCCCATGTTTTCTTTTAAGAATTTTAATTCGCGCTCGATTTGGTTTTCGCCAAGTTCGATTTGCTCATAAGTTTCGTTATCCATAAATACGTGAGACTCACCGCTCGCGTATAAGTATTGCATACGACGGTTTTCGATGTGTGCTTTTTCTACTTTTTCACCTGCACGGAATGTTTTCTCTTGAACAGATCCTGTGCGAAGGTTACGTAGTTTAGAGCGAACGAATGCAGCACCTTTACCTGGCTTTACGTGTTGGAAATCCATTACTTGCCAAAGGGCATTGTCCACTGAAATTGTTAAACCTGTACGAAAATCGTTTACTGAAATCATGTAAAAAAATCCTCCTGTGTATTACAAAATAATAAGTTCTTTTGGTGATTTCGTTATTACTTCATTACCTTCACTTGTTACAATGATATCATCTTCAATACGTACCCCGCCAACACCTGGAATATAAATACCTGGTTCTACTGTTACAGCCATACCTGGTTCAAGTACTGTATCAGAACGGAACGCTAAACCTGGTGCTTCATGGATTTCAAGACCGATTCCGTGACCAGTAGAGTGTCCGAAGTATTCACCATATCCTTTTTCCGTTATGTAATCACGCGTTAATGCATCAGCCTCACGACCCGTTAAACCAGCTTTAATACCGTTCACACCACGTAGTTGTGCTTCTAAAACGATATTATAAATTTCTTTTAATTTATCAGATGGTTCACCGACTGCAATCGTACGAGTAATATCAGAGCAATATCCTTTGTAATAAGCGCCGAAGTCTAATGTGACGAAATCTCCTTTTTCTATCACTTTTTCAGATGCCACGCCGTGCGGTAATGCCGAACGAAGACCTGAAGCAACGATAATATCAAACGAAGAAGATGTTGCTCCTTGTTTTCTCATGAAAAATTCAAGTTCATTTGACACTTCAATTTCAGATACTCCCGGGCGAATGAATGATAGAATATGCTCAAAGGCAGCATCTGCAATCTGTGCAGCTTCCTTTAATATCTTAATCTCTGAATCAGTCTTTATCAAGCGTAACTTTTCTACAAGCCCAGAAGTTGGGATGAATTCAGCTTCGATCGCTTCATTATGCGTTACGTAAGAGCTATATGTAAGAGTATCTTGCTCAAAGCCTAGCTTTTGAATTCCAAGTTCTTTAACTTGTTTCGCAACTTCATCAAGAATTAATCCTGTATGCTGCACTATTTCGTATCCAGCCGCTTGCTTACTAGCTTGCTCTACATAACGGAAATCTGTAATAAATAGAGCACGCTCTTTTGAAATTAGTACAACACCAGCTGTTCCTGTGAAATTCGCCATATATCTACGGCTATGTTCATTCGTTAATACGATACCGTCAATACCAGCCTCATCAAACGCACTTCTTAATCTCTCGATCTTTTCCATTACTTTATGCCTCCCTCAATTTCTCCATTAATGCAAATAGCGCTAGCTTATAGCCATAAAAACCAAATCCAACAATTTGTCCCGCACAAACAGCCGTTGTCACAGATTCATGACGAAACGACTCACGCCCGTGAATGTTAGAAATATGTACTTCAATAACTGGAATCGACACGCTTGCGATAGCATCCCGAATCGCGTAGCTATAATGCGTAAATGCTCCAGGATTTAAAATGATCCCTTCATATATATCTTCAGCCTCATGAATGATGTCAATAAGAGCACCTTCATGATTCGATTGGAAACATTCTAATTCCACTCCCATTTTTTCTGCTTCTTGTTTCATATCTGCTTCAAGCGTCGCTAACGTTCCTTTTCCGTATACATTTACTTCCCTAACGCCAAGGCGATTTAGGTTCGGACCGTTTACGAGGAGTAACTTTTTCATTTTCTTAAAACTCCTTAATATTAAAGAATGTCTATACGACATTTTAACATAGGAATCACTTGTTTGAATAGTTTGTCTTCTCGAGCCCTTCTCCTCTATTCGTATTATTCGATTCGAATGCTACAGAATACGAAATAAAAACACCATATAATATAAAGATACATATTGTCGTTACAATTGTTTCTTTCGGTAAATGGAGTGCACTTTTAATAACAGGTGCCATTAGCCCCATCCCCAAAAATAATAATGCCCACCAAAACAAACCGTATAGTACGCCAGGTAATACTCCTTCAAACTTTTTAAAAAGAGCTTTATAGAGAAATGCCACTAAAATTGAAAGAAGTCCCATACAAACGATACCTAGTACATTTCCCCAAACCCCTTCTTTCCAATCTCCAAATGCAAACGGTAAAAGTAAATAGTTAGGGCCAGCTTCTGTAAATGAGAATATATGAAGGAAATACCATATCCCTCCCCAAAATAAGCCACCAAATAAACCAATTTGTACAAAGTTTCTTATTGTTGATTGTTCTTGATTCACATTGACACCTCCGCTCAATAGTATGCCCGAAACTATTTTGAAGCATGTTTAAATCCTGCAAAATTTGTCTATAAAAAGAATAAGAAATGTCCGACTCTCGTAACATTTTCACTTGTCATCTACCTGTATTTGTCGATAAAATAAAAGAAACTCGGTGATTGTCTTATTTCAAGATGACAGAACCAAGTATGACAATTGCCTCTTTTTCTACATAAGAGAGAAACAAATACAGGTTGGTGTTAACATGGCAGAAGAGTCAAAACAAATATATGGCGGGCAGGCAGTCATAGAAGGAGTTATGTTTGGCGGTAGAGAATATACTGTTACAGCGGTTCGTCGTAAAGATAAATCGATTGAATTTTATCGTTTACCACGCGTTCGTAATAAAGCATTGTCTCTACTAAAGAAGATTCCATTTTTACGAGGTATTGCCGCTATTGTGGATGCAAGTGCGAATGGAGCGAAACATTTAAACTTTGCTTCAGAACGATTTGATGTCCACCCAGAAGATGATGAACAATTTGCAAATAAAAAAGAAGAACAATCAAAATTAACGATGGTATTAGGAGTTGCAGCAGTTGGCGTTTTATCGTTCATATTCGGTAAAGTAATTTTCACAGCAGTTCCTGCACTTTTAGCTGAATTAACGAGACCGATTTTCCCATCTCATACAGGGCAAATCATTGTCGAAAGTGTCATTAAGCTCATGCTATTATTGAGCTATATATACTTCATTTCTTTAACCCCACTTATTAAGCGGGTATTTCAGTACCACGGTGCGGAACATAAAGTAATCAATGCTTATGAGAATAATCTTCCACTGACTGTAGAAAATGTTCAAAAGCAAACTCGCCTCCATTATCGCTGTGGCAGTAGCTTTATTATATTTACGGTCATTATTGGAATGTTTGTCTATTTCCTCGTCCCTACAGATCCGCTTTGGGCAAGGGTAGTAAACCGAATTTTATTAATTCCAGTTGTTCTCGGTATTTCTTTTGAAGTATTACAATTTACCAATCGATTACGAGATGTCCCTGTTTTGCGAGTACTTGGATATCCAGGATTATGGCTGCAACTATTAACAACAAAAGAACCAACAGATGATCAAGCGGAAGTTGCAATCGCATCGTTTGAAGAATTATTACGTTTAGAAAACAAACAATAATTATTTAAAAATGGTGTTCAACTCCTTTCCTCATCGTTAATATACTAATTTTAATATATGTTTTTAGGAGGTGTCCCTTATGAACGGTCGTTCGTTTACATTCGCTATATTTGTGCTTATTATCGGATTAGCAATATTCGGCCTTGTTTCATCTGTCATTACAAATCCAATGGAAGTATTGAAAAACATTGGTATCATGTTGGCTGTCGTCGGTATCTTTTACTTACTCTACAAAATGTTTACAAACTCTAGTGGTTCTGCAAATTCGCAAAGCTCATATAAGCGTGCAGCGAAACAATCGAACCGCAAACACGGGAAACAAAATGTAGCACCCCTAAGCAATTCTTTCTTGAAACGAAATGCTTCTGATGACAAGGGGAAAAAGGGTAATTCTCCATCGTTGAAAAGAAAAAGAAAACAATCTCATTTAACTGTCATTGAAGGTAAAAAAAACAAAAAGAAAGACCGTGCTTCCTTTTAGGAAATACGGTCTTTTTTCCCCCCGGTTGGTGCGGGGCTAATAATCAGTGGAAGATGCGAAAAACCCTACTGATTAAAGTTTCACTTTATATGTTGAAGCACTTCTTTCAAACTTTTCTCTTTCATACTTTCGATACGAAGGTGATGGTTTTCAAATTGCAAATTTCTTGTCACATCATTAGGCACGACGATACATTTTAATCCTGCTGCAACCGCTGCTTTCAATCCATTTAATGAATCTTCAAATACAACAGCTTCTGACAGTTCAATTCCTAATTCTTCTATCGTAACTTTATAAAGAGCTGGATCTGGTTTTACCTTCTCTACATCTTCTCTCGTTTTAATCACTTCAAAATAATCTCTAATTTGTAGCTCTTCTAAAAAACGAACGACCCACTCCCTAGATGAACTAGAGGCTAATGCGATTTTCAATCCAAGTTCTTTCGCTTCTTCTAAATATTCTTTTACCCCGTCACGCGCTTTTGGTATTTTCATTTTCTCTTTATGTAAATTTGTTACTTTTTCCTTTAATGCATGCTCGTTAAATTTTTCTTTTAATTGCTCTTTTAAATATGCATAAAGCACTTCATCTGTCGTTCCAATACATTTTGCAAATTCCTCTAAAGGTAACTCGCCGCCGTATTCACGAACAGCATCTCTGAAAGAGTGAAACCATATTGTTTCTGTGTCCACAATTAATCCATCAAAATCAAAAATAATTGCTTTCATTATTCTCCCGTCCTTTTCGATTGAAATAAAAAAGGAAACGCCACACGTTCCCCTTAATTACTTTTCTCTTCATTTGCTTTTTGAACACCACGAAGTGTTTCTACTCGAACTTCATCTTGTTCAAAGTATTGTACTAAATCACCGATACGGTCAATTGATTCCCAACTTAAATGATGTTCAATTCCTTCTACATCATTATAAATTTTGCTTTCATCCACACCGATAATGCGCATAAACTGTTCTAACAATTCATGACGATATACGAGACGTTCTCCGATTTTTTTACCTTTTGATGTTAATACAAGCCCTCTATATTTTTCATAAATTAGATATTCGTCTTTGTCTAATTTTTGTACCATTTTTGTTACAGAGGATGGATGTACACTAAGCGCTTCAGCAATATCAGATACACGGGCATAACCCTTTTCATCAATCAACAAATAAATTTGTTCAATATAATCTTCCATACTAGGGGTAGGCATCGGTTTCCTCCATCCAATTTCATTTTGCTTATTCCGTACGAAGCAATCAATAAAATGATACACCAGAAAGAATAACGTGACAAGGTAGAAACGAGCCTAAATATATAAAACAAAAAAGAATCCGTATTCCCATACAGGTTCCCTTATGTAAAATATTGAATTTCTGCATCGGGAAAATACTCATGTATGTAACTTCTTATTGTTTCCTCCAACACTTCCGCATCATCTTTTTGATATACATATTTTCCAATGCCGTATCGTCCCCATTTATATTTCCGCTTCTCTTCATCCATTTCAAGTTTCGTATTTGGATAACGCTCTTGAATGACCTTTTTTGCCGGTTTCGTAAAGCGATGCTGAATTAATTCAAATGTTAAATTTGGTATCGCCATATCTTTTAATGCATTGTACAAGCGCTCAAATAATTCTCGGTATCCCTCTTCCCATCCCTCATGCATATAAATTGGTGCAACAATAAAACCAAGTGGATAATTAGCTCCTGCTACTTTACGTGCCGCCTCAATTCGCTTTTCAAACGGTGATGTCCCCGGCTCAAAATTTTTAATCACATAACGTGAATTAATGCTAAATCGAAAACGCGTTTTCCCATTATGCTTTGCGTCTAATAAATGATCAACATGCGAATATTTCGTAACGAAACGTAAACGTCCATGTTCACTTTCTCCGATAAACTCTATCGCCCGCTTTAATGCATGCGTTAAATGATCAATTCCAACGATGTCGGATGTACACGCCGCTTCAAATCTTGTTATTTCAGGGGCCCTTTCATCCATATATTGCTTTGCCTTCTCAAATATTTCATCTAGATTCACATACACGCGAACGTAAGGTTTATTCCCAAGCGTCGTTTGCAAATAACAATAATGACAATGTCCCATACACCCTGTTGCAAGCGGAATTGCATATTCAGCTGACGGTTTTGATGTATCGAACTTTAACGTCTTCCTCACCCCAACGACAAGTGTTGCTTTTGCATTACGATACTTTTGCAATTCATTTTCGCCTGGCAAATTTCTAATTTGATTGTGTGATGTCGTTTCACGAATTTCTAATCCCATCTTCGTAAACTTCTCATAAAGCTCTTTTCCAAGCGGATATTCGAGTGCCCTCGGTTCAAAGTAAACGAGTTTTGGTATAAATGGTTTCATATGCTTCCCTCCTCTCGTTAGTATGGGAAGCAAAGAAAAATTAACACAGATTAAAGTTTTCCACTTCAGTAACTTGTAAAGCAAGTTACCAGATGTTATAATTTGGATAACAGCTACCTTGCAAGGCAAGTTACCTGGATAAAAGGTGGTGAAATCATGCACAGCCAAATGTTAAAAGGTGTACTAGAAGGTTGCATTCTATATATCATTTCACAAGAAGAAGTGTACGGATATGAACTAAGTACAAAATTAAATAAATACGGCTTTACATTCGTAAGTGAAGGAAGCATCTATCCTTTATTGTTACGCATGCAAAAAGAGAAACTTATTGAAGGTACATTAAAGGCTTCCTCTCTTGGACCGAAGCGAAAATATTATCACGTAACTGATAAGGGATTAGAACAGCTTGAAGAATTTAAAAAAAGCTGGGGGATGGTTTCAACGACGGTAAACAACTTATTACAAGGGGAGTGATAGGGATGAAGGCGAAAGATATGATAGAACTAAACAACAGAAAACGCAAACTTCTAACACCTGAAAACGAAGTTGCTTATGGTGATATGTTAGTATATCTTCGGTTATCTAACGTACCCGAACATCAAGTAGAAGAACTATTATTAGAAATATTAGATCATCTCATCGAAGCACAAGCAGAAAATAAAAATGCTTATGATATCTTTGGTGATGACTTACAACCTTATTGCGATGAACTTATAGCGGCTTTGCCAGCTCCAACTAAGTTAGAAAAATTTTCTTTAATCGGCTTTGTTATTAGCTTACTTCTTGCTATACAGTTTGGAATGGATACCGTTGCTTCTTTTTTCATTTTTCTTTTTGAAAAGAATACAGAAAGATTAAGCCCACCTTTTAGTATTCCTGGGACTACTTTGTCTATTTCACTTATCGTACTAGGTATACTTTTCATCTTATATTTATTAAAACGCTACTCTTTTGATCAAACGATGAATTGGAAAAGAAGGATTCTATTTGGATTCGCATTTGCTACTCCATTTTGTTCAGCTGTATTTTTAAATATCTATTTTAAAAAACAACCTTATCTCATTTATAATCTAACCTTTTGGCAAAACGCCTTAATCGCTATCCTATTTTTTATTTTATATAAATTACTATACAAAAAATCAAATTTTTAACAGCCTTTCAAACGGCTGTTTTTCTTCTGTCTAATTTTACAAATTGAAAAATTTCATAAAGAAAATAAGAAAAATGCAAAATAATTAAAGTTAATTGTTGACGTGATGCTTTTATTATCGGTATCATAAATCTTCGTGAGCAATTATTTTTCGTTATACGATTTTTTTATTATTACTGAGTTTTTGAGAGGAGAAATTTGATGTCAGTTAAGAAGAAAACGCAAGTACGCACCGGCAAAATGGTACGTGAACTAATGTTAGCAGACGAAGATGTAAATGCTTCGCTAATTATGGTATATAGTGAAAACGGTGTAAACGCAGAAATTAAAATCGAGGGCTTAACGCCGAAATGTAACGAAGAATTATTTTTGAGCGGAAACGTGGATTGGAACAAGAGTGTTATTTATAAAATTGTTGATTTCACTGGGAACGCGGAAGTTGGTAAAGTTACATTAACAGCGATGAATAAGAACAATGTTTCTCTAGAAATTGAACGCGTTATGTGGAGCAAAGAAAATAAAGAAGCTGCTGAGCAAGAAGAAACAGTTGTAGAAGCTACTCCGAACAAAGAAGTAGTTGTAGAGGCTCCTAAAGCAGTTACACCCGCTCCTAAACCTGTTATGCGCGAAACACCTGCTGTAGCACCTAAGCCTACACCGGTACCAACACCGAAGTCAGTAAGTGTTGAAGCAGCTGTAGAACTATCTACTCCAGCACCTGTGAAAAAAGCAGTACCTACTCCAGTTACAAAGCAAGAGACAGCACCGGTTACTCCTGTAAAACCGAAGCAACCTGCTTTGACTGAAACAAATACAAAACTACAAGAAAATTATGTTAAACTTGTGAAAAAGACAATTGAAGTTTGTCAAGATTACGAGCTTGGCATCGACATAGATGATTCTATTGAAGGATTAAAAAAAGAGCTACAAAGCCAAGGTATTAGCGTTACATTCGACAAAGAAATTATGGACGTTGTAAATCGCCTTCGTTCTTTACAAGATAAAGGAATCAAAGTAGAAAAAGTACTTAATTTACTATAAAAACAAGGAGATGGCGGTCGCCATCTCCTTATTTTTTATAATTCCATTCATTACTTTCATACTTCTCTTTTGCTAAAGTTTGAACTTCATGAAGCTGTTCTTCTGTTAGTTCATACGGCACAAGCTCTATATCTAAACCTTTTTCAAATCCAGTTTCAAACGCTTGAATTAACTGTTCAATCGTAAATGTACGGTCTGTTAATTCATTAATCGCTACTGCTTTAGAAGAAAACATGTTTTTCATACGCTCTTTTACACGTTCATTCGGGAATAAAAATAGATCGTATAACTCATCTAAATCTATTTCTAACGGAATCGAACCGTGCTGTAAGATAACACCTTTTTGACGTGTTTGAGCACTACCTGCAATTTTTCTTCCTTCAACTACAATTTCATACCAAGATGGTGCATCAAAACATACTCCTGAACGCGGATTTTTTAAATTCTCACGATCCGCTTCTGTTTTCGGAACCGCATAATACGCTTCTAATCCTAATGCCTTAAAACCGTCTAATAAGCCTTGCGAAATAACGCGGTATGCTTCTGTAACTGTTTTTGGCATATCCGGATGATCTTCAGACACAATAACACTGTACGTTAATTCTTTGTCATGTAGTACACCCCTGCCGCCTGTTTGACGACGAACGAATCCATATTTCTTTTCGTTAACTACATCCATATTTATATCTTTTTCAACACGCTGAAAATACCCGACTGTTAATGTTGGTACTTCCCATTCGTAAAAACGAATTGTTGGTGGCATTTTCTTTTCACTTTGCCAATTTAATAAACATTCATCTAACGCCATATTAAATGCTGGTGAACATTGACCAGAGTTAATATAACACCATTTTTCTTTTCCCATCCTGCACCTCATATAACCAATTATTTTTCACATTCTCTAGTCTACCAAATTCGACAAAATTTGTGAAAGAATACGAAATTTCTTCTTATATACAAATGAATCTGTTGCATAAATACATATGGGCATTATAATATTGAAAGTAGGATAAGAAAAAAGGGAGCGATAGAATCGTGTCAACAAACTTGATTATTATACTAGCGGCAATTGCAGCATTCATCGGCTACACTGTATGGATGTATTTCTATCAAAAAAAATTAATTAAAACACTTTCAGAAGAAGAATTTCGCGCTGGCTACCGTAAAGCACAGCTTATCGATATTCGCGAAGCAGATGAATTTAACGCGGGACATATTTTAGGTGCGCGTAACATTCCATTATCACAAATTCGCCTTCGCCACAAAGAACTTCGCCAAGATCAACCGGTTTATTTATATTGCCAAAGCGGATTCCGTACAGGTCGTGCAGCTCAATACTTAAAAAAACAAGGCTACACAGATTTCTACCAATTAAAAGGTGGATTTAAATCTTGGTCAGGCAAAATTAAAAAGAAATAACATACAAAAAACTAGCTGCACGATACAGCTAGTTTTTTTATTCCATATTGTTCGCAATGTACAGTAGATTTTGTTTAATCACATCTTCATCTTTCTCATCTACATTACGATATAATAGCTGGTATTCAATCCCCTTCTCTTTCCATATAAGCGTAGCAAATTCGTCCCCTCGCTCGTAATCATCCTTATTTTTAAAATAAGCAGGTGCTCCATTATTCAATTTCATTTGTTCTTGAAATCGATTCTCTTCTACGAGGTATGGAAAACTGTAAGAAAAGTTGGCCACTGTTAACTCTATATAATCGTGCCTTCCTTTCTCTTGTTGCTTATATTTAATCGTTAAGACAGCATTCTTCTTTCCCATCGTTCTTACCTCTCCCTTCACATCACTCGTAATGTCATAAGGTAAAAACGTTGGAACTTTAAACTTCGCCGGAAAATATTTTGGAATTTCCTTTAGCGGAATCGGATCAGTAACACGGTCCTTAGCCCCTCCTGTTGTTCCTACAAATGTTTTTTCTTCTTGTATCGTTTGTTGAAATGAACATGAGCTAAGTATTACACTAGAAAACACGAAACAAATGATTCCTTTTTTCAATTTGTTTCCGCCCTTTCATACCGCCCTCTTAACGAGCGAAGCGTTTATACTCTCTTCTATTCGCTTCGTTATCAAACGCCTCCTCCGAAAACTTTCCACGTTATTCTCACACATTTTGACAAAAATTCTTTGCAGACATAAAAAAGACCCCGCTACTCTTACGCCCAAATAAAAAGGTTACGCGAGCAACAGAAGTCATGCTTATAACATAGATTGTGAAAAGCTTTTCAGGTCAAGATTTTTTCATTCTTATTATTTTCCCCTTATAATTGAGTAAAGAGGTGATACATATGGCCAATATAAAACAAATTGCAAAAACTGCTGGTGTATCCATATCAACGGTTTCCCGTGTCCTTAATAATCATCCTTACGTAAAAGAAGAAAAACGTAAGCGTGTTCTAGATGCAGTTGAAGAATTGAACTATGCAAAAAATATAAATGCTATCCATTTAATAAAAGGTAAAACATATACAATTGGCGTTATGCTACCTTTTATTAATGTTCCGTACTTTAGCACGATCATTGAAGGAATCGGAAACGAAGCGTTAGCAGCTGGATATCATATTAATTTATGCCAAACGAATTACGATAGTATTGAAGAAATTCGCGTTCTTGAAATGATGAAAATGAAGCAATTTGACGGGATGATTATTTGCTCTCGCACGAGTTCATGGGAACAAATTGAACCGTTCGCAAAATTTGCCCCTATTATTTCATGTGAAAAAATGAACCATCCCCTCATTTCATCTGTCTATGTAGATCATTATGAGGGCTTCCGTCTCGGTACTTCCTATTTACTCAGTAAAGGTCATGAAAAAATCGGCATTTGTTTAGCAAGAAAAACAAGTGTTAATTCAATCGAGCGTGAAAAAGCTTTCGCCGATACCCTTCGTCACGAAGAAAAAACAGTTCACCCTGATTGGATTTTCCATCAATGTTATACGATGCAGGACGGGGCAAAAATACTTCACCGTATTTTAAACATGAAAAATCGCCCAACCGCTATTTTCACAGCGAACGATCAAGTTGCTGCTGGTTTATTAACAGAGGCAAAAAAAAACGGCATTCGCATACCTGAAGACCTCGCAATCCTGGGATTTGATAACCATGAAATTTCAAAAGCATTAGAAATTACAACTATTGAACATCCCGGTCTCACGATGGGATCACGTGCTTTTTCTTTATTCCATAAACAGATTCAAAGCGAACAAATTATCGGCAACGCAGAAGAACTTCCATTCCATTTAATTGAACGAGAAACAGTTTGAAAAAGGAGCGTTAACTATAGCGCTCTTTTTTCAGTTCTCCGCCTATTGACTTTATATTTTTCATCTCATATAATTAACCTAACGAACGGTAGGTAGGGGATGAAAATGACAGCAAACCGCATTAAAGCTGTAGCACTTTCTCATTTCGCACGCTACGGCTACGAAGGAACTTCATTAGCAAATATTGCTCAAGAAGTTGGGATTAAAAAACCATCGATTTACGCACACTTTAAAGGAAAAGAAGAGCTATATTTTACATGCTTGGAATCCGCTCTTCAAAAAGATTTGCAAAGCTTCACAAACGATATCGAAAATTTTTCAAAATCGTCTACTGAAGAATTGCTCTTAAATTTGTTAAAAGGCTATGCAAAACGATTTGGTGAAAGTGAAGAATCAATGTTTTGGTTACGAACTTCTTATTTTCCGCCGGATGCATTTCGCGAACAAATTATTGATAAAGCGAATGTACACATTGAAAATGTCGGAAAACTTTTATTCCCTGTGTTTAAAAGAGCAAGCGAACAAGATGAACTGCATAACATTGAAGTAAAAGACGCTTTGGAGGCTTTTTTATGCTTACTTGACGGCCTTATGGTTGAACTACTATACGCAGGTTTAAATCGTTTTGAGACACGTTTAGAAGCTTCTTGGAAAGTATTTTGGCGCGGACTTTCAAACTGACGGATTGCTCCTTTGCAATGCGTCGTTTTTAAGCCCTTTACCTAACGACTGGTAGGAAGGAGAAATGACATATGGCATGGATTTATGTAATCTTAGCTGGTATTATTGAAATTTTTTGGGTGATTGGACTAAAACACGCGGAGACACCACTTGAATGGATAGGTGTCGCTCTATTAATTACAGTAAGTTTCGTCTTATTATTTAGAGCTTATAAAGATTTACCTGTCGGCACTGTATACGCAGTCTTTACTGGAATTGGAGCTGGCGGAATCGTTCTTACAGAGATTTTCATCTTCGGAGAACCTTTCTCTATCGTAAAAGTTTTATTAATCGGTTTAATTTTCTTCGGAGTAATCGGCTTAAAACGAGTAACAGAAGAAAAAGAAGCGAAGGAGGCTGCATAAAATGGCTTGGGTATTTTTAATTCTAGCTGGTATTTGTGAAATTGTTGGTGTACTCTTTATGAAAGTAGCCACTGAAAAGAAAGGCTGGGCACCAAAAGTAATTTTAATCGCTAACTTCGGCGTAAGCTTCTTCTTCTTATCTCTTGCAATGGACACATTACCGATGGGAACTGCTTACGCAATTTGGACTGGAATCGGAACTGCCGGAAGTGCACTTCTAGGTATTCTTATTTTCCGCGAGTCAGCGGATTGGCGCCGCCTTGCCTTCTTAAGCTGTATTCTATGCGGTGCTGTTGGCTTAAAACTATTAGGCTAACGTGAGGTGAATGTCATGTGGAAAGAAAAAGGAAAACAAATCTTAACATGGATCACACTCGGGATTATCATTCTATTGCAAATAAGTTTTCATATAATAGAATGGTTGTTTCATAAAGTAATATCCATTCTTACATTCCTTCCCAACATGGCACTTGAAATTGCATCTATCGCTTGGTCAATTATTGCCTCCATTACTATCGTGATTATATGGAGCATCGCCAAACTATGGAATAAGTTATTTAAAAAGGACAGTTCTTCTGAAAAGAAGTAACTGTCCTTTTTTATGTCTATTTAGATTTTCTATAGAAATTTGATGCGATAAGACAAAGCAGACCAACTATGACAACACTCATACCAATCCCTTTATGCAAACTAGGAAATAGCGGTGGTATATCCGAATAAAAATTTGCTAATATGAGACCTATTGAAAATAAAAGTACTCCTATTCTATATAACCATTTTCTTTTGTTCATCATTCTCCCTCCTAAAATTTTTCATACCCTCCTTTCTTTTGGACATACTACCTAAAAAAGGAGTGCATAATATGCAAAATTCTATACATAAGCAGATCCTATTTTTATTTTTCCTCTTTCTCATTCTCGTTATCATTTTCAGCTTTATATTACATACTCCAAAAGATGTGCCTAATAGCGTTTCTTTTTATAAACTTTTGCTCTCGTATTGCCGTTATTGAAGAAGGTGCCTTTTATGAGGCACCTTTTAAAATTCTCTCTTCTCATACAATTTCACTGAAACGAAGATCGATACTATGAACATGCATATTGAACTAACGAATAACACGCTGTTATATAGTTGAATTTGTTCTAGTTTGATTTGAAAGAACATAGAACAAATTGCTATCGGTGCTATTAGTATGAAAAGCGTAATAAAAATAGTTTTTTTATATCCTAGCCAAAACGATATCGGTAAAACAAAACTTAAATACACTAAAATAAAGCTAATACTAGCAACCATTGTCGTTTCAATAAATTCAAATAGGTTAACCCCATTCTTCATTCCCATCGTGAAACAACCGACCGTTACGCTTATAAAAAGAATAATAATTGCTACTATATATTTCGCATACACAATTTGTTTTCTCAATATTGGTAAACTATTTACTATAACTTCACTCTCATTTTTACTATCTGCTTCAAATGTTTTTACTGTTGCCCCAATTGTAATAATTACTGACATAATTATGAACAGATTTTCCGTATCTGTTAAAGCCATATAAAAGAAAACAGGATACAATATGTACCAAATTAAAAATTTCCATTGAATGATGAAATCTTTTAAAATTAGTTGTTTCAACACTATTCTCCTCTCTCTTACAAATCACGCTCACTATACAAATTAATTGAGAATAACATAGACATGATATATAAAAGAAGCAGCCCAGCTATAAAACAAACATTTACGACTAGACTCGTGCTCCAAACATTCTCTACATCTAACCACACGTTACTTACAATCACTCCACTTAAATACCCCAATGCAAGTCCGGCAAACGGAGCAATTTATTTTGCACTGCTATACCCTACTGAAAATTCAATTGGAAGTACAATTATGCTATAAACAAAACCACCTGTTATTCCACCAAGAATCGCTCCCCACAGCATAAATCCAGTTATATGTTCATTTTGTAACTGAATTAAACCAACCACAAGTGAGAAAATTCCACCTAAAACAACTAAAATGCTTACAAATATGTATTTTGCTATGACAATTTCTTTTCGTTGAAATGGAAGACTATTTACTAGCATTTCACTTTTATTTTTATTCTCATAACTCATTGACAGCATCATGCCAAGAACAGGTATAAACATGCTAAATGTCGTCAGAAAACTATCACTACGAAAATCAACAATAGCAAGGAAAAACAAACATATAAGATAAGCAAACCCTAACTTTCTTTGCAACATCATATCTTTTAAGACTAGTTGCCTGATCATTTATTGCACCTCCTAATATGAAAATGCCCCTTCTATAACTCTGTCTCCTGAAACATTTTCATTGAGAGCAACATGGATATGACTATACTTACTAACAATCCGATACCAAGAACACTCATTGATAATATAGCATCTTCAGAGTGAAGTACTTTTAGCATGATTGTTTTATCACCAAAAACATTGCACATAAGGCCAATCATACCCATTAAAGGAAAAATCATAATCACATTCAAGACAGTAGTAGCTTTATATCCTCCAATGTAATTAGTAGGTATCGTTACTACACAATAAATCAAAGTTGCTACTATTGCTGAAAATATTGCATATCCAGGAATAACTATATCTCTGTTCAATAAAATGTTTCCTAATATTACGACTATAAAAGTTGTACTCAGACCGGCTATAATAAATAATGTGGTTGCAATATATTTAGCTATAACTATCTCTTTTCTTGTTATAGGCAAACTCACTAATACTTTTTCTGTTTTACTTTTCTCTTCATAATAAAAAGAAATATATAATCGTACTACATGTTATAAATAATCCTATTGCAATCCCCATTGGTTCTACGGAATTTCTAAAAATAGATAAAATAGGTATTAAAAAATAGAAAGGAAACATCTTCTTCTGTAAGAAAAACTCCTTCAAAATCAACTGTTGCATATGAATTCTCCTCTCTATAAATCACGTGCTCCGTAAATTTTAATTGTTAGAAACATAGAAGCCATATATACACTAGCCAATATAATTCCTCCAACTATAAATACGCCAAGATGTGATGGATTCATAATCCACTCAATGAATGAAGGTGCTGTTTCATTCAGCCCATCACTAATAAATATCCAAAGTATTCCCCCCACTCCTATTGATGCTGCTGATACTATACTTCTTACTACCTTCGATTTTGTACCATAATAACTAGGGAAAAAGGTGACAACCAAAAATACGGCGTAAACAACCCCATTTACTACTCCATACCATGGAACTTCAATGTATAGATTAGGATGATATGCACCGATATCACCAATAACAGCGATACCTCTTATAAGAAAAGCAACCAACATAGTGGAGAACATACCACCTACAATAAATATTGCACTGGAAATATATCTAGCAATTATGATATCCTTTTTACTTAACGGTAAACTATTAATAATAATGTCACTTGTATTTCGTTCATCTATTACGACTAATATCGTAACTGAGGAAAGAGTTATAAATAAACAACTCATAGGAAACAGCATTCCATCACCATGTTCAAATAAAAAGAATATAAAAGGTATAGTAAGATACACTAACCATATCCCCCGAAAAAAGAACAAATCTTTATATACGAGCTGACGCATAAGCACCTCTCCCTTTCGCAGTGTAAACGATGATATCATCTAATGTAGGTTTTTCTAGTACAACCTCATTTCCAAACCAATCGATAATTGCTTGTCTATCCTCTGCTAAACCTTCAAAGCCAAATTTATTTTTTCGTAATCCAACAAATAGTTCTTTTCCTTCTCGATCTAATAAATCATTGCTTCCCTTTACGATTACGTAGTTCTCCATTAATTCATCTTTCTCACCAGTAAATATAATTTCTCCATCATTGATGAACGTAATGTAATCCGCGATGCGTTCTAAGTCTGTAGTAATGTGTGTGGAAAATAAGACAGATACTTCATCCTCCATCACAATCTCTTGCAGCATATCAAGCAATTCACTTCGAACAACTGGATCTAACCCTGCTGTTGGTTCATCCATAATAATGAATTCCGCATGGTGTGAAAGTGCGATTGCAATCGCAAATTTCATTTTCATCCCCTTGGATAACTCTTTAATCTTTTTATACGTTGGAACTTGTAATCTCTGCATATACGATTGATACTGCTTTTCGTCCCACTTTTTATATAACGGTGCAATAATCCGTTTCATTTGCTCACACGTTAAATCTTCGTAATAATGATTTTCATCATATACAAAACCAATATTTTGTTTTATTTCCTTTTCGGCTTTCTTATTGTCCTTACCAAAAATTTTTATATCACCGCTCTCTTTTCTGATTAAATTCATAATCATTTTGATCGTCGTACTTTTTCCAGCTCCATTCGGTCCGATAAATCCCATAATATATCCACGTGGCAATGTAAAACTTACATTTTTCACTGAGAAATCTTGATAAGTTTTACAAACGTTTTTTAGCTCTAACATCTCTTATTCCCCCTTGTATAAACGCGCAATCATCTGTTGCAACTCTTCAAGTGAAAGCTGCAACACTTTACTTTCATTCACAATCTCTTCCGCTTTACTTTCCAATAGACGTAGCCGCTGTTCTTTTAATAGTTCATTATTTTCACGTGAAACATAAGTCCCCTTCCCAGCAACAGTTTCTATATATCCTTCTTTTTCAAGCTCCTCGTACGCACGCTTCGTTGTAATTACACTAATTTGTAATTCCTTCGCTAAGCTACGAATAGACGGTAATTGGTCTCCACCCTTTAAACCACCATTTAAAATAAGCTGGCTTAATTGTTTCCTTATTTGCACATAAATAGGGTCTTGGGAAGAATTCGAAATAATAATATTCATGTTTTCCTCCAGTGTGTATATACTGTATATACCTTATATACACAGTATATACACAACATCCTATTTTTGGCAAGAAAAAAAGACCAACATTTTCCTGTTGGTCTTTCGTATATGTATCACTTTTCAAAGCGATCTAACATTTCGTCTCTCATTCCGAAACTAACAACCGCAATTCCTACATACATAAAAAGAAGGAATGCTGGATGAACTGTATTGTACCAGCTGCTATCAACAATTAAATAAATCGTTAACGCCACAACAAGAACAAACGCTAAAATAAACATATAAAAGTGTCTTGTATTATCCATGATAAACTCCTCTCTTCTCTCTTCACCATTCAACAGTATATTGTATCGAATAATTCGATATGACTCAAGGTTAACTTTCTGTTATGTAATCAAGTTCTACCTTTACAATGTCCTCACACGCTATTGAAATGATTGTTCCTTGTTTATCAATCGCTGTCACTTCTCTATTATCCATTACACGGTGCGCTACTCTTTCTAACACTTTTCCTTGGTCTCTGTAACAAAATTCTTTTACATCTTTAATTGTTTCTCCATTTTCTAGATGGTATACCATTCTATAACATCTATATCCCACGCTTCCACCCCCGCCTTGCTCGTTTTTTCACATATACATAAAAATGAGTAATTTCTACCTCATCGCATCTTCTTAATTTCAATAAAATTCTAACAAAAATAAATACTTTTATCAAACCGACTTTTTCAACAAAATCACCTATAAAACCGCATCTTTACAGCAATATGAAACAAAAAATATAAATTTTCAACATTTTTTCATTCTAGCCGCACCAATGTTGCAAAAAAAAAAAAGAACCCGCATGTAGCGAGTTCTTTTTATTCCAATCACACTTGTACAGGTGCTAGCTTTTCATAACGTAAAACTGGTTTACGAGCAGCCAATGTTTCATCCAAACGTTTAATTACCGTTGTATGTGGCGCTTCTTGTACAACTTCTGGATTTTCTTCTACCTCTTTAGCAATTTGAATCATCTTATCAATGAAACCATCTAATGTTTCTTTTGATTCTGTTTCTGTTGGTTCAATCATAATACATTCTTCCACATTTAATGGGAAGTAAATTGTTGGTGGATGGTAACCGAAATCAAGCAGACGTTTTGCAATATCTAATGTACGCACACCAAGTTTCTTTTGACGACGACCTGATAATACAAATTCATGCTTGCAATGTCTGTCGAATGGAAGATCATAGAATGGTGCTAATCTTCTCATCATATAGTTCGCATTTAATACAGCATACTCAGTTACTGCACGTAGTCCATCTGGACCCATAGAACGAATATATGTGTATGCACGAACGTTAATTCCGAAGTTACCATAGAATGGTTTCACACGCCCAATTGCTTCTGGACGATCATAGTTGAAGTGATAGCCATTTTCCGTTTTCTCCAAAATCGGTTTTGGTAAGTACGGAATTAAATCAGCTTTCACACCTACTGGACCAGAACCTGGGCCACCGCCGCCATGCGGACCTGTAAATGTTTTATGAAGGTTTAAATGCACAACGTCAAATCCCATATCTCCTGGGCGTGCTTGGCTTAATACCGCATTTAAGTTTGCACCATCATAGTATAATTTACCGCCTGCGTTATGGACAATTTCTGCCATTTCTAAAATATTTTCTTCGAATAGGCCTAATGTATTCGGATTTGTTAACATAAGTGCTGCTGTTTCTTCGTTTACAACACGTTTTAAATCATCTAAGTCAACAAGACCATGTTCATTTGATTTCACCGTAATTGTTTCAAAACCAGCTACTGTTGCAGACGCCGGGTTTGTTCCGTGAGCAGAGTCAGGAACAATTACTTTCGTACGGTTAAAGTCACCATTTGCTTCATGATATGCACGAATCAACATTAAACCTGTCCATTCACCATGTGCACCAGCTGCTGGCTGTAACGTAACAGTATCCATACCTGTAATTTCAATTAAATGTTCTTGTAAGTCGTACATTAATTCCATTGCACCTTGCACTGTTTTTTCATCTTGAAGTGGATGAATATTTGCAAAGCCTGCGAAGCGAGCTACGTTTTCATTAATTTTCGGATTATATTTCATCGTACAAGATCCAAGTGGGTAGAATCCAGAATCAACGCCGTGGTTACGGTTTGAAAGCGCTGTGTAATGGCGCATAATATCAAGTTCAGATACTTCTGGAAGCTCTGCATCTTCAACGCGAATATAATCGCTCTCAAATACATCTTCTAATTTCACTTCTTCTACATCTAATTTGGGTAAGCTATATCCTACGCGTCCTTCTTTAGTCACTTCAAAAATAAGTGCTTGGTCTTGGTTCTTCATTGGATAGCCCCCATTTCGTTTACAAGTGTGTCAATTTCCTCTTTTGTACGAAGCTCTGTTACTGCTACAAGCATATGATTTTCATGCTCTTTATAATCACGGCCTAGGTCGTAACCACCGATAATATTCTTTTGTATTAATACATCATTTATTTCTTTAACTGGACGTTTGCAATCTACAACAAATTCATTAAAGAATGGTCCAGCGAACGTTACAGTGAAGCCTTTCGCTTCGAATTGACGCTTTGCATATTGTGCTTTAGAAATATTTTGACGTGCCATTTCTTTCACACCTTGTTTTCCAAGTGCAGTCATTGCAACTGATGCTGCTAATGCATTTAACGCTTGGTTTGAACAAATGTTAGACGTCGCTTTATCACGGCGAATATGCTGTTCACGTGCTTGTAACGTTAATACAAATCCACGTTTACCATCTGAATCTACAGTTTGTCCGACAAGACGTCCTGGAATTTTACGCATAAATGCTTTCGTTGTTGCAAAGTAACCACAATGAGGTCCACCAAACTGCGTTGGGATACCAAATGGCTGTGCATCACCGATTACAATATCAGCACCAAATTTTCCTGGTGGTGTTAATGCGCCTAATGATAATGGATTTGAAGAAACGATAAATAATGATTTTTGTTGATGAACGATTTTTTCGATATCAGCTAACTTTTCAACTTGTCCGAAGAAGTTTGGATATTGAACGATTACGCAAGCAACTGTATCATCTACTTCACTTTGTAATACGTCTAAATCTGTTACACCGTTTTTATGATCAATTTCAACAACTTCAAGATTTTGACCTTTTGCATATGTTTCAAGTACCGCTCTTGATTCTGGATGAACTGCATTAGACACAAGAATTTTCTTTTTGCGAGTATGACCAGCTGCTAACATTGCCGCTTCAGCTAATGCTGTACCTCCGTCATACATAGAAGAGTTCGCTACATCCATTCCTGTTAATTCACAAATCATTGTTTGGAACTCAAAAATTGCTTGTAATTCCCCTTGTGAAATTTCTGGTTGGTATGGTGTGTAAGCTGTATAAAATTCTGAACGAGAAATTACATGATCAACAATTACTGGAGCGTAATGATCGTATACACCTGCACCTAAGAAAGAAGCGTATTCTTTTAAGTTCGCATTTTTGCTAGCCATTTGAGATAGCTCTTTTAAAAGCTCTGGCTCTGATTTTGCTTCTTTAATTTTTAAATCCCCTTTAAAACGAACACTCTCTGGAATATCAGAGAATAACTCATCAATCGTCTGAACGCCGATTGTTTGTAACATTTCTTTTTTGTCTTCTTCTGTCATTGGAAGATAACGATGCAACATGAAATCTACCCCTCTCCCCGTTACTTTGAACGTTTATAAAATGGTGTTGGAACAACTACTGCTTTGACGCGTTTATTACGAATTTCAATTTCTACTTCTGTATCAACTGTTGCGTATTTCACATCAATTAGTGCTAAACCAATGCTTTTCTTTAACGTTGGAGATTGTGTACCACTCGTTACTTCCCCGATTTTTTCTTCTCCTATAAATACAGGGTAATGCGTACGAGGAATACCGCGTTCGATTACTTCGATGCCGACTAATTTACGAGATGCACCGTTTTCCTTTTGCTCTTTTAACGTTTCTTTCCCAAAGAAATCTGCTTCTTTATTTGGTTTTACCGCAAAGCCAATTCCCGCTTCAATCGGTGTAATATCTTTTGATAACTCTTGCCCGTATAACGGAAGTGTTGCTTCGAAGCGAAGTGTATCACGAGCACCTAAGCCACATGGTTTTAACCCATCTTCTTCTCCAACTTCAAGAAGTTTCACCCAAAGTTTTGCAGCATCTTCACTCTTACAGTAAATTTCGAATCCATCTTCACCTGTATAACCTGTACGAGATACAAGTGCAGGAATTCCATCTACAAGAATATCGTTTTTAAATTTAAAGAACTTAATTTCTTTCAAATCTTCTGACACAACTTTTTGTAAAATGTCTTGTGCTTTTGGTCCTTGAATTGCAAGTTGCGCAACTTCACTAGAAACATTGACTACCTTTGCATCGCCAATTACATGACTTGCTAACCATTCGTAATCTTTCTCGATATTTGATGCATTGATTACTAATAAATAGTCTTCTTCACCACGTTTGTAGATTAATAAATCATCTACTGTGCCGCCATTTTCATAGCACATAGCTGTATATTGTGCGCCTCCTACCTTTAAGGTAGATACGTCATTTGTAACAACACGTTGTAAAAATGCTAAACTATCTACACCCTTTACCTCTACTTCTCCCATATGAGATACATCGAACAAACCTGCTTCTGTACGTACAGCTTCATGCTCTTCTTTAATGCTTGAAAATTGAACTGGTAATTCCCAACCACCGAAGTCGATTGTTTTCCCACCATACTTCGCGTATACATCAAATAACGGTGTACGTTGTAATGTAATCATGCTCTTTCCCCCTTATGCTCTGACAAATCAATAAAAGTTGCTTCCCATATCTAAACATTTTCATTCTGAAAAGATAAGGTTATACGGAATCTCAGTATATTTTTTTATGAAAGCGTAAATAAAAAGTTACTTTCTTGGATAAAATACGAAAGATTCCACACATTTCACACCATTATCCTAACATCATTCGCTATATTTCATCAATATTCTAGCATAAAAAAAAATTTAGAATTTTTTATTCTTAATCATATTAAATACAACTTTCGAGATTTAGTCCTGAATCATTGCCTATTCTTTAACTTTTAGTAATTGTGATAGTGCCTTATTACGAGGCTTATAATAAAGATTTTTAAAATAATCACTTTAGTTTATAAAAGGTGGGAGAGTCTTAATGAATGTCGATATTTCCGTAGATCGAACGTGGCAAAACAATTTTTTAACAAGAATTGATGAAGATGGTCCTTGGACAAATTGGGATTTATATCATTTAGCTTATAAAACAGAGAAATCATTACTCGTTCCTACTTTTGATGGATTGCAAGCACCGAAACATTTATCACATTTCACGCCGCTGCCGCATCAATTGGAGGTCGCTCAAAATGTCATTGAACAAATGAATGGTAAAGCGATTCTAGCAGATGAAGTTGGACTTGGAAAAACGATTGAAGCTGGACTTATTTTAAAAGAATACATGGTTCGAGGACTTGTAAAAAAGGTACTCATTCTCGTTCCAGCTTCTCTCGTATCTCAGTGGGCATATGAACTTAACACAAAATTTTTTATTCCTGCGGTCGCTCAAAAGAAAAGTTATTCTTGGGAACAAGCTGATGTCATCGTTTCATCAATCGATACTGCGAAACGTTCACCGCATCGCGATATCGTTTTAAACCTAGAGTATGACCTTATTATTATCGATGAAGCACATAAACTAAAAAACAATAAAACAAAAAACTATGAATTTGCACAGCGATTAAAAAAGAAGTTTTGTTTATTACTAACCGCAACTCCTGTTCAAAATAAAATTGATGAAATCTTCAACCTCGTTTCTTTATTAAAACCAGGTCATTTAGGCAATCAATCTAATTTTGAAGAATATTATGCTTCAAAAAATCGTTCCACTGAATCCGATGAAGATTTAAAAGCTCTTATCAATAAAGTAATGGTTCGAAATAGACGCCATAACACTGGCATTGATTGGCCGAAGAGGCATGTACGAACAATCTTCGTTGAATTTAATGAAGAAGAACAAGCTTTGTATAATGAAATTGAAAATTGGCGTGAACAAAATGCCTTTACATCTGCTTTCTCATCCTTAACTTTAAAACGGGAAGCATGTAGTAGTCGGGAAGCTGTTTACTATTCATTAAAAAAACATGTAGAAAAACGGCAGAAAGAAAATGAGCATTACATAAAGGACCCACATATTGATGTGCTGATGGATAAAATTAATCATATTCCGTTCAACTCCAAAGCAAATAAAGCACTAGAGCTTATAAAAGAAGTTGACGATAAAGTCATTATTTTCACTGAATATAGAGCTTCACAAATGTATTTACAATGGTTCTTACAACAACATGGCATTTCCTCTGTCCCATTTCGCGGTGGATTTAAGCGCGGGAAAAAAGATTGGATGAAGGAGCTTTTCCAAACTCATGCCCAAGTATTAATTGCGACCGAAGCTGGTGGTGAAGGAATTAACTTACAATTTTGTAGCCATATGATTAATTACGACTTACCGTGGAATCCAATGCGACTTGAGCAAAGGATTGGACGTATTCACCGCCTTGGACAAAAAAATGATGTTCATATTTATAACTTAGCAACAAAGCATACTGTTGAAGAGCACATTTTAAAACTACTATATGAAAAAATTAATTTATTTGAACGTGTAATCGGTGAACTCGATGAAATTTTAACGAGAATCAACATGAAAAATATTGATGCACATATTCAAGAGATTTTCGCGCAGTCAAAAAGCGAAGGTGAAATTCGAATCAAGATGGAAAATTTAACATCTATTATCGATTTTGCGAAGCGCAATGAAGCAGAGGTGCAGGACTATGCAGCAAAATGAAATTCATAATTACTTATACAACTTTTTTGAGGCGAATAACTGCGAAATTTTAGAACGTTCCCCTCACCTATTAGACGTGCAGTTAACAATTGAAATGGATAAATTATTAATGAACCGCCCTTTCTATTGGCACTATCTTGAAAAAACAGGAGGCGTTCCGAACCCGATGCGCCTTACTCTTATTACAAATCCGGAAAACGAAGAAAACGACGGTGAACTTATTCATTACGGTTCACCACGTTTGCATCAAATATTTGAAACGACAAAAGAACTAGGCTCATACATACGTTTATATGAGGAAGTGAAACATAGCGGGGCAACTCATACCCCTCTTCACCCTTGGCTTGGTGTAAATATAAAAGTATCTTATCAATGCGACCGAAAAAAAGACATACTTCATTCCATCGGTATTCATCTTATTTCCGGGACAATGCTTGCAAACTTTCATGACACTTTAGCAGAGATCAAACTCACACCGAAAATACCTGATTTTTGTTTTACGCTCTCACCTATCATTAAGCCACAAAGTGGCTTACAACGTATAGAGGATGCTTTAAAAAGTATAATTGCTGAAGATGACCACACGTGGGCAAAAGAAGCGAGAGTGCGTTGGAATCACGATTTAGACCTTTTAAATCGATTTTACGAAGATAGCGATGAACTTCCAGAAAGCTATGAAATTGAAAAGCAAGCATTACAAGAACAATACGAACCACGTATTACAATACAAATTATAAACGGCGGTCTCTTTTATGTTACCGCAAATCATTTTCTATCTTAAAGAAAGCTCCTTCAACTGTTGAAGGAGCTTTCTTTAAGATGTTTTTCCATCCTATTCTCTATCGTCATTACGCTCTTGTTGTTTTTTCTCTGTCATACGTTTTTGATTTGCACGGTCCTTCGCGCTTACATGATTTGCATCAGTTGGAAGATTTTCTTTTGAACGACCAATTCCATTGCTCATCTTTTCCCCTCCTTTTTACACACTTCAGAATGCACCTTTATTTTCAGCTAAAAGCACAATCCTTATACAAAAAAATAAGAGCAGCCAGTAGCTGCTCTTACTCATTCACGTATTTTTGAAACATATCATGGATGCCTTGATTTACGAGGTTCGAGATCTGTTCGTCAGATTTATTCGGATAACGATCACGCAATCTGATAGATGCCTTCACCATTAAATTTTCTAATACAGAACGGCCACCTTCTCCATAAATAATTTCAGCATACTTAACAAGTCTTCCATCCTCTAATGTTGCTGGATTATGATTGAAGAAAAATTTACTCATTGTCTCCACCTCTCTCTTTGATAACGTTTACATTTATATAGATTATTTATGTTATTTATGTTATTTATTTCACAATATTGTATGCATGTATATTTAATTAGTTTCATTATAAAGCAACATATCAATAGTAAATATGTGATTTTCCGTCCATTTTGTGAACAAAGTAAAAAAATGAAAGCGTTTCCTTTATTATATACTAAAAAAACTTACTACGCTAGGGGCAATTTCTTAATCTATTAAACATCTACTTTTCTTTTTTTTCATTAACCTTATACAATTTTCAGAAATTATATTATAAAATATATGTATGACTTAAGGAGGCCATGTATGAATCAAAATAAAAAAGCTATATTAGATCTTGTCTTTTATCTCGTATTCCCATTCCTCATTTGGAAATTTGCAAAACCTTATATCGATCCTTATTACGCAATGTTAATTTCCTCTGTTCCGGGGATTATTTATACACTGTATACCTTTAAAAAAGAAAAACAGCTTAACGTTACAGGGTTCTTTATTTTAATTACACTTATTTCTAATACAGCGGTAGACTTAATATCTGGATCAGCGGAACGAATGCTATGGAATGATGCATATTATCATATCGTACTTGGCTGCATCGTTATATGTACAATCTTTATAAAAAAACCACTTATGTTATATTTCGCAGCGGATATCGCAGCGCTGCAAGGCCATGACCGCGATAAAAGTCGTGAGCTTTACCGGGATAGTCGCATATATCCAGCACTGCAATATTTAACACTATTTTTCGGTCTTCAATTTATATTAAAAAGTTTCTTGAAAATCTATTTCATCTCTGTTTTCGGTGTAGATGGATATGGTGAAATGAGAGCTATTATGACCGCTGTTGGGTGGGGCATTTCTATTTGTATCGGAATTGGATTTGTATGGGTAAACAATAAAATACATGCGGTTACTGAAGAAAAAGAATCTGTGCAATAAACCAAAATCCCCTAGCATCTTGTTATACTAGGGGATTTTGGTTTCGCTAAACATATTACGAAAAAGTTAGCTTGATTTTTTTCTTTTATTTTTTACATTTCGATAAAACAAAGCAGCGCTCAGTGGCATAACACCAAACCATTTATTTAAGAATGGCTCTTTCTCCGCACGACGTTGTTGTTTCTGTTGTTTTCGATCCTCTTTTGGAGCATCCATATATGACACAAATTGCTGTGTCACAAAGCGTACATAATCATTAGTAGACATATTATCATCACCTCTACTTGATTAGTATGTCCACTTTTTTATTCATTAATCTTTTGCTTTAATTCATTCATAATTTGCTTCACCGACTTATTTGTCGTATCGATATGAATATCAGCCTCTTCATAATAAGCTCGGCGCGATTCAAATTTCGTTACAAATGCAGCTATATCTTTCTTCTGAAATAGTGGACGTGTCGTATCTTCCCGAAGCCTTTCTGCAATTACATGTGGATCGCAATATAAATACACAACAGTTCCATTTTCCTTCATCCACTTTCGATTTTCCTCTCGTTCAATAATTCCTCCACCAGTTGTAATAATTACATTCTGAAACGGTAGTGAACGTAACATTTCACTTTCATATTCGCGAAAAACCATTTCGCCTTCTTCTGCAAAAATATGCCGAATCGCTTTCTCTTTCTGCTCTTCGATTTTTTGATCTGTATCTACAACTTCCATATGGAGTTCTTTACTTAACGCTTTTCCAATTGTTGTTTTCCCAGCTCCCATATAGCCGGTTATGTATATAGATTTCATTTTCGTTCCTCTCAATCATCCGTTATTATTTGTTATTATAACGAAAGATGCTACTTTATTTAATAAAAAAACGTTTTGTTCTTCTTATGAAATGAAGAACAAAACGTAACATACTCCCTATTTTCTCGCAATCAAACAAGCTGGCTCACTTTTACTTATAAGTACCTCTTCTCACCCACTGCGTTGCAACCCATTTCTCGCCTTTCGTTACAGGTGCTCCTCCATGTAACGTAAGCTCATTTAGTGATTGGTCTTGATAAAAATACTCAAAGTATACTGCCATTCCCTTTCTAGGGTGTACAGAAAGATTTAATTTCGGAAAGAATGTCTCCCCGCCTTCCTCTACATCATTTAAGTACATCACAAGAGTACTTATACGATTATTAGCAGCTGATCTACTATGTTCCGCAAAATAATCATAGTGCGCTTTATATTCTTGATCCACTTCATAATTTAAAATGTGCAATCCTTCTCCATGCGCTACAGGAACATTCATGATAGATGAAATTCGTTTTTCAATCTTCGAAGTTAGTTCATTCTCTTCCAAAAATGCACCGCTACTCGTTCGAATATCATTTACATCACGTGATGAACCAATTTTAGACCGCTCTATTTTATTTTTAGAAAATTCGATTAATCCATCACATTCTTCATCACTTAATACATTTGCTAATACGACAATAAGGGGTTCTTCGAATTTTGAAATAATTTGTATTTCCCTATCTTCTGTCATAATCGTATTTCCTTTATGATCAAAAATAGTTTGTTCCTTATTTTCATCTATTTGATTGTTAGTTGTCATTTCCTTATCTCCCTAGAAAAAATGATTGGATAGCATGAATATATCATATTCTTTCTACCTTTCTCTTTTTTGAGAAAATTTAAACTTTTAACTATCCTTTTTATCCCTTTCCACAAAAAAATTGACTCTCAACACATTGGAAATTAATGCTTCTCCCCCGCGTATTTTACACATTATCCTTCTACCCAATCCAATATTTTATTATCCCTTTTCCTATAGCGAAAGCTCACTTTGTAGAAAACTCTCTTTTTTGTAACACATTGCAATGAAATGTTAATAACATCATTTTCAAAGACGTACTTTCCACTCCCTTCTCCTCTTTCATACTGAAATAAAAAAACATCCTCTTTTTCTTTTTGCTGTAAGTCTCTTTTTATATCTGAAATAGCTCGATCAATAAGTTCCTCCATAAAAAAACTTTGTTCTATTTCAGAATAAAATTTTTTATCCAAAAGTAACATATTCGTTTCGTACATCAAAAAAGAAATGAATAAAATAAGAAAAATAATTGTTCCTGGCATTGCAAATCCATCTTGTTTTCTCATGTTTCTATCTCAATTTCACTATAGCGTACAGCCACGCCTTCATATATTTCACCACTTATATCTTTCACATATATATAGAGCAAATGAGGTGTTAATTTATACGAAATCGCTTCAATCCTTTGCAATATAGATTCCCTTCCGCGCATATTTACTTTTCTTATTAAATTACTATTCACTTTTTCATACGTCACCTCATCGCCATTACGAAGTTGGAAGCGCAAAATATGTTCATCATTTTCTAGTGCTATCTTCCTCCCACTTAATACTTCACGAAACTCTAATTGCATTTGTCCTAAAAACACATCCCACTCCCATTCATTTAATCCTTTTGAATGTGTATTTTCTATTCCCATAATATGAAGACGTGGTAAAAGTAAAAAGAACATTGATAAAAGCAACAAACATGCAATCATTTCTATTAACGTAAATCCTGCTTCCTTTTTACCTTTTCTCTGCATAAAGGCATTGCTCCATCGCTTTTCCTCTCATATCTTTCCACATCGTACAAACCTCATCTCCTCTCCAATATGTGTAATATACAATTCCTTTTATGACTTGCTCTTTTTCTCGCTTTTCCTCATTCTCATACATAAATAAGGTCGCTTCTTTTTTTAATAGTATTAATGCTTTATAGCTCATTTTTATATTTTTTCTTTCTTGCATAATTAATAATGTTTGCGGGAGCAATAACGATACCGCCATCATTATTAAACTTAACGCTACAACCATTTCAACCATTACTGATCCTTTTTGACACTTCACGATACGTAAATCTCCCTCTGCCAAGCTGAAATACAATCTCATATTTATACCCTCGATAGGAAAGTAAAATCGTACCACCTCTATTAATATTCCCGCTCGGATTATATGTCATCGGATTCGGAAAGGTATGCAAATCAATTTGGACATCTTTATCATATTCTCTCTTAACAATTAAAAAGCCCGTCTCCGATTCCGAAATATAATACATCTGTTTCCCTTTAAACCAGCGTAACGTATAATGTTTTTGACGCTTAATCGCCAACTGCTGCATATACAAAATATCATTTGAAAACTGTTTCAAAAACTGCTCGGCTCTTTGTTTTTCATATAACGAAGTAACGTTAAAATGCGTAACAACACTCAGTACAGAAATAGCAAATAAGACAAGTAGCATTTCTAAAAGAGTAAAACCTTTTTGTTTCACGATTTCCCGGCTGATACTGTGCCATCATCGGAAATATGGATTGGTTCACCTTTCGGACAAGTTTTAGAAGTAATATACTTTCCTGTTTCAAGTTCCTCTATTGATGGAATCTTATTATGTTGCAATTGATATGCTTGTATTTGTGCTTCTATAGATTTCACATAGGCTGCACATCCTTTTCCTTGCACGGATGAGCGCTGTGTAACTACATTTGGAATAATTAATAGTAATAATACAGTTATGACAACCATAACTAATAACATTTCTAAAAGAGTAAAACCTTCCTCATTCTGCATGTAAATCCCCCCTAAATTGAATTCATCATTTGAAACATCGGCATAATCATCGCTAAGTACATCAGAATGACTATAACCCCAAGACATGTAAATAAAATGGGTTGAATCACAAATAACATACGTTTAATTTTTTGTTCTACCTTTTCAATAATGTGCTCACTGTAATCACCAAGCTCATTTGCTAAATTACCGTTTGCTTGTCCATGCGTAATGATATAAGAAAGTTCTTTCTCATAATAACCGCTTTTATCAATAATAGATTGTAACGGTTCTCCTGCAATTAATTGCCGCTCAATTCGGGCTGCTTCATACTGAAAGAATGGATGATACTTTTGCTTCATCATTATTGTTAATGCTTCGTGCACTGACAATCCACCGTGTAATAAACCACTTAATTGAGCGGAAAAATAATGCGAATGATTTAAAATAGAAAATGTTTTCATAAGGGGAATACGGATCATAATCTTTACCTGCTGAGTAGGCGGAAGTTTTCGGAAATAAAATATATATAAACTAAATCCCGTTATAACGATAAGAAAAATGATATAAATGAAGTAGGGTAATAATTTAATTGCAACTAAAATTTGCTCCGTAAGTGGTGGTGCTGTAGAACGTAAAGAACTATACATCATTTCAAACTGAGGCAATAAAATGAGGTTAAAAACAGAAAGCATAATCATTAAAAAAAATGATAAAAACATAGGATATTGCATTACTTTCATCATATCTTTCCTATATTTATCCTTCTTGTAAAGAAGTGCACTCCCTTGTTGCAAAGCAAAAGAAATATCACCGTGTCGCTCTGCATAAAACAAATAACTTAACACCTCCGGATGAAACATTAATTGATGAAAAGAAGCATGCAAACTTTGTCCATTTTTCAATCCCTCGATCATATGCTGTAACTGTAATTTCTTCCCTAACGGTAGTTGAAACTGCAAAAATTCTAACGCCTGTAAAAGTGAGTAACCTTTCTCTAATAAATCACTTAATCTTTTCCATAATAATACTTGATCACTTAAACTCCATTTTCTCTTAAACATATACATCTTCTTCTAAAAAGCCTAAAGCATACCCTTTTCGCACCGACGATTCCAACGTTTCATAGTGATACGTAACATGTTCTCCACTTGCTTCTTTAATCGCTTGTTTTAATTCATATCCATATAACAGTTCATAAATGCTTGCCTGCCTCACTTGCCTCATTGATTTACATAAAGTTGAACACTTCCCTCTGCAAAACGGACATTTTAATTCAACGAGTCGCTGAGCAGCTACAGCCAATAATGATTGTTCAATTTCTTGCCTTGTAATACCATAATCCATAAATCGTAGTATCGCTCCTTTCGCATCATTTGTATGCAAGGTTGTCATCACTAAATGTCCCGTCAAACTGGCCCTTACAGCTACTTTTGCTGTTTCTTCATCACGAATTTCGCCAACTAAAATAATATCTGGATCGTGACGCAAAATAGCCTTTAATCCCGTTTCATATGTGATACCAGCTTTTTCATTTATTTGAATTTGTAATAAACCGTCTTTTCTTCTCTCAACTGGATCTTCCAGCGTAACGATGCGACGTGTTTCTCCTTTTCTTGCTACTTCTAATAACGCATACATTGTCGTTGTTTTTCCAGAACCAGTCGGCCCAGTAAATACGAGTAACCCATGAGAATGCTTTAAAAAAGAGAGTAATTTTTCCGCTGTACTTGGAAATAACGAAAGATGAGACAACGGCTGAACAGATGCTTGTAAATGGAGGCGAATAACTAGACTTTCTTGATATACTGTTGGAAGTGTTGAAAGGCGTAAATACACTTCTGATCCATCAATTTGCAAATATAATGAACCATTTTGAGGCTTTCTCCTCTCTCCTATATCCATTGATGCTAAAAACTTAAAGTGCGAAACAAGCTTTTCTCCAAATTCCTTTTCAATACACCGTTTCGTAATTAAATCTTTCCCTATACGTAATTGAATCGCCACATCCTTTTGCCTGGGCACAATATGTAAGTCTGATGCTTGCACCCTACAAGCTTCTTTCATAATCATATTTGCAAAAAGCTCGACACTATTCATCAAGTTTCCCTCCTCACTATGTATATATCATGAAAAAATGCACAAGAAAAATTAGAGATTTTGTATTTTCACTAAGAGAAAAAGGAAAAATATGTTTGTGAAATTATGAACAATTTCCGAATTATTGTCTGAAATTACCTATATGGAAGTTTATCTGTATTATAATGTTAATATCTTGGATAAAGTGATAAAGGTGGAGATCCTAA
Organism: Bacillus sp. RIT 809; assembly: GCF_016892495.1. NCBI lineage: Bacteria > Bacillati > Bacillota > Bacilli > Caryophanales > Bacillaceae > Bacillus > Bacillus sp. RIT 809. The sequence goes on along the minus strand of NZ_JAFEMR010000004.1, from coordinate 2,600 downwards.
TGGAACAAGCTTTAAAAATTACAGGTGTATTATCTGACCCTACTCGTTATTATATTTATAAATATATTTCGCAAAAGCATAATTACGTAACTGTACAAGAAATTGCAGATGAGTTTAACATTCATCCAAACGTAGCGCGTTTACATTTATCTAAATTAGAAGATGTTAATATGCTCAAATCAGAAACAAAAAAAACTGGGAAAGGCGGCAGACCAAGCAGACTATACGTCTTGTCTCAAGATGTCATCCAGTTACAATTCCCATTTCGCGATTATCAATTATTAGCGCAGATAGCATTTAATTCACTGCTAAGCTTAGGTAGCGCTGGTGAAAAAGCGCTATATGAAACAGGGAAACAATTCGGCAAAGAATTAATGCAACAACATATGCATCGCTTAAATGTAAGTGCAGAAGCATTGACGATAGAACAAAAAATGCTAATCGCAAAAGAAGCATTCTCAACAGCTGGTTTATCTCCTGCTTTTGAATTAAGTACAGATGGCACAAAAATTTTCTATGATGTACACAATTGCCCATTTAAAGAAGTTGCTGCGCATCATCCGACTGAAATTTGTAATATGCACGGAGATATGATGAAGGGGATTTTTGAAATCCTATTCCCGAACGTGGAATTAACACGAAACGATAGTCTACTAGATGGATGCAAATCTTGTAACTATAAAGTGCAAATTTAATTTTCTATCTTATAAGAAGTCAATTATTATAATTGGCTTCTTCTCTTTTATATGAACGAATATTTACAATAGTATGAAAAATAAACTATAATGAAGAGAGGTTTTACTTTTTCTAGAAAAGGAGGGAGATGGCATGGAGCGCATGTTTCGCGTTCTCGGCTTTTGGACTGGAATTTTCTCGGTTATGTTTTACGTAGGGGATATGCATTCGGCCGCACTACTATTTTTAGGACAAACAGGATTCTTCGTACTTTTAAGTTATTTAAAATTAACAGAGCGTATGTATATATACGTATTCGGGGCATATTTAACCGTTTTCTTCATCGGATTTACATGGTACACAACATTTTTACTTGTCCCTGGAGCTGGACATTAAAAGATGGCAATTTGCCATCTTTTTTTTAATTCCGCAATTCCCTAGTTGACTTATAGGTTTTATTACCTTATATTCTATATAACACATTGGAATTAGGGGGAATTAACATGAATACACTGCTTGTCGGAATTAACATCACAGTCATGCTCATTTTAGTTGGCGTATTGTATTATATGCAACGTAAGCATGTATCTTTTAATAGACGTGTATTTACTGCTTTAGGAGTCGGAATTATCTTCGGTCTTATATTACAATTTATTTATGAGCCTACTTCTAAAGTAATTATCGAATCAAATACCTGGTTCGGTTTAATTGGTAACGGTTATGTGAAGTTACTTCAAATGATCGTTATGCCACTTATTTTAGTATCTATTATTTCAGCATTTACAAAATTACAATTAACGAAAAACCTTGGTAAAATCAGTGGTCTTATTATCGGAATTTTAATTCTTACTACAGGAATTGCCGCAGCTGTCGGTATAGCTGCAAGCGCAGGATTTGATGTATCAGCAACAGGATTACAACAAGGTGATGCAGAATCCGCTCGTCTGAAATTAGTAGAAGAAAGATTTACTTCTATTGAAAAGACAACAATTCCAGACAAATTATTAGAACTGTTGCCTACAAATCCGTTTCTTGATTTAACAGGTGCTCGTCCAACATCAACAATTTCTGTTGTAATATTTGCAGCATTTATCGGTATTGCCTTTCTCGGTGTAAAAAGAAAGCATCCAGAACAAGCAGAGCTATTTAAGAAGATGCTTGATGCTGTATATGCAATCGTAATGCGTATGGTAACGTTAATTTTACGCCTGACTCCATACGGCGTATTAGCTCTTATGGCAAAGACAGTTGCTGGTAGCGATATAAATGCTATTTTAAAACTTGGTAACTTCGTGTTAGCTTCTTACGTAGCTCTTATCGTAATGTTTATCATTCACTTATTATTAATCGCATTATCTGGTTTAAATCCAATTCAATATTTGAAAAAAGTTTTCCCTGTATTAACATTTGCATTCACATCTCGCTCTAGTGCTGGTGCAATGCCATTAAATATTGAAGCACAAAAAGAAAAACTTGGTATTTCTGAAGGAATCGCTAACTTCGCTGCATCCTTTGGGGTATCTATCGGTCAAAACGGTTGCGCAGGTATTTATCCAGCGATGCTTGCTATGATGGTCGCTCCAACTGTAGGAATTGATCCATTACAACCACAATTCATTTTAACTTTAATCGCTGTCGTTGCTATTAGCTCATTCGGTGTTGCCGGCGTTGGTGGCGGTGCAACATTCGCAGCGTTAATCGTACTATCTACAATGAACTTACCAATCGGCATTGTCGCTCTTGTTATCTCAGTTGAACCATTAATCGATATGGGTCGTACTGCTCTTAACGTAAGTGGTTCTATGACAGCAGGTCTTATTTCTAGTAAATGGCTTGGTGAATTAGATCAGGATACGTACAATCAAGATGCTGTAAAAACTGGTGAGATTGCATCATAATAAAAAGGACGCTAACAATTTACTGTT